>CAJJYX010000027.1 GCA_905197435.1 uncultured Bacteroides sp.
AGCCAGATTGATGGTACCGTCGTCGTATGTATCTACAATGAAGTCGGGGATGATCTGTTGCATGTTCCGGCCGATGGCTTCACCCAGGGAGGCACCCGGACGCGGATTGAGTTTGCAGATCTCTTTGATAGCCTGTTCAAAAGCGTCTTCTTCCAGTCCGAGCTTCTGCTGTATCTTGTCCCAATGCTTACGGGTGAATTCTTCGTAACATTCGGAGATGATCGCTTCTTCTATATAAAGTAGAGGGTTCGGGGTGAAGTGCTGTTGCTCTATCTTGCGATGAATCTGAATGAGCAGGCATTCTTGCAGGTTGCGTGCGCCAAGTCCGGCGGGGTCAAAGTCCTGGATAATCTTCAGTGCTTCTTCCAATTCCTCCTGGGTGCATTCGATGCCGGCGTAGATGGCAAGTTCATCACAGATGCTATCCAGAGACTTACGTAGCAGGCCGTCGTCATCCAATGATCCGATCAGATATTCCGCCAGTTCACGCTGATGCTCGGTCAGGTCACGTTCGCTTAGTTGCTCCTTCAGAGTTTCGTAAAAAGAAGTAGCATCGGAGAAAGGTATTTCTTCAGCCTGTTCACCTTTGCTACGGTTGTTTTCCTGCAATTTGTAGTCGGGGATATCGTCTTCGTTCAGATAGTCGCTTAAAGAATCATAGCTGGTGTCTCCACCATCTTCTGACCCGTTTTCCGTATCGGAAGTGTCGGGATATTCATCGTCGGGAGTCTCTGCCTTGCCCTCTTCCAGTGCCGGATTCTCCAGAAGTTCGGCACGTACGCGGTCTTCCAGCTCCACGGCGGGGAGTTCCAGCAGCTTTACTACCAGAATCTGTTGCGGCGACAGCGTCTGTATCTGCTGTTGCGCTTGGGTCTGTATTTGTCGGGAACCTTGTGCCATACTTTATAAATTACAAATTACGGATATGGGAAAATTTCTACCGCAAAAATAGTGAATAGTTCGGGAACGTGAAATCTTCTCATACGATATTTAACAAGAAAGCGGGAGCTTGGTTGCATTTTTGTTCCTATCTTTGCCATAGAACTACTAAAAATGGAATGTTATGTTTGCTAAAGAAACGTATGTGCAGCGCAGGGCCCAGCTGAAAAAAAACATCGGCTCCGGAGTATTACTGTTTTTGGGTAACGATGAACAAGGGTTGAACTATGAGGACAATACTTTCCGTTACCGTCAGGATTCCACTTTTCTCTACTATTTCGGCTTGTCGTTTGCCGGGCTGTCGGCCATCATCGACATAGATGAAGATAAAGAAATCATTTTCGGTGATGAGTTGACCATCGACCATATTGTATGGATGGGTACTCAGCCCACCCTTCACGAAAAGGCTTCTGCCGTGGGCATTTCCGAAACCCGCCCTTTTGCCGACCTTGCCGGTTATCTGCATAAGGCCGTACAGAAAGGGCAGACCATCCATTATTTGCCTCCCTATCGTGCCGAGCATAAGTTGAAACTGATGGACTGGCTGGGTATTCCTCCTGCACATCAGGAAGGTTCCGTACCGTTTATCCGTGCGGTGGTGGCACAGCGCAACTATAAGTCGGCAGAGGAAATCGCGGAGATCGAAAAGGCGTGCGACGTGACTGCCGATATGCACATCACAGCCATGAAGGTGCTTCGTCCGGGTATGTACGAGTATGAAGTTGTGGCCGAAATGAACCGCATCGCCGAGATGAACAACTGCGAACTGTCTTTTGCCACGATTGCCACCGTCAACGGTCAGACCCTGCATAACCACTATCATGGCAATAAAGTGAAACCGGGAGATTTATTCCTGATTGATGCCGGTGCCGAGCTTCCTTCGGGCTATTGCGGCGATATGTCTTCTACGGTTCCTGCCGACAAGACCTTTACTTCCCGCCAGCGTGCCGTTTATGAAATTCAGAACGCGATGCATTTGGAGTCTGTCAAAGCACTTCGTCCGGGCATTCCCTATATGAAGGTATACGAACTTTCTGCCCAAGTGATGGTGGAAGGGCTGAAGGAGTTGGGCCTGATGAAAGGCAATGCCGAAGATGCCGTACGCGAAGGGGCACATGCCTTGTTCTATCCTCACGGACTGGGACACATGATGGGACTGGACGTACACGATATGGAGAACTTGGGTGAACTTTGGGTAGGCTATGACGGTCAGCCCAAGAGCACGCAGTTCGGTCGCAAGAGCCAGCGCCTTGCCATCCCTCTGGAATCGGGCTTTGTACATACGGTTGAGCCGGGCATTTATTTCATCCCCGAACTGATTGACCTTTGGAAGGGAGAGAAGAAGTTCATGGACTTTATCAATTACGATAAGGTGGAAGAATACCGCAATTTCGGCGGCATCCGCAATGAAGAGGATTATCTGATTACGGAAACAGGTGCACGCCGTTTGGGCAAGAAGATTCCGCTGACACCGGAAGAGGTGGAGGCACTGCGCTGATTCATCTAAATATATAATGATAGAGCCTGCCGCATCTTGTGAGGAATGTGGCAGGCTTTATTGCTTTTAAAGAAGGGGAGGTTTAAAAGTTCATAGGTCGAAAAGTTTTAATTATACTTCAAACTTTCGCTATCCTTTTACAGATACTTCTCCCACAAATACCTCAGCGGACTGAACAGTCTTTCGGTCACACTCCGTTCGTCTGTCATCACTTCGGCCGTGCCGGTCAGTTCTCCCTTGAATTCCAAAGTCCTGCCATACGAAGTACGTAAATCCTGTGGTAAATTCACGGTGACCGTATAGGTGTTTTCCTCGTCTGCCAGCAGTGAAACAGATACTACTTTCCCCGTAAGGAAACCGAATTCCATGTATGGATAACCGGTTACACTGATGTTTACCCGCTGTCCGGGCATTACTTTGCCCGACCCTCCGGCGGGAAGCTTTATTTTTCCGATGATACTTCCCGGGTCTTGGGCTACGATGGAGAACACTTTGTCACCGCTACCGACGTTCTGGTTCTTTTGCCAGATGTGGTTGTAGGAGAGTATGCCGCTTGCCGGACTGACAAAGAGATAGGCCAACTCCCAATCGTTGATGCTTACCAGCAATTCGTTGTAGGCAGTTTTCAGGGCTATATCCAGATTGTTGGACTCCCGGCTTTGCTCCATCTGTGTTTCGATGATGCTCTGTTGCAACTGCGCTTCCTGTATCCGGGCGGAAGACAGTGAGGTCATCAGTTGCTCCCGGTTCTGCTGCTTGTTCAGGAATGTCAGTTTGGCTTCCTCGTATTCCGACTGTGCAGTCAGCCCCTCGTCGAAGAGTTTCTTCTCGCGGTTGTGCACGGTAGATGCTATCCGTACTTGTTCCTTGTCCAGTTCCGCTTGCCTGTTCAGGTGGGCGATGTAGTTGCGGTATTCCTGCAACTCCCGGTGGGTGGCCTCCATCTTCTGTTCATACAGATTCAGTGAGAGGAAGTTGCGGTAGTCCGTCAGGCTTTTCAAGAAAGACGCATAGGCATTCTGTATGCTTCCCAGAGAGAGACTCTCCGGGAATTGAGCGGTGCAGGCGTTGCTGTCTGCCGGATTGAAGGATGCCAGTCGCTCCTTCAGGCGTAGCACGTCTTCCGTCACGGCGGGATTCTCCAGCGCAGCGATGATGTTTCCTGTCCACACGGAATCCCGGTCCTTGTGGTACACCTCCTTTATCTTTCCACTTCCCCGTGCCACCATCCATATCGGCGGGTGTTCGGTTGTGACAGTGACGGATGCGCTTATCACATCGGGATACTTGAAGAAGTACCCTCCCGTGAAGAAGAGCACCAGCACGACGAAGAACACCGTGATGCCCCACCGTACCAGTGCATGCGGCGGTCGTGTCAGTATCTCTTGCACTTCCTCGTTCCGCAACTCTATTTCCCTTTCCGACCCCTTCATTCCCAATTCTCCATTCTCAAAGTTCCAGTTGATTCTTTACCAATTTATAATACCTTCCCTCCCGTGCAGTCAGTTCCTCATGCGTTCCCGTTTCCGCAATCCGTCCCTGTTCTATCACCACTATCCGGTCGGCACGGCGTACGGTGCTCAGCCGGTGCGCCACCACTACCGATGTCCTGCCTTCGAAAAAGCGTTGCAGGTTCTCCATGATGATGCGCTCGTTGTTGGCATCCAGTGCGTTGGTGGCCTCGTCGAAGAAGATGAATCCCGGGTTCTTGTACACGGCGCGGGCAATGAGGATGCGCTGTTTTTGCCCCTGGCTCAATCCATGCCCTTCCTGTCCTATCCGGGTGCTGTAGCCCAGCGGCAGTCCCTCGATGAATCCATGTATGTTTGCCACTTCCGCCGCATGGCGCAGACGCTCCTTGTCGATGTGTTCCACGCCGGGGGCGATGTTTCCCGCGATGCTGTCCGAGAAGATGAAGCCATCCTGCATCACTACGCCGCACTGCTTGCGCCACTCGCGGATGCTGAAGTTCTCCAGCGGGGTGCCTCCCAGCAGGATTTGTCCGCTTGCAGGCGGATAGAATCCCAGCAGCAGTTTCACCAGTGTGGTCTTTCCACTCCCGCTCATGCCTACGATGGCCGTCTGCTTGCCCGATGCAAGTTCCAGGCTGATGTTGTCCAGCGTGGGCGTTTCGCTGAGCGGGTCGTATTTGAAGCTCAGGTTTTCCATCCGCAGGCCTTTCCCTGCCGGTATCTCCCTTATCAACTCTTTTGCAGGATCCTCTTCATCGGGGCTGTCCCGCACTTCGCCCAGGCGGTTTGTGCTGAGGCGTGCATCCTGCATGTCGCGGGCAAAGGTGATGAGCTCGTTGACCGGACTGTTCAGCTGCCCGATGATGTATTGCACGGAGAGCATCATGCCCAGCGTCATTTCCCCTTTCACCACGAGCGATGCCACCAGTCCCGTGATTACGATGTTCTTGGTTTGGTTTATCAGTACCGCTCCCGAGTCTTGGTACTGTCGTAGCGCAAGGCTCCGGATGTTCACTTTGAACAACCGCGCCTGTATGCGTTCCCATTCCCAGCGTTTCTGCTGTTCGCAGGCGCTCAGCTTTATTTCCTGCATGCCGTTCACCAGTTGCACCACCGTGCTTTGGTTGGCGCTCTGCTGGGCAAACCGCTTGTGGTCCAGTTCTGCCCGTTTCTTCATGAAGAGCCAGACGTAGGCGATGTAGAGTGCGCTTCCTCCCATGAAGATAAGGAAAATCATACTGCTGTACACCAGCAGCACGATGCCGAATATCAGGATGTTGAAGGTGGAGAACACCACGCTGAGGCTGCTACCGGTCAGGAAGTTCTGTATGCGCGTATGGTCGTTGATGCGTTGCAGTATGTCGCCCGTCATCTTGGTGTCGAAGTAGCCCATGGGGAGTTTCATCAGCTTGACGAGGAAGTCCGAAATCAGGGCGATGTTGATGCGTGTTCCCAGGTGCAGCAATATCCATCCGCGGATAAACTCCACGGCGCTGCTGCTGAAGGCCAGCATCAGCTGGGCAATGAGCACCAGATAGATGAAGCCGAGGTTCTGGTTGTTGATGCCGAAATCCACGATGCTCTGCGTGAGGAAGGGGAGCATCAGTTGTATCATGCTGCCCAGCAGCAGCCCCAGCAACAGTTGTCCCACCAGTTGCTTGTAGGGGCGCAAGTAAGAATAGAGGAAGCCGAAGCCTTTATAGGTTGTCTTTTCCCCCTCATCTTCTTGTGCATAGAATTCGGGTGTAGGTTCCAGCAACAGTGCCACTCCCGTATCTTCTCCGTCCTTCTTGGTGCTGAGCCAGCAACGGCAGAATTCCTCCTGGGTGTATTTCAACTTGCCTGCTCCGGGGTCGGCCACCCATACGTGCTTGCCGTTCATTCGGTAGACTACGACAAAATGTTGCTGGTTCCAGTGGACGATACAAGGGAAGGGGGCTTCCTGCAACATCTTGTAACTCACCTGCACACAGATGCTCCGAAATCCAATTTTTTCTGCCGCCTCGCTGATGCCCAGCATGGATACGCCTTCGCGGGTGATGAACGATTTTTTTCTCAACCCTTCCAAAGAATAACGCTTGCCATAGAAAGCGGCAACCATGCGGAGGCAGGTGGGACCACAGTCCATGACGTCGTGCTGGGTATAGTGGGGGAAGGGTTTCATTTAATTTCATTAACTATATAAGTAGTCTATATCTTTAAAGTTGTAATAGCTTGGCAGTTTATTCCCGTTAATAAATAAGATGGGTGTACTATAAAGCTTGTGATTTCTGCACCATTTTTCTTGCGCATTAATATAAGAATCATATTGAGGAGCTTCTTGCAAAAACTTAGTATCCTGCATGATTTTATTCTTACTGATAGGGTAGTCATCAACATACTTTTGTAATATGGTTACGAATTGTTCCGGAGACTTATGATAATCAGAAAGTAAGTGTTTTGCTATTATTAAAGACTCCGGATGTTTCTTTTTGTCCAACAGGAATATCAAATTCAACTTGATGCTATCTTTTCTTTGAAAAATGGGAATCAGTGTTTGCAGCTCTTTTATGCAAGAAACGCAGACAGGACTGAAAACTACAGTAATACAAGTCTCTGCATCTTTATTTCCTATAGATAATTTGTTTACCTTGTCTATATCCATAAAATGAAGTTCTTGTTGGAAAAGGTATTGTGTAATGTTCTCATCATATATAAGTTCGTTGAATTTCTTTTTTAAGGCGGTATATTCCTTTCGAGTAGCAACTAACGGTTTGATGACTGCATACGTAGATATTGTCATTAAGAATATTATTATAATATCCATTACGGATTTAGTGTTTAATAGTTCATGGATGTCATTGATTGTTACGGTATATATACTTAATATAAACAAAAAGATAAAAACAGCTTGTACAGAAAGGCAAAGTGTACACCATTTTTGTGCTATAACTTTTTGATAGAATAGTGAATAACATACATATCCAATGCTAAATAAAGAGAGGATGTTGATAAACGCTTGTGATGTACTGAATGGTAAAACAAACAATAGGATTAAAAGAAATGTGAAATATACAAATCCGATGTCACTCCAAGAAATAAGCCCCATAAAATAAGCATCTTTAAAATCTAATATCGATGAGCAATCTATTTTACTTTTACTTTCATTAGATGAACATAATCTTTTAATATGTATATTATATTTGTCGATTTGTTCTATAAACAAAAGAATAGACGTGCCCAATCCTCCTAATACGCCTAAAAAATAGATATAAAAAAGAAAGTCTCCTACACCTTTTAGGGTCAGTAAATAGGTACATAGGACTACTAAACACAATATGAAGAAAGGATATTTCGCTAATTTGATAAAAATATCAAATTTACTTTTTAACGATATGTTGATTTTTCCTGGTAGATTGTCAATAATGAGAATGTTGCCGTCCCACATTCTTACAAGATCTTCTTTTTTTATACTTTCTGTTCTTCCCTTCTCATCAATGATTTGAACTGATTTGGCAGTGGCTTTCGTTACGAATAAGAATAAGTCTACATTTGTTGTGCCGTGGATGATGAAAGGAGCAGGCATTTTTGTCAGTTCTTCATAACTGGTGTGTATGGCAAAACTATCTTTGCCCATTCTGCGTAACATATATTGGAAAGAGAGGAAGCTGGGGAAATCTGGATGCTCTTTTAATATTTGATATAATGCAGCAGAGTACTTGACACCATAATGATTCGTGATGATCTTTAGAATGCTCCTTGCATTATCTTTTATTATTTTCTGGTGTGCATTCATTTCGTTAATTTATTGTTTTAAATACTTGTTTATTATTATTGTAGCTTGTTTGTCGCTTGGTCTTGGGGCATTCATTTCGACAAGGCTGCCTTGCTTGTCAAAAATGATATAGCGAGGAATCAGTTCTAACTTGATTGCTTCTAAGGTCTTGCTGTTTTTGGAATTAGTGATGATAAAATTGTTTTCTATCTCTGCCAAGCCTTCTTGCTTTGCAGCCTTTTCCCAGCTACTTTTCGTGTCGTTGTAGGCCAGATAAACAAATGCCACATCTTTCCCTTTATACAACCCCCTGAGTTTTGCCGAAGGAGTCATTTCTTCACAGCATGGCACACACCAGCTTGCCCAAAAATCCACATAAATTACTTTGCCTTTGTGCTTTTTCAGTAGCAGGCTCAGGTTGGTAGTCTTGCCCTGCATGTCCTCCAACAGTAATTGGTTGGCATCGGCAGAAAGGTTGTATTGCTCTTTGATATTGTTGTATAGCGTTGTATCTTGGGTAGCCTGGAGGTATTTGTCGAGATAGTGATTGATGTCTTGTGCGGAAAAATTCTCTCTGATTTCCCCGATGCAACGTTTTAGCAGGATTTGCATTGATTTGGGTTGAAATGGTTTAGCAGATAGTTCTTCAAAGGTTTGTCGCCAGTCGTTGCTTCCTCCCTGGGATTTGCGTATTGTCGGAATATGCTGGTTGAAAAACCATAGGTAGTAGTCCAGATATTCATGGTATGAAGGATAGGAGGCATACTCATCGGAAATACCGGCTTCCATTCGGTGGTAGAAGGCGGTGTCCTCATTCAACATCCGCCGGGATTCATAGTCTTTCAGAGCAAGCAGGTATTGATAGTGATTGTATATCTTGTCCGAGATGATTTGCTGTTGCTTAAAGAGGTTGATGGTGTCTGTATATGCTGCTTTGTGACTATTGAACATAGAATGCAACGAGTCCAAAGGACAGTAGTCTGCCAAAAGCGAGGTCCAGTTGTTGGCTCGTATCACGTCAATGGTTTGAGCAATCCGCACCCAGTCGCTTCCCAAACATGTTTTTGCTTCTAAGTCGGAGTGTGTCCTCCCTTTCCGCAATTCATAGTTCATATTATAGATTCTGTTGCGTTCTGGATGATATTTGCTGCTAAGAAGAGGATAATCTTGGCTGTCCATAGTGATGGTAACGGTATCTCCTTGTACTATTGGGAAATAAATATATTCAAAGTCGTGATAACTTAGTGCTAATTCGGCAAAGGCATCGACAGAGGTAAAAACGATTGTATCAGCACTTGTTTGGGGCGTGTAACGAACCAAGTTTCCTTTATTGTCCATATAAGATACTTTCGGTATTGGCAGGTGGGCTATTCCTCCTGCCGTTTTGTAAGGCTTAGGGGTGTATCTATCAAAACAAACAACTATTGCTTTACTTTCATTTTCAGATTGTGCTTTGTCAGCTTTGCATGATGCAAAGAATATTAAGAGTACAAATAGGACGGTTTGAGAAATATTGTTTTTTTTCATGTTTTTTAGTTGGAGAGTGAAAATGTTGTAAGAATGAAAACGAAATTGACTGAAAAGTTACTTCGTTTTCATTCTTTTAGTAACATTCGCATATGCGAACCGAGAACAAGGAGCTAATGTAAATCCTATTCTCTCCCTAAGAACCGTTAGCAATAACTACTGCTACCGCAACTGTCACAACACCAATGAGCTCCCTCACCAACAGCCCAAAATAGAGCTTGTGCTTTTGAAACATTGCAAATGACACTACCACTTCTGGATACAGCACCACAATTTCCTCCTCCTTTGATTGCTTTCATCTGAGTTTTGTTGAGAGCAATCTTTTTCAATTCATTAAAGTTCATAATACTTAAACTAAGAATTAACTCTACTCTATTAAAGCTTTTCGATTCCGCTTATATTTTAGTGCACGAAATATCATAACTTGAATGTCCCTGTCATATAAACATCGTCCGCTTCTATCTCGATGAGATAGTTGCTACAGTTTTCGCCGTTTAGATCTATACTAAGAGTAGCAGGACTATTGTGTACTTCTGAATAGACAGTTTCGCCGGTAGATTCATTGGTGATAGTGACATTGACAACTTCAATGTTTTCATTGAAGCTGATATTTACTACATCATTATATAGGTAAGCATCCGCTATTTGTCGTTGGATGCTGCGTTTGATGGGAAGTCCTTCCTCGCTTGTGCTTCCGGTACAGTCTTTGGTTTTTATCGGATAGCTTGTCAGTACAATTGTTCCTGCATTGGTTTGGCATTTCTGGGCAGTCGAAGTGGAAAGGCCGTTACAGAAGAATAGGATAAAGATTAATACTTTTAGTGTTTTCATATATAGGTACTTTTGGTGTTTCTTGTATTGCAAAGTTAGGAGTCCTGATGATTCGTCACTGCCCAAAAAGTGCCCAATTTTTATCTTGGAGTGCCCAAAAAATGCCTTAATAGCTGCTTTTTAACTGTTCTGCCAGAGAAAATAGTGCATTTTTCAAAGACAATCCTTGAGGCGCTTTCATTTTCAATAGAATGTCTTTCGATTTTGTTTGGACAGTAGTGCGAGATTGTATATGAAGGAAATGCCCCATGTGCATGACGGGAACTTGCGCTAAATAGAGGCAGCATATCCGGATTTCTTCTGCAGACAGATTATATTTCTCATCAAGATAGGTGATGATTCCATACCATCCGGCATTTGTAAGGGCTATGAACTGACTCCACTCTTCTTCATTCAGATTCTCTTCTGTTTCTACTTTTGGGAGGTCTTTGGCTATCCGGGACACTTTAGTATAGAGTGTAGAAGTCTTGTATCCATTTTCCGTATAGGCTTGCTTCCCCAAAGTCAGTTGGTTGTTTTTCTCTTGCAAGGGTATATTCCCCTGCTCTTTCTCGGCAAGTTCTTGTTTCTTTAAATTTGCTTGGGTAATTTCTGTTTGTAGTCTTTCTTTCCATTCTTTTTTTTCAGCTTTATGCTGTAGGTATTTCTTTCTGAAATAGAATATGCAGATGAAGCTTATGGCAAGAAAAATAGAGCTTACTGTACAGAGGATACGTGTGCTTCGCTCTGATATTGTTTGATTATTATTCCTTTCGTGTGCAATGATGACATTGAGAATACTATGTCCTTGCTGATTAATTCGTGCACTGTCTTGATACCTTGCCCGCTTTCTTTCCCAAAGAATAGATGTTTCCAAATCCCCTTTTTTTTGTGCTATTTCCGACAAACGCATGCAAGCATCTACTTTAGTGTCATAGTATCTTTCTGCTTTGAATATTTTTTGTAGGAAAATGTCGGCAGAATCATATTGGTCGTTTAGGAAATATGCATTGCCCAGCAGCAGGAATGTTCTGTAGCAGTGCAGGGTGTCTTTCAGGCAAGCATAGTTGAGGCGTGCATATTGCAATGCTTGTCCTGGCTTGGGCATAAGATTGTAGAGCACACTCAGAGAGTGGTAGATAGGCACTAATATTGTACTGTCAGAGGATACTTTGCCAATAGACAAGGCCTGCAGTATCTGTTGCTCTGCTTTCGGATAATACTTTTTCCCTTGTTCAAGGCTTATCATTCCTCGCTGTGACAGGGCATAGCACAAGGAGACAGTGTCTTTTTGCGATTTGGCCAATAGTTCTGCCTGCTGGTAGATGGAATCTGCTTCGCAATTAAGGTCTTGTGTATAGTACAGATAGCCGAGGTTGCTGTACAAGGAGGCCTTTAGCTCCGCGTTTTCCGGACGGTCGTTGATGTGTGACAAGGCTATGTCATATTTGTCTAAAGCTTGGGAATAGTTGTTTTTATCTCTATAAAAACTTCCCCAATAGTAGTATGCCCGTGCTTGCAGTGGGGCAATCTCATGTGCATCATAGTACCGTACGGCCACTTGTATCAGCGAATCATCCGTCTGCACTATGTAATTTTTGTCCCGTGCCTGTGTCAGCAGCAGTGCATGGTAGGCACGGTCTGCTTCTGTTCTCAGACTGTCGGCAGGCATGTTTTCCAGCATGTGCAGTGCGCTGTCCGGCTGTGAAGCCATCAGCGAGTCAGCCCATGCCAATTGTGTATTGTAGTCTGTCTTACCGTTGCAGGCTACCAATAGTACGGTCAGTATGGCCATAAGGGCTGTTGTTCGTCTTTTCATGTAGCCTACAGCTTGGTATCTTGCAAAGATAATGTTTTTTGTTTAGCTTGTTCTTGTTTGTTTGTGTTTTTTCTAATGTTGTTAGCCGTGAAGTGATGCTTCTTTACATCTCATGCCGGGCTTATAATATCGCCTGATAGAGGGCGATAATAGAGGCGACCTTCATAAAATCATTTTGCAGTGCCGCCATTTGGGCTGAGAGTAGGTTCTCTTGGGCTGTCAAGACTTCGAGGTAATTGCTGCTGCCATTCTCTTGGAGCGGGCGGGTGGACTTCACAGTGCGCTCCAGGGATTTTACTTGGTTCTCCAACAAAACGGATTTGGCGTTGTAAGTCTGGACTTGGGTCAAGGCATTGTTCACTTCGACTCCTGCATTCAAGAGGGCCTGCTGGAATTGGAGGCGAGCTTCCTCTTGCTGCGACTGCTTTATTTTCAAGTCGGCTTTCAAACGGCCGTTTTGGAAGATTGGTTGTGTCAGCGAGGCAATGGCTTCAAAAAGCATCTTGCCGGGATTGACTATCATACCCGCTGAGTTTGTCCATCCTGCCGTGCCCGACAGGGTGATGGATGGATAGAAAGCCGCCCTTGCTTCCTTGACCGCATAGACAGACGCTGCCAGGTTCATCTCTGCTTGGCGAACGTCAGGACGGGCAGAAAGACGAGACAATGGAATGCCTTGGCTTGATGCAAGGTTGATACCCGTTAACTTTGAAGCGCTTTGAAGCTGTTTGGGGCTCTCATCGAAGTCGCCTGCATGGAATGCGAGCGCTACAGCATTTGCACTATCCCCTACAAGTATTTTTATCGCATTCATGCTCTCCCGGATTTGTTGTTCCAAATCAATGGCAGTGACCTTCACCTGTTCTCGGCTCGCCTCTGCTTGCGAAACTGCAGCATCGGTGTATTGCCCTTCTTCCATGAACGCCTTCATAGCCCTCACGGTTTCATTCCAAACGTCTATCGACTGATTGGCAAGCATGAGTTGCGAATGGAGCAAGGCGCAAGTGTAATACTCCCGGGCGATGCTTGCTATCAGATTCACTTGCACGGCTTGCTGATAAGGAATGGATAGACAGGTGACCTCGTACCGCTGCTTCCTCTTCCATGATTGCCAAAGAACGGCATGGGTGCTATCAGGTATGCAGCTCCAGTACGAACCGTGCCCCTTTGGTGTATCCGGTGTCCAGCATCAGGCTGCCGTTCATCTTGGTGGCAATCAGTGAGCAGATGGGCAGTCCCAGGCCGTCTCCTTGTGTCAGGTCTTTCACTTCGGTGAAAGGCTTGAAGATGTTTCCGCGTTGCTCTTCGGGAATGCCGCAACCGGTATCACTGACGATGAATTGGTGGGTATGCGCACCGCGTTTCTTGAAGTCCAGCCATATCTTTCCTCCGGCAGGGGTGTACCGGGCGGCGTTCTCCAACAGGTGAAGCAAGATGCGTTCCAGTTGTTCGGGATTGATTTTCACATTCAGTTTGGGGGCGTTGACGGTCAGAGTGACATCCTCTTGCGTCATTCCCTTGATTTTGTCCATAATGCCTTCGCAGAAAGCGGCGATGTTCTTTTCCTGCATTTCGTAGGGCTCGGACAAGGTGTTTTCCAGCTCGGACAGTTCCTGGATGTGATCGGAGAATGTATGCAAGGCTTTTACTCCCGGCAGTGAAGCGTCGAGCGTATCCAGCGTAGGTCCCATCTGGACGGATATATTCCGGATGAATTTTGTTTTCAGCTCGTTGTGCTCGTTGGCGATGCTGATGGCCTTCTTCTGCTTGCGGGTAAGGACGACGAAGCGCAATAGCACGATGGCGCCGGATACCAAGGCTGCGGCAAGGATGGCGGCCAGTATGCAGAGCCCGATGATGATGTACTGCTTGGCGCTCAGAGAACCGTCCTTCTCGCGGATGGTGGCAAGGCTTTCGTCGTACTTCTTCTTCAAGACATTCAGCTCATCCTGTGCGGTAAGCGCTTTTACGGAGTCGTTCCAAAGGATATACTTGTCATAGGTGCGTGCCACCAGTGCGGCATTGTTTGCCTTGCGGGCTATGCCGATGAGCGTCTTGTAGCATTCGTCCACTTTGGCATAGTTTTTTTGTTCCTTGTATTGCCCTATCAGGCGGTTGATTGCCGCGTCACCTTGCGCATTCATGCCGAAGGTGTAATAATAGTCGGCCTGCGTGTAGAGGAAGTCGTTGCTCAGGGAATCGTTGCGGGAAGCCTTGGCGCTTTCTTCCAGGCGGGTCAGTTGTTCTTTGGCGCGGGCCGGGTTCTTCAGGTCGATATACATTTGCAGGCGCTCCTTGTTGATGCGGAAACGCAAGTCGGGCATGGCCTTTCCCGTTTTCCGTTCACCGGCAGCCACCGCTTGTTCGATGCCACGCAGCAGCTCGAAGGCTTCCTTGTAATAGTTCTCACGGTGGTAGAGGGCGCTGGCGTTGATGCCGCATTCCACCGTCCGGGCATACTTATCTTGCGTGGCAAAAGCATTGTAGGCTTGCAGGAAGAGGTAGCGGGCTTGGGTGTATTCCTTTTTCGTGAGCTTTTCCTGAGCTTGGCTCATCAGTTCGTCTGCAGAACTCTGTGCATGTATCTGGTTACAAATACATAAGGCGGTCAGCAGAAGCATCGGAATTATTTTCTTCATACGTAAGTTTGTTTATAAAGGTAGAATAAAAGCTCAGTACTTAAAACTGCTGCCTCCTAAAAATTCTCTCAGCAAGGATGTAGGCGGGATTTCTTTGTCCTGCACGGGAGTGAAATACTTGATGAATTTCAGTAGCCGGTAGGCTTCCGCATATTCCGGACAGTTGCGCGGAACACTGGTGAGGATGGGCTCTGCATGGCAGCGGAGCACGGCAAATTCGAACAATAGGGCGGAGTTGAACATGACATCGGCGTTTTCCTGATAGGGGAATATCCACTTGTCCTCGCCGGCACGCACACTTGGCCAGCGCGAGATGGTTTCTTGTGCCGAGTAGCCGCGGTAGTTGAAGTCGCGGATGATGCGGCGCAGCAGCCGGTTGTCCGTTGTGGGAATCCAGTTGTGGTCGTCCAGCGAGATGGTCGTCAGGGCAGATACGTAAATCTTGTATTTGCTGGCGGCGGGAATCTGTGTTGTCAGTTCGGGATTCAGGGCATGGATGCCTTCCAGAATGAGGATAGTCTGTTCGTCGATACGCAGTTTGTCACCTTTGTATTCTTTCTTTCCGAGGGTGAAGTTGAAGCGGGGCAGCTCCACTTCTTCGCCACGGAGCAATGCTTGCAACTGGGCGTTGAAGAGTTCGAGGTCGAGGGCGTAGAGTGATTCGTAGTCGTAGTTCCCGTTTTCGTCACGGGGGGTGTCTTCACGGTCTACGAAATAGTTGTCCAGCGAGATGGGGTAAGGGCGCAGGCCGTTGGTCATCAGTTGCACGCTGAGCCGCTTGCTGAAGGTTGTCTTTCCGGAGGATGAGGGCCCGGAGATGAGCACGAGCTTCACCCGGTTGCCATTTTCGCCGCGGTGGTAAATGGCGTCGGCTATTTGGGCTATCTTTTTCTCCTGTAGGGCTTCGGCCACGTTGATGAGGTCGGTGGCATGCCCTTTTTCGCAAGCCAGGTTGAAATCACCCACATTGCTCAGCCCCATGATATAGTTCCAGCGCAGGTGTTCCTTGAATACGTCGAGCATTTTCTCCTGCTTCACCACTTCCTCCAGGATATTCGGGTTTTCCTTGTTGGGGATGCGTAGCAGCAGGCCGTCGTAATACTTCACGATGTCGAACAGCCAGATATATCCGGTACTGGGCAGCAAGTTGCCGTAGTAATAGTCCACGGTATCACCCAGTGTGTAGTAGTAGGTATACAGGGAACCGGAAGTTTCCAGCAGCTTCACCTTGTCGTTCATGCCCCGTTCGCTGAATACGCGTACGGCTTCGGTGGTATGACATTCGGTGCGGCGGAATGGAATATCTTCCGCTATGATTTCCTGCATCCGTCTTTTTATGGCCGATACGTCTTCCAGCTCAATGGGACGCCCGATGCGGAGATTGCAGAAATAGCCTGGATACGGGATGCTCCACAAACAGTTTTCCATCCGGAAACAATTCATTGACAGCCTTGTACAGGATAAAGCAAAGTGAACGGACATATGTACGCATACCGGAAGAATCCCGTACATCCAAAAATTCAACATCTTTATTGTTGTAGACCCGGAAATTGAGTCCTTCAGAACGGTTATTTACTTTGGCGCTGACTACCTGATAGGGAAAATTAAGATTAAAACCGTAATAAATATCCGAAAGTGAGCTCCCGATAGGGAATTCTTTAGAAATATTATTATTTTTGCAACAAATTTGTAACATGTGTTTCATGATGTCTTGTTTTTAGTGGGTTGACACGATAAATATAGGACATTATAACACATGAAGGAATGAAACACCTTAAATAATTAAAGATGGAATATTCTTTTTATGATTTTTTAAAGCTGCTCGGCTCATTGGCGTTGTTCCTCTATGGAATGAAGATTATGAGCGAGGGGCTTCAAAAATTTGCCGGTGACAGATTGCGGAGGATATTGACCGCGATGACGACCAACAGGGTGACCGGTGTTTTAACGGGCGTGCTGATTACGGCACTTGTGCAATCTTCCTCTGCAACTACGGTGATGGTTGTGAGTTTTGTCAACGCTGGGTTGTTGACGCTTTCGCAGTCCATAGGTGTCATAATGGGCGCTAATATAGGTACGACTGTTACGGCATGGATTATTTCAGCTTTAGGCTTCCAGGTGGACATTGCCGCCTTTGCTCTTCCTCTTCTTGCTTTCGGCATTCCTCTTCTCTTTTCTCAAAAAAGTAACCGCAAGTCTGTCGGTGAGTTTATTTTCGGTTTCTCATTCTTGTTCATGGGGCTTTCCTATCTGAAAGACAATGCTCCCGACCTGAGCCAGAACCCGGATATGCTGTCGTTTGTGCAGGATTATACCGACATGGGCTTTTTCTCCATACTTCTTTTTGTAGGTATCGGTACGATACTGACGATGATTGTGCAGGCATCTGCAGCTACCATGGCCATTACGCTTATCATGTGTGCCAACGGTTGGATCAGCTTCGAACTGGGAGCGGCGTTGGTGCTGGGCGAGAATATCGGTACGACTATCACGGCCAACCTTGCGGCGCTGACCGGAAATACGCAGGCGAGGAGGGCTGCCTTGGCTCATTTGGTATTCAATGTATTCGGTGTGATATGGGTGTTGTGCCTCTTTCATCCCCTGACCGGAGCTGTGTCGTGGTTTGTGGAGAACGTAATGGGTACTAAAGACCCGGCTGTGGCTGTATCCTTCAAGCTTTCTGCATTCCATACTTGTTTCAACATCTGCAACGTGTTGATATTGATATGGTTCGTGAAGTTCATTGAACGCACGGTCTGCGCCATCATTCCGATGAAGGAACAGGATGAGGAATATCGCTTGCGCTTTATTTCGGGAGGTATGCTTTCTACGGCGGAGCTTTCCATTCTGCAGGCAAGCAAGGAGATACACCTTTTTGCCGAACGCACCCACCGTATGTTTGGAATGGTGCAGGATCTGCTGCATACGGAGAAGGATGATGATTTTAACAAAGTGTTCAGCCGTGTGGAGAAATACGAGAATATCAGTGACAGTATGGAGTTGGAAATTGCCAATTACCTGAATCAAGTGTCCGAAGGGCGCCTGAGCTCGGAAAGTAAATTGCAGATACGTGCCATGCTGCGTGAAGTGACGGAGATAGAGAGCATCGGTGACAGTTGCTATAATCTGGCACGCACCATCAACCGCAAGCGTCAGACGAATCAGGACTTTACGGAAAAACAGTACGAGCATATCCACTTCATGATGAAGCTGACGGACGATGCCTTGGAACAAATGATTGTCGTGGTGGAGCATCCGGAGCATGCAGGCGTGGATGTGAACAAGTCCTTCAATATAGAGAACGAAATCAATAATTACCGCAACCAACTGAAGAATCAGAATATCCTGGATGTGAACAACAAGGAATATGATTACCAGATGGGCGTTTACTATATGGACATCATTGCGGAATGTGAGAAGCTGGGCGACTATGTGGTGAATGTAGTGGAAGCCAGCAGTGATATAAAAGAAAAGAAAGCGTCTTAGGACGCTTTCTCAAATTCTTCCTTGCCTACTCCGCACAAGGGGCAAACCCAATCTTCGGGGAGGTCTTCGAAAGATGTTCCCGGCTCTACGCCGTTTTCAGGATCTCCCAATTCCGGGTCATAAACATAATCGCATACAGTGCAAATGTACTTTTCCATAAATTCGTTTTTTAGCTTCATTCTTCTACTATAACGTTTAGAAAGCCCTTTTGGTTTTATCCTTGAATAAGAAAAGTTTATTTCTGCAATTCCATGCCGGAACCGGTAAGGGGAAATAAATGGTTGTCTATTAATCACTAATCATTATATGGGTATTGTTTTCCCGGATTATTATTGTATTTTTGCGTTCCAAAATTAAACCTGAAGACTTGCATGATTGCAATAAAGGATGATTATCATCATGTCGGGCTGACCGACGAACAAGTGCGGAAGAGCCGCAACGAGCATGGAGCAAATTTATTGACGCCTCCTAAACGGCCTTCACTGTGGAAATTGTATCTGGAGAAGTTTGAGGACCCTGTAGTTAGAGTATTGCTGGTTGCCGCCCTGTTTTCTCTGGTCATTTCCATTATAGAGAATGAATATGCCGAGACTATCGGCATTATAGCAGCCATTCTGATGGCTACCGGTATCGGCTTTTTCTTTGAGTATGATGCCGGTAAGAAATTCGACCTGCTGAACACAGTGAACGAAGAGACCTTGGTGAAAGTGATTCGTAACGGACGTGTGCAGGAGATTCCACGTAAAGATGTAGTGGTGGGCGACATCGTGGTGCTGGAAACCGGCGAAGAAGTGCCGGCAGACGGTGAACTGCTGGAAGCCATTTCCTTGCAGGTGAACGAGTCGAACCTGACCGGAGAACCGGTAGTGACCAAAACTACCGTAGAAGCCGATTTTGACGAGGAGGCCACGTATGCCTCCAACCGCGTTTTGCGCGGCACAACAGTGGTGGACGGACATGGCACCATGCGTGTGGAGGCTGTGGGCGATGCCACGGAAATAGGCAAGGGGGCACGCCAGAGCACTGAACAGAATACAGAACCTACTCCACTGAATATCCAGCTTGCCAAATTGGCCAACCTGATTGGAAAGATTGGCTTTTCCGTGGCAGGACTGGCTTTTCTCATTTTCTTTATAAAGGATGTGGTACTGGTTTACGACTTTTCTTCATTCCACACCTTCCATGATTGGTTACCGGCTTTGCAGGCCACTTTGCAGTACTTTATGATGGCAGTTACCCTGATCGTGGTGGCTGTGCCCGAAGGTTTGCCGATGAGTGTCACACTCAGTCTGGCATTGAACATGCGCCGTATGCTTTCCACCAATAACCTGGTGCGCAAGATGCATGCATGCGAGACGATGGGAGCCATTACAGTGATTTGTACCGACAAGACCGGGACATTGACCCAAAATCAGATGCAGGTGTATGAGGCTGACTTCTATGGTTTGAAGAATAACGGGCGTTTGGGGGATGATGACCTCAGCAAGCTGGTGATGGAAGGTATCAGCGCTAATTCCACAGCTTTCTTGGAGGAAGAGGTGCCCGGCGAGAAACCGAAAGGGGTGGGTAATCCTACGGAAGTGGCATTGCTGCTTTGGCTGAACAATCAAGGATATGATTATTTGACCTTGCGCGAAAACGCTGCGGTTATCGACCAGTTGACTTTCTCTACGGAAAGAAAATTCATGGCTACCTTGGTGCAATCTCCCCTGATCGGGAAGAAGGTGCTGTATGTGAAAGGCGCTCCTGAGATTGTTTTGGGCAAGTGCAAGGATGTCATGCTGGACGGCAAGCGTGTAGATGCGGTGGAATATCGCTCTACGGTGGAGGCTCAGTTGCTCGGCTACCAGAATATGGCCATGCGTACGCTTGGCTTTGCATTCAGGATTGTGGATGAAAAAGAATTGCAGGGAGGAGCGGATAATTCCCAATTCTCAATTCTCAATTCTCGGTTGGTAGAAAATTTGTCGTTCTTGGGTGTGGTGGCCATCAGTGATCCTATCCGTCCGGATGTGCCTGCGGCCGTTGCCAAATGCCAGTCGGCAGGTATCGGAGTGAAGATTGTGACGGGAGATACGCCGGGTACGGCTACCGAGATAGCACGCCAGATCGGTTTGTGGAAACCGGAAGATACGGAACGGAATCGCATTACGGGAGCTGCATTTGCCGAACTGACGGACGAAGAGGCTTTGGACCGGGTGATGGACTTGAAGATTATGTCGCGTGCGCGCCCCACGGACAAGCAGCGCCTGGTGCAATTGTTGCAGCAGAGAGGTGCAGTGGTGGCAGTGACGGGTGACGGAACGAATGACGCTCCTGCGCTGAACCATGCACAAGTGGGGCTTTCGATGGGCACCGGAACTTCTGTTGCCAAGGAGGCCAGCGACATCACGCTGCTGGATGACTCGTTCAACAGCATAGGTACGGCTGTGATGTGGGGACGTTCTTTGTACAAGAATATACAGCGTTTCATTGTTTTCCAGCTGACTATCAATTTTGTGGCGTTGTTTATCGTCCTTCTGGGCTCATTGGTTGGTACGACGCTTCCTTTGACCGTCACGCAGATGTTGTGGGTGAATTTGATTATGGATACGTTTGCGGCCTTGGCCTTGGCATCCATCCCGCCCAGTGAAAGTGTGATGAAGGAAAAGCCGCGCAAGAGTACGGATTTCATTATAACCAGGTCCATGAGGTATTATATTTTGGGAGTGGGGCTTGTCTTTCTGGCATTGCTTATGGGTATGCTCTTCTGGTTTGACAACGAAGAAGGCGGTATGACTACTTATCGGTTGACTGTGTTCTTCACATTCTTCGTGATGCTTCAGTTCTGGAACTTGTTCAATGCGCGTGTGTTCGGTACTTCGGACTCGGCGTTCAAGGGCATTTCCAGATCATACGGCATGGAGCTGATTATACTCGCCATATTGGGCGGGCAGATACTGATTGTGCAGTTTGGTGGAGCTGTGTTCCGCACAGTGCCGCTTGATTTTATGACCTGGATGGCGATTGTCGTTTCTACCTCGTTTGTCTTGTGGGTAGGCGAACTGGTTCGTCTGGTCCGACGTTTAACGCAAAAATAGGAGATGAAAAGAAAAGGAATCAAAAACCTTATTATTGATTTTGGCGGGGTTCTGATTGATTTGGACCGCCAACGTTGTTTAGAGAATTTCAGGAAACTGGGATTGCCGGATGTGGAAGCTGCATTGGATCTCTACCATCAGCAGGATTTCTTCCAGAAATATGAGAAAGGACTGATTTCCAGCGCGGAATTCCGGGATGTGATTCGTGGAAAGATAGGAAAACCGGTGACTGACACCCAGATAGATGATGCCTGGAACAGTTTTCTGGTGGGTATCCCTACCTTTAAGTTGGATTTGCTATTGGAGCTGCGTAAGAAATACGTTGTCTATCTGTTGAGCAACACCAATGAAATTCATTGGCAATGGTCATGCCAGCATGCGTTTCGCTACAAGGCTTTCCGTGCAGAGGACTTTTTTGAACATATCTATCTTTCATACGAAATGAAGATGGCAAAACCGGATGCCGGGATTTTCCAAAAAGTATTGGATGATACCGGTATTCTTCCCGAAGAGACTCTTTTCATAGATGATTCTGATGCTAATTGCCGGACGGCAGAGGCATTGGGCATTTCTACCTATACGCCAAAAGCCTGTGAAGACTGGAGACATGCAGTTGGTTTGTGAAGCATCAGACACCGGTCTTCGCTCAAGTGTAGCCACTATCGGTTTCTTTGACGGGGTACATCGGGGGCATCGCTACCTGATAGAGCAAGTGCGTGCGGTGGCTGCCGAGCGTGGACTCGCTTCGTCGGTCGTGACTTTTCCGGTACACCCGCGCAAGGTGATGCAGGTCGATTATCATCCGAAGCTGCTGACTACATGTGATGAGAAGGTTTCCTTGCTTGCCACGACGGGAGTGGATTATTGTATGATGCTCGGCTTTACTCCTGAGATAGCCCGGCTTTCGGCATGGGAATTCATGTCCATACTGAAAGAACGGTATCGGATACGGGCCTTGGTGGTGGGGTATGACCATCGTTTCGGGCATAACCGGTGTGAGGGATTTGAAGACTATGTGCGCTATGGCCGCGAGCTGGGCATGGAGGTGCTTCTTGCGCACGCGTATTCCTATAGGAAGGAGTCATCAGTGACGGAGGTTACTGTCAGCTCCTCAGCCATCCGCGGCCTTTTGCAGGAGGGGAACGTCTCGGAAGCAGCCGAGTATCTGGGATATGATTTTTTTCTGGATGGTATGGTTGTCGGTGGTTATCAGGTGGGGCGTAAGATAGGTTTCCCTACGGCTAATCTCCGTGTTTCCGACCCTGACAAGCTGGTACCATGCGATGGTGTTTATGCTGTCCGTGTCTGTCTCGAAGGTAAGGAATACGGCGGAATGCTCAGTATCGGCTATCGTCCTACGTTGGAGAACGGGGCCGACCGCAGTATTGAGGTTCATATATTCCGGTTTGATGCTGATATCTACCGGCAACCGATGCGCATTTCCTTTGTGCGGCGTACCCGCTCTGAACTGAAATTTGACAGCATAGAGGAACTCATTGCACAACTTCACCGTGACGAGGTGGAGATCAAGTCCATCCTTTCTGAGACAGGTAGGAATCAATCCTTATACTAAGATATAGTCTTCACTTTACTCTGACTATACTTTAATGAAAAAGTCAGATGAGATTTTGAGCGAAGCTAATGACAAAGTAAACTTACCTCCTCCCCCCCATTCCAAACGCCTTTTGAACGGGATGTTTCTCCGGCACCGGGGAGCAAGGGGCTCGGCACCGGGGAACACTCCCTTCGGCACCGAGGAACACCCCCTTTCGTCTGATGAACCTAAGTTACCCTGAATTCGATATAAGACTTTGCTTATAACTGATATGAACTGAAGTAAATGGTTAAGCAGTGCTATCTTAAT
>CAJJYX010000028.1 GCA_905197435.1 uncultured Bacteroides sp.
TGCCGTCTGTTTGGCCATTGTCGTCAAGCCTATTACCAGTCCAAGGCTGACATTGAGACCCGCCTGAAGAATGAGCGTCTCATATTGGAGAGCGTGCGTGAGATACGCAGCGAGGATCCCGGCATCGGCGGCTACAAGCTGTGGGTGATGCTTGTTGTCCTTTTCGGCTCCCGTTTTATGCCCGGTCGTGACAGCTTCTATACCTTGCTGCGGCGGCACCGCCTAATGCTTCCTCCCCGCAAGACACGTTGCACCACCAATTCCAACCACCGCTACCACAAGTGGAAGAATCTGGCCAAAGGGCTTGTCCCTACCGCCGCCAACCAACTATGGGTCAGTGATATAACCTATATTCCACTTGCCAATGGCGAGGTGTGTTACCTGCATCTGGTTACCGATGCATACTCCCACAAGGTGGTGGGATGGGTGCTTGCCGAGACCTTGCGCGCTTCCGCCACTGCCGGCGCGTTGCGGCAAGCCATAAGGCAGGCCGTCGAAATGAAGGGGAGCGAGGACCTTTCCGGGCTGACGCACCATTCGGACCGTGGCGTACAGTATTGCTGCGACTTATATGTGGAGACCCTCAGGGAGCACTACATCGCAATCAGCATGACGGAGGACTACAAGCCGACGGACAATGCTGTCGCGGAACGTGCCAACGGGATTATCAAGACGGAATATCTTTTCCTGATTTAGATAGACGCTTTTTCTCCAATAAACTATATCCATAGACAGTTTCTGAAATGTTGTACTGATATAGTAGTCATTAGTTCCAAAGTCATACTGTTTTTTGTGTCAAAAGGGGATGAGCCGTTTTTTGCTGGGAAATCTGGAGCTTTTGTTCATTCTTTTGTAACCTCCTCCACATCCTTCCGTAATAACTTTCTTTGATTTTTGCAGTGTAAAGAAGAAAGGAGACCTGAATATGAAACTGAACAGAAATGACTATACCGTAGAGGAGGCAACCGGCGGTAGCTTTTACGCTTATTTTATGAATAATGTGCTGTGCATGCCGACTTATGTATTTATTCCATAAATTCTCTTGAAGTAATATCTGCGTGATGCCGATGTGGCTTTTGTCATTTATAACCAAATTGTCATATTCTTTACATTCTGCCGTAATACGGAGATGTGATATTTGCATCAACTAAATACAGCGTTATGTTGCTATATATATTTCAATAGTAATTTGTAAATTATCAAATTGTTCCAATGAAAGTTCTTTTTATCGTTCAAGGAGAAGGTCGCGGACACCTGACCCAAGCCATTACAATGGAAGAGTTGCTGCGTCGCGACGGTCACGAAGTCGTGGAAGTATTGGTGGGTAAAAGCAATTCGCGCAGTTTGCCAGGTTTCTTCAACCGCAACATCCAAGCTCCGGTGAAACGTTTTCTGAGTCCCAATTTCCTGCCTACGCCTGCCAACAAGCGGGTAAGCCTTTCACGCAGTGTGGCCTATAACCTCACCCGGTTGCCCGTCTATTTGAAAAGCATGCATTACATACGACATCGCATCGAGGAGAGCGGTGCCGAATTGGTTATTAATTTCTACGAGTTGCTTGCGGGGCTGACTTATCTCTTGTTCCGTCCTTCCGTTCCTCAGATAAGTGTCGGACACCAATATTTGTTCTTGCACCGCGATTTTGAGTTTCCAGACAAGAGGGGTTTTAATCTGTGGTTGCTTCGCTTCTTCACTCGCCTCACGTGCATAGGTGCCTGTAAAAAGCTCGCCCTTTCCTTCCGTGAGATGGAGGATGACGAAGAAGCACATATCCATGTGGTTCCGCCATTGCTTCGAAAAGAGGTATTGTCGTGTGAAGGTACGGAGGAAAATTATCTCCATGGGTATATGGTAAATTCTGGTTTTGGCGAAAATATCCGGTGTTGGCACAGTATCCATCGGGAAATACCCCTCCATTTCTTTTGGGACAAGCAGGACGAGCCTGATGTGTGCTGTGTGGACGATACTTTGAGTTTCCACCGGCTCGATGACATCAAGTTCCTGCGTTACATGGCAGGCTGCAAGGCCTATGCCACTACAGCCGGATTCGAGTCAGTCTGCGAGGCGATGTATTTGGGCAAACCTTTGCTGATGGTTCCGGTACATATCGAGCAGGATTGCAATGCCTATGATGCAGCCCGTAGTGGTGCCGGTGTCATCTCCGAAGAATTTGATTTGGAACGCTTGTTGACCTTTTCAGAGCATTTCCACCCGAATATGGCTTTCCGATATTGGGCGCGTAGCTGTGGCTGGCGTATTCTGCATCATATAGAGAGTGGAATGTCCTTGTCACACAGTCCGGCGCCGGTTTCTCCGTATTTTTATTGTCATTTCCAATTATAGTCATACAAATAGATAGAGTGACATACAATATGAAGCAAATAGCCCCCGATTCATGGAAGGGAATCGAGGGCTATCTGTCCTTATATTATCCTTGAAGTTTATTTCAATTAGCCGGTTTCAGCCATTTATCCAGCCATTCAAAGAAAGTACGTTGCCACAGCACGCCATTCTGGGGTTTCAGTACCCAGTGGTTTTCATCCGGATAGATAAGCAGTTCGGCAGGAACGCCACGCATCACGGCAGCATCGAAAGCAGCCATTGCCTGGTTGGCAAGGATGCGGAAATCTTTCTCTCCGTGGATGCAGAGGATAGGAGTGTCCCATTTGTCAACAAATAGATGTGGAGAGTTGGCGAAAGTACGTTGGGCTGTAGCATTGTTCTTTTCCCAATATGCGCCGCCCATATCCCAGTTGGCAAACCATTTCTCTTCAGTTTCCAGATATTGCATTTCCATATTGAAGATGCCATCGTGTGCAATGAATGCCTTGAAGCGTTTGTCGTGATGTCCGGCAAGCCAATACACGGAGAATCCCCCGAAGCTGGCGCCTACACAACCCAGGCGGTCTTTATCAACAAAAGGCTCTTTCACCATTTCGTCGATGGCAGTGAAGTAGTCCTTCATGCACTGTCCGCCGTAATCACCGCTGATTGCCTCGTTCCATTCTACGCCGAAGCCTGGGAGACCGCGGCGGTTGGGAGCTACGATGATGTAATCGTTAGCCGCCATGATTTGGAAGTTCCAGCGATAGCTCCAGAACTGGCTGACGGGGCTTTGAGGACCACCTTCGCAGAAGAGAAGTGTGGGATATTTCTTGTTCGGGTCGAATTGCGGGGGATAGATGACCCAAGTAAGCATTTGCTTGCCATCGGTGGTTTTCATCCAGCGGGCTTCTACTTTACCCATTTCCAGTTGGTCATAAATCTGCTTGTTCTCAAAAGTCAACTGTGTGGCTTCTGCAAAAGCATCACCGTTGCGTACATTGTCTACGGCATAGATTTCATCGGCCATGCTCATGGAATGGCGTTTGGCTATGATTTTATTTCCGCAGAGGGCGAGAGACGCATAGTCGTGCATGCCGTTCGTGAGTTGGGTGAGCTTGTCATTATCGGCAAGATCGATGTTGTAGATTTGTATCTCACCGTGCCATACACCGATGAAGTAGATGTTTTGTGAATCCTTGTTCCATAAGAAGGCATCTACGTTTGACTCGAATGCCTGGCTGACAAAACGTTTCTCACCGGTAGCCCGGTCCATCACGCAAAGACGGTTTTGGTCTGCTTCGTAGCCGTCGCGTTCCATACTTTGCCAAGCGATGTATTTACCGTCCGGCGAGTATTGGGGATTGGTGTCGTAGCCGGCCATTTCGTCTTTGCCGTCAGAGCCTTTGGTATCCTGCTTGCAAAGGTTGATGAATCCGCCCTTATTTACATCGTATTCATATATGTCCGAATCGGTGGAGATGGCGTATGCCAGTCCGGTCTTCATGCGGCAGGTAAAGGCTATCTTATCGGATGAGGGACTCCAAGCAAGTTGCTCGATGCCTCCAAAAGGCTTCATCGGGCTTTCGTAGGGTAATCCTTCCAGAATGTCTTTCACGTTATTAATGGCGTTGCCATCAAAATCGGCTACAAAAGGATGGGGAGCAGTGGTTACCCATTCGTCCCAATGCTTGTACATGAGGTCGGTAACAATGATGCCGGTTGCCTTAGGCAGGTCGGGATGCTTGTCGGCTGTACTCTTCACGGTCTTGACTTGTGCTATAAAAAGCAGCTTCTTTTCATCTGGAGAGAAAGAAAAACCTTCAATGTCTCCATCGTATCGGGTCAACTGTTTCCGTCCGGTTCCGTCAGGATTCATTTCCCATACCTGGCTGCTGCCGCTTTCGTTACAGAGGAAAGCAATCTTCTTTCCATCCTTGAACCACGTGGGCTGTCCTTCCTGCCAGGCATCGCGGGTGATTTGAGTGTTGCCGCTACCGTCGGCATTCATAACAAAGATTTCGCTGTTGCTCTTGTTCTCCGGCACACTGTAATATGATACTGTATAGGCAATCTGCTTTTCGTCGGGAGATACGGCCACACTGCCGATACGTCCCATTGCCCAAAGAGCTTCGGGGGTCATGCGTTTCCCTTCAATTTTGATGTCCGACCGTTGGATAAGCGTTGATGCATGCTGTCCGGCATCTTTTGTTCCTCCGCAGGAGGCTAATGTCATGGCTGCTGACATAAGTAAAAGATTTACTTGTTTCATATTATGTTTGAAATTTTAGTGAATGGCATTTGAATATGCGGAACAAATATACGATAATAAAATGATTTTATCTATAGCCATACATAGAAACGGAAGTAACTAATTCATTCTATGAAAGGCTCAGATATTTCTTCCCTGCCAATTTCCATGCTTTATATATAACCAGCAGAAAATAAGGATGAAGGTTGAGTAAACCATCTCCGAAGTCCAGCAAAGAGCTACATCGAGCTGCAGGTAGAGGATGATGTAAGTGATATAGCCTACATAGATTACCAATGTGGCCATTTCCAGACCTAATGCCGTGCGTGTGTTGCCGGTTCCGGAGACTGCTTGGAAATAGACATTGGCGGGTACAAGGAACAGATAAGTGGAACACATCATCCATAGTGAATGGACAGCGGCCTGTTGCAAATCGGGCATGTCTGTGTAGATTCCCAAAATGAGTTTCGGGAAGAGTGCAAAGAGCAATGCCAATGGCAGTACAAATATATAGGCAATGCGTATATGCTGGCGTATGGTTCCTGCCACGCAGTCTGAATGCCCCGCACCGATAAGGTTGCTGACCAGTGAACCGCAGGTGGAAGCGAATGCCATGAGTACCATGAACAAGATACCGGATACGTTGCGGATGATATTCGTAACGGCCAGTGAGCGTTCGCCCAAATGCTCGACATAGAGGAAGAAAAGAAACCAGGTGGACAATGAAAAGAAATTCTGTATCATAGTCCAGAAAGAGACATTCAACATTCGTTTCAGTACTTCGGATTTGAATTTCGGTATACGGTCCAGCCCATACTTGCGGCAGTCGATACGGCTGCGGGTATATAGAATAAAGAATACCAGTGATACCAACTCAGCCAGTGACGACCCGATAGCGGCTCCGGCGATGCCAAGTGCCGGGAAACCGAATTTTCCGAAAATAAGGATATAGTTGAATACGACATTGCTCAACACCATGACTATAGAATTCAAGGTCAGTGTCTTGGTTTGGGTGGTTCCCAGGAAGAAGGCACGGAACATGACTGCACTGAATGAGAAAAAAGCACCGAATACACGCCAGTGCAGATAGCTGGTGGCCGCCTCGTAGATATGTTCCGAAGCGACGATGCGTTTTAGGATAATCGGCGAGAAACAATAAGAAAGCAGGAACATGACTGCCGCCATTCCTACTTGGAAGTAGATACCTTGATAGAATAAGTTGCCGATTTCCTTGTACTGTTGTTCACCGTTACGTCGTGCTATAAGTATCTGGGCTCCGATACTGAAACCGAAGGCTACCATAAAAATAACCATGTAGAAGACACCGGCAATGGCGGATGCTCCCAATTCCACTTCGCCCACACGTCCCAGGAAGGCTGTATCCGTCATGCCTATCATCTGTTCCACGAGCAGGCTGATCAGGATGGGATAGGCTATGAGCCAGATTTGTTTATAGGTGTATTTAGTTTGCATAATAATATGAATATGGATAATATGGCAATATCTGTAAGGCTGTCTGACAATATATGTAAAAATAAAAGGCTGCGCTGTAGTATCAATACGTAAAGCGCAGCCTTTTGTTTATCTTGTTAACTCGTTTCCTCGTCGACCGACTACTTTTTATTCTGTTTCATCTGTTCCTGCTGCTTTTGCATAGCTTCCAGACGGGCTGCAAAGCCGGTTTTCCTCATCTTCTTCGGATCCTTCTTGTTGGCTTCCAACTGGGCAAGAAGGGCTTCCTCATTGGTTGTCTTGCGCATGATCAGCGTTGTTACCACACTGATAAGCGTAGAGATGAAGTAATAGTAGTTCAATCCGGAAGGATAGTCATTCAGTATGAACAAGAACATGATGGGCATCAAGTATGACATCCATTTCATGGCAGCCATCTGTGGATTGGCGCCCGTATCCTGCTGCTGCATCATGTACTTCGTGTTCAGAATGTTGGTTACCGTCATCAGCAAGCAGAACAAGCTGAGATGGCTGCCCAAGAACGGGATATGGAACGGGAAGTTGATGAACGCATCGTAAGTGGAGAGGTCATCTGCCCACAGGAAACTCTGCTGGCGAAGTTCAATGGCACTCGGCACGAACATGAACAAGGCCATCAAGATAGGGAACTGTATCAGCATCGGCAGGCATCCGCCCATCGGACTGACGCCGTACTGGCTGTAAAGTCCCATCACTTCCTGCTGCTTCTTCATGGCATCTTCCTGCTTGGGGTACTTTTTGTTTATCTCATCGATTTTCGGCTTCAATACACGCATCTTGGCAGATGAAATGTAGGTCTTCCACGTTGCCGGGAATACCACAGCTTTCACAATCAGCGTCATGAACAACAGTACGATACCCATACTTAATCCCCAACTGGACAACCAGTCGAAAATATTGATGGTGAACCATTTGTTTATCCAGCGGATAAGCGGCCAGCCCAGATAAACCAGACGGTTCAGTTCCCACTTCTCATCGCGCCCCTTGTCGAGTGCGGTCAGAGTCTTGTAGTGGTTGGGACCGAAGTAGAAGAACAGTTGGGTGGGTTCCTTGCCGGTCGGGTCGAACTTAGTGCTCATTTCTGCAGAGTAGTCTTTGATGTAGCCGCTGCCTTGAGTCTCCATCTTGGAACTCAGCTTGGTCTTTTCAAAGTCGGCATCTGCCAAAAATACTGAAGAGAAGAACTGGTTCTTGAAAGCAATCCATTCCAAGCGTTCCGGAATTTCCTTTTCATCATTCTTATTGGCAGACAAATAATCAGTACCCTTTCCGGTGATTTTGTAAGTCAGCTCGGACAGACGGTTTTCGTAGGTATAGCCTTTCTCTATCTGACGGGCACGCTGAGACCACTCGATGTCCACATAATTGTTGGTGGCGGCCAGCTTGCCTTCCATATTGACTGCCTGGATAGTAAAGTCTATCAGGTATGTGTCATTGTGCATGCTGTAGGTAAAGTCGATATAGCTGTTGCTGTCTGCCGACAAACGCATGGTGACGGTACTGTCTGTGCGGTTTACTGCAGTGAAATAGTAATCTTCCGTCTGGATAGTCTCTTTCTTATTGTAAAAGAGAAAATTCATGGAAGCGTCATTTCCGCTGAATAGTGTGACGGGAGTTGTCTTGTCCCGTCCCATGTATTCCTTCAACGTGGCCGAAGCTATACGTCCTCCTTTTGTATCTACGGTTATTTCTGCCAGATTGTTCTGGATGGTTACTTGTGAGTTTGTCCCTTGGCGGGCATCGAAGAAGAGGGCGGTGGAGTCAACGTTTGCTTCCGTTCCATTTTCGTTGGCCAAGGCTGCTTCCGCTTTGGCTTTTAAATCAGCCTCGCGTTGCTGCACTTGGGCTATGGAATCGTAGTAACGTTGCTGTGCTTCTAACTGCTCCTGACTGGGACGGCTCAAAAAGCTGAAACCTACTAACAATATCGCTATCAGAACAAGACCTGTGATGGTATTTTTATCCATTCTCTGTTAATTACTAATTACAATTATTTTTTTCGTTTTCATTTTCAATGGCGGCCTTCACGAATGCTACAAACAACGGATGCGGATGCAATACCGTGCTACTGTATTCGGGATGGAACTGGGTACCGATGAACCACTTCAACGTGGGGATCTCGACAATTTCCACCAAGTCTGATTCGGGATTTATACCCACGCACTTCATACCAGCTGCTTCATAAGCATCTTTGAAGCTATTGTTGAATTCGTAGCGGTGACGGTGACGTTCCTGAATATGTTCGGTCCCGTATGCTTCGTATGCCTTGCTGCCTTTTTGCAAAATACATTCATATGCACCCAGACGCATGGTTCCACCCATGTTGGTGATGGACTTCTGTTCTTCCATGATGTCGATAACATTATGCGGTGTCTTTTCGTCCATCTCGCGTGAATTGGCATCGGCATAGCCCAGTACGTTACGGGCAAATTCAATGGCCATACACTGCATGCCCAGACAGATGCCGAAGGTGGGGATGTTGCGTGTACGCGCATATTTGATGGCTACAAACTTTCCGGCAATACCGCGTTCACCGAAGCCCGGTCCGATGAGTACACCGGCCATGCCCTTCAATGCTTCTGCTACATTTTCGTCCGTCAGCTTTTCACTGTTCACAAAATCTACCGAAACCTTACGGTCGTTGTAGGTTCCTGCCTGTGAAAGGGCTTCGCGGATAGACTTGTAGGCGTCCTGCAAGTCATATTTACCCACCAGAGCAATGTGCAGGGGGGCAGTCTTTTCTGCTTTGTGACGGCGTTCGAGGAAAGCACGCCACGGTCCCAGTCCCGGGGTATCGCCGACGGGAAGCCCCATTTTCTTTAGAATGGTAACATCCAGTCCTTGAGCCTGCATCAAGATAGGTACTTCGTAGATGGTAGGCGCGTCGATGCTTTGTACTACGGCATTCTCGTCTACATTACAGAACAAAGCGACCTTCTTACGCAGGGTAGTGCTCAACTCATGTTCCGTGCGAAGTACGAGGACATCAGGTTGAATACCGGCACTTTGCAGCTCCTTTACGGAGTGCTGGGTGGGCTTAGTCTTCAATTCACCGGCAGCAGCAAGGTAGGGGACATAAGTCAGATGTACGCACAAAGCGTCTTTCCCAAGTTCCCATTTCAACTGACGGATACTTTCCAAATAGGGCAGAGACTCGATGTCACCCACCGTGCCACCAATCTCAGTTATAACAAAGTCGAATTTGTTTTTGTTTCCCAGCAATTTTACATTACGCTTGATTTCGTCTGTAATATGGGGAATAACCTGGATTGTCTTTCCCAAATAGTCTCCTCGACGTTCTTTGTCAATGACGCTCTTATAGATGCGTCCGGTGGTGATATTGTTAGCCTTGGTGGTCTGAATGCCCAAAAAACGTTCGTAATGACCCAAGTCGAGATCGGCTTCATGACCATCCACGGTTACATAGCATTCGCCGTGTTCATAAGGGTTCAGTGTACCCGGGTCGATGTTGATATACGGGTCAAACTTCTGGATGGTTACCTTGTAACCTCTTGCTTGCAGCAATTTACCGATGGAGGATGAAATGATACCTTTACCTAACGAAGAGGCAACGCCACCGGTGACGAAAATATACTTTGTTTCTCCCACAACTATATTGTTTTATTAATTGTTTAACTATCAATTACTAATGCCAAGAGCCTATAGGGCTTGTTATTCAGAGTGCATACTACTTCTATCAGTGCACATCGGACTTAAAAAGCGCAAAATTATAAAAAAAAGAAGAAGTAGAGAATGTTTCGATGAAACAATTATTAAAAAATACGATTTCATCGAAGAAAGCTCCTTTTACTTTTTCTTATGGCTTTTCTTGTTTTCTAAACAATTTAAGCTAAATTTGCGCTCAAAATATAGACTTTAGGGCATTATGAAGAATAAACACTTTGCTTTTTGGTTAATTGCTACGATATTTTCTTCGTCGGTAATGGCGCAGAATACGCTGGATACCGTCTCGGAGAACAGTGAACAGGAAATGACGGCTACGACCGATACCCTGCCGGATATAATGAAAGAATATATGATTCAGAAACTGAAGCCAGAGGGTATGGGCTACAGATTGGACACGGTTTCTATCTTGTATGAGAGGTATTTCGGAGTGTTGGATTATCTGAATGATCCCACAACTCCGGAACGCTATATCCCTTCCAATCCGAACTACTATCGGCTGTTCCTCCCTCTTACTTATTACTATGCTCCTATGAGACGTCTCTCTAAGGTGGATTGGCATTTCCAGATGCCTGATACGGTTCCTGCCTTGACGCGTGAGATGCTGCCATTCGATACACTGAGTTTTACTTCGAAAGACCGTGCCAACAAATTGGTAGACCGTACACTGCTGAATACTTATGTGGATTGTCCAAATCTGGTTGTCATGACTGAGACGGAGGTGATGAAGGGAAAAATCTTCAAAGATAATATAGAAAAGGAAGCCTCTTCCAAACCGTCAGTCGTAAAACTGTTTGCACAGGAGAACATGGTGGGAGTGAAAGAAGAAGCCGATGTGATTATCCACAAGCCCAACTGGTGGGTTACCGGTGGAAACGGTTCGTTGCAGATTACGCAAAACTATATCTCCGATAACTGGTATAAGGGAGGTGAGAGCACGAATGCCGTGCTTGCCAATCTGCAATTGTTTGCCAACTATAACGACCGTGAAAAAGTGCAGTGGGAAAATCTGCTCGATGCCAAGTTGGGCTTTAGCTCTGCGCCTTCTGATGAGTATCATAGATATCTGGTAAGTACCGACCAACTTCGGTTATACAGTAAATTGGGTATTCAGGCTGCATCAAAGTGGTATTATACCATCACAACCGAATTCAAGACTCAGTTCTGTAATGGTTATAAGGCCAACAGCGAAGAGCTTGTTTCTGCATTCTTTGCTCCGGCAGACTGGTCGAGCAGTATCGGTATGGACTACAAGCTGAAGAAGCAGAAGTTCAGTTTGTCTGTTTTCATGGCTCCGTTGACGTACATGTTGCGCTACGTAGGGAATAAGGGGGTGAATGAAGTGAGTTTTGGTCTTGATAAAGGCAAGTGTGTGAAGCATAATTTCGGTTCGCAGGTGCAACCTACACTTTCATGGAAAATCATTCCTTCCATTACGTTGGATTCCCGTCTGGACTTTCAGACCAGTTATGAGTGGACGCGTATCGAATGGGAAAACACGGTGAATTTTATATTGAACCGTTATCTTTCCACTAAGCTTTATGTACATGCCCGCTATGACGATAGCTCCAAACCGACGGAAGGGAGCAGCTATTTCCAGGTAAAAGAATTGCTCAGTTTCGGTATCAATTATAAATGGTAAAAAGACAAATGGCCTGTTTGAAGTGAACAGGATATCTGTTTTGGCAAGTTAGGCGGTCTGTTTTACTTTAACAGACCGCTTATTTTTTGTCTTTTTGTAGCCTGTGGCAGGTGAAAAAGTATAAAAACATAGAAAAAGCACGTTTACGAACACAGAAAATGCATGGGAAAGGTTTGCAGTTCACAAATAATGCGTAAATTTGCCGCGATTTGTAATGCACACTTTGCAAAATGGCGAATACTATAAAACATCAAGGTATTGTGGAAAACATAAACGGTTCTCATCTCCAAGTGAGAATCATACAGACTTCAGCGTGCGCTTCGTGTAGTGTCAAGGGACATTGTACCTCTGCGGATACGAAAGAGAAACTTGTTGATGTGACTGTTGACAATGCCGCATCCTACCAGCCCGGTGACCATGTATGGGTAATGGGGGAACTTTCGATGGGAGCTCTGGTAGTTCTGTTTGCCTTTATATTTCCTTTTCTCATTCTGATAATCTCACTGTTTGTCTTTATGGCCCTTTGGAATGACGAACTGTGTTCTGCACTTTGCTCGTTGTCACTTCTTATACCTTATTATTGTATACTGTGGCTGAACAAGTCGCGAATGGGCAGGAAGTTCTCATTTTCTATACGACCGATGAACTAACTAATAATAAAACAAATAATTAATAAACAACTAATTTATGAATGTAATTCTGATTGCAGTGATTTCATTGGGAGTTATAGCGCTGGTATCAGCCGCTATCCTTTACGTTGCTTCCAAGAAATTCGCCGTGTATGAAGATCCGCGGATTGCCAAGGTGGCAGAGGTGTTGCCTCAGGCAAATTGCGGTGGATGTGGTTACCCCGGTTGTAGCGGATTTGCAGATGCTTGCGTAAAGGCAGGTTCGCTGGATGGTAAACTTTGTCCGGTAGGCGGACAGCCTGTCATGACAAAAATTGCCGAGATCCTGGGTTTGGATGCCGCTGCTGCCGAACCTATGGTCGCAGTGGTGAGATGTAACGGCACATGTGCCAACCGTCCTCGTCTGAACCAATACGATGGAGCTAAGAGTTGTGCCATTGCGGCTTCTCTCTATGGTGGTGAAACGGGTTGTAGTTATGGCTGTTTGGGGTGTGGAGACTGTGTGGCAGCCTGCCAGTTCGGTGCTATCCACATGAATCCGGAAACCGGACTTCCAGAAGTGGATGAGGAAAAGTGTACGGCTTGTGGTGCTTGTGCCAAAGCTTGTCCGAAGTCTATTATTGAAATCCGTCCTCAAGGAAAGAAATCGCGTCGTATTTATGTACGGTGTGTAAATAAGGACAAGGGTGCCGTAGCGCGCAAGGCTTGTACTGTGGCATGTATCGGTTGCGGCAAGTGTGTGAAGGTTTGTCCGTTCGAGGCAATCACCTTGGAAAACAACTTGGCTTACATCGATCCTAATAAGTGTAAGTCTTGCCGCAAGTGTGAAGAAGCTTGTCCGCAGAACACAATCATTGCCCTCAACTTCCCGCCGCGTAAACCGAAGGCTGACGATGCAGCTCCCCAAGCAAAGGCTGCAGCTCCTAAAGCTGAGGTTGAGACTCCTAAGGCTGGGGTTTAGACTTCCTAAGTTGAGGTGTGAATTAATAGAGTAAATAAACGACTAAAAATACAGAATTGTATGTTGAAGACATTTTCAATTGGTGGAGTTCATCCACACGAAAATAAACTTTCAGCACATCAGCCTATCATCAAGGCAGAGATTCCGGCCAAGGCCGTTATCTTGCTGGGACAGCACATCGGTGCTCCTGCCAAGCCTATTGTTGCCAAAGGTGATGTTGTGAAAGTGGGTACAAAGATTGCCGAGCCCGGTGGTTTTGTATCGGCAGCCATCCATTCGTCTGTCAGTGGAAAGGTCGCTAAGATTGACACGATTGTCGATGCCAGCGGTTATGCCAAACCTGCTATATTCATTGATGTAGAAGGGGATGAATGGGAAGAGTCCATTGATCGTTCCGAAACGCTGGTGAAGGAATGCAGTCTGACTTCCGAAGAAATTGTGAAGAAAATTGCCGATGCCGGTATTGTAGGTTTGGGCGGTGCATGTTTCCCTACACAGGTCAAGTTGTGTCCTCCTCCTGCATTCAAGGCAGAGTGCGTCATCATCAATGCCGTGGAGTGTGAGCCTTATCTTACTGCCGACCATCAGCTAATGCTGGAACATGCAGAGGAAATCATGGTGGGAGTATCCATTTTGATGAAAGCTGTAAAGGTGAACAAGGCATTCATCGGCATTGAGAACAACAAACCCGATGCCATCCAGTTGATGACAAAGGTTGCTTCCAGCTATGCAGGTATCGAGGTGGTTCCTTTGAAAGTACAATATCCGCAGGGTGGTGAAAAACAGTTGATTGATGCTGTCATCGGCCGTCAGGTTGCAGCCGGTGCATTGCCTATTTCCACGGGAGCCGTGGTACAAAATGTGGGTACTGCATTTGCTGTTTATCAGGCCGTGCAGAAGAACAAACCTCTGTTTGAACGTGTCATTACCGTAACCGGTAAATCCCTGGCAAAGCCATCCAACTTCCTGGCACGTATCGGTACACCGATGAAGCAGTTGATTGAAGCTTGCGGTGGCCTGCCCGAAGATACTGGTAAGATTATCGGTGGTGGTCCGATGATGGGAAAAGCCTTGGTGAATACGGATGTTCCGACCGCCAAAGGAAGCTCCGGAATCTTGATTATGAACGAAAAGGAAGCCAAACGTGGCGAGGTACAGCCTTGCATTCGTTGTGCCAAGTGTGTGGGAGCCTGCCCAATGGGGTTGGAACCGTATCTGCTGGCTACCGTTTCGGCTCACGGAGATTTTGAAAGAGTAGAGAAAGAAGACATTATGTCGTGTATCGAATGCGGTTCATGCCAGTTCACTTGTCCCTCCAACCGTCCGATGCTGGATTACATCCGCTTGGGTAAGGGCAAGGTAGGAGCGATGATCCGTGCACGTCAAGCTAAAAAATAACGAAATTATGAATAAATTAATCGTATCCCTTTCGCCCCACGTTCATGGCGGTGACAGCGTGAAGAAGAATATGTACGGTGTGCTTATTGCATTGATTCCGGCATTCCTCGTTTCGCTTTACTTTTTCGGACTGGGTGCGCTGATTGTTACGGCTACTTCCGTAGCAGCTTGCCTGTTCTTTGAATGGGCCATCGGCAAATTCCTTTTGAAAAAAGAAACCACAACCATTACCGATGGTTCTGCCATCATTACCGGTGTGTTGTTGGCTTTCAACCTGCCTTCCAACCTTCCTATCTGGATTATCATCCTTGGTGCCTTGTTTGCCATCGGTGTAGGCAAGATGTCTTTTGGAGGTTTGGGTTGCAATCCTTTTAACCCTGCACTGGCAGGACGTGTGTTCCTGCTGCTTTCGTTCCCTGTACAGATGACGACATGGCCGGCTGTGGGCCAGTTGACAGCCTATACGGATGCCACGACGGCTGCTACGCCGCTGGCTATTATGAAAGGTGTCATCAATGGTGCTCCTGGCATGTCCTTGAGCGACCTTCCGGGAGCCTTCGACCTGCTGATAGGTAATAATGGCGGATGTCTCGGTGAGGTGAGTGCATTGGCTCTGTTACTGGGATTGTTCTATATGTTATGGAAGAAAATCATTACTTGGCATATTCCCGTATCTATTCTGGTAACGGTATTCATATTCTCCGGCATTATGTACTTGGTTAATCCGGAACTTTATGTATCTCCGGTGGTACAGTTGTTTTCCGGTGGTTTGATGCTGGGAGCTATCTTCATGGCCACGGACTATGTAACTTCTCCGATGAGTCACAAGGGAATGTTGATTTATGGTGTTTGTATCGGTCTGCTGACTGTTGTAATCCGTCTGTTCGGTGCATATCCTGAAGGTATGTCGTTTGCCATTCTGATTATGAATGCGTTTACTCCACTGATTAACACCTATGTTAAACCTAAACGCTTTGGGGAGGTAGCGAAGAAGAAATGAAAAAATTAGAATCATCCTTGAAGAATATGTTGCTGGTACTTACGGGCGTTACTGCAATCTCCGTAGCGTTGCTGGCTTATGTAAACGAACTGACAAAAGAACCTATTGCACAAGCCAATGCAAAGACACTGAGTGATGCAGTTAGTGCGGTAGTTCCGGGTTTTGACAATGACCCTATTGCCGAAAAGAAAATGCAGGAAGTAAACGGAGTTCAGTATTCCGTATATCCTGCCACTAAAGGCGGTGAATATATTGGCGCTGCAGTGGAAGCCACAGCAATGGGATTCGGCGGTGAACTGAAGGTCTTGGTCGGCTTCGATGCCGAGGGTAAGATTATTGATTACTCTTTGCTGTCGCATGCGGAAACTCCGGGCTTGGGTTCAAAAGCTGCTGACTGGTTTAAGAAAGGCAACAAGGGAGATATCACCGGTATGAATCCGGGTGAAGCAGCACTGACTGTAAGTAAGGATGGTGGTAAAGTGGATGCCATTACGGCGTCTACCATCACTTCGCGTGCTTTCTTGAATGCTGTGAATGCGGCTTATGCTGCCTATGCCGGTCAGGAAACTGCTGATGGTACCACCGGCGCTACTCAAAAGAATGTTGAACAACCTGCTGACACTACAGTTTCTGAAGCTGTGGATACACTCGGCGTTAAATAAGAAAGGAGTAGAAGATATGAATAATTTTAAAGTTATGATGAACGGGATTATCAAAGAGAATCCTACGTTTGTACTCCTGCTTGGTATGTGTCCTACACTGGGCACAACTTCCTCTGCCATTAACGGTATGGGTATGGGGCTGGCTACAATGTTTGTACTGATTTGTTCCAATGTGGTGATTTCTGCTATCAAGAATCTGATTCCCGATATGGTGCGTATTCCTTCATTCATTGTGGTCATTGCATCATTTGTGACATTGTTACAAATGGTGATGCAGGCATACGTTCCTGCATTGTATGCTACGTTGGGTCTGTTCATCCCATTGATTGTTGTAAACTGTATAGTATTGGGGCGTGCCGAGGCATTTGCAGCCAAAAATAATCCGATAGCTTCTTTGTTCGACGGTTTGGGCATGGGTTTGGGATTTACTATTGCATTGACATTGCTGGGCGCCGTGCGCGAGTTTTTGGGAACCGGCAAGATCTTCAACTTGAGTATTCTTCCCGAAGAATATGGTATGTTGGTGTTTGTCCTTGCTCCGGGTGCATTCATTGCATTGGGTTATCTCATTGCTTTAATCAACAGTATGAAGAAAGCTTGATAATGGATAATTATCATTTTTCAATTAATAAATTAAAGAAATGGAATATATATTGATATTTATCTCGGCAATCTTTGTAAATAACATTGTATTGTCGCAGTTTTTGGGAATCTGTCCGTTCTTGGGCGTTTCCAAGAAAGTGGAGACTGCATTGGGTATGTCAGCAGCGGTGGCATTCGTGCTCACCATTGCTACTATCGTGACATTCCTTATTCAGAAGTACGTGCTTGACGCTTTCGATTTGGGCTATTTGCAAACTATAACCTTTATCCTTGTGATTGCTGCTTTGGTGCAGATGGTAGAGATTATCCTTAAGAAAGTTTCTCCTTCTCTGTATCAGGCCTTGGGTGTATTTTTGCCATTGATTACTACCAACTGCTGTATTCTCGGTGTGGCTATCCTCGTTATCCAGAAAGATTATGATTTGCTGACGGGAGTAGTTTATGCATTCTCCACGGCGCTTGGTTTTGGCTTGGCATTGACACTGTTTGCAGGTTTGCGCGAACAGATGAGTCTGATAAATGTACCGAAAGGTATGCAGGGAACTCCGATAGCTTTGATCACTGCCGGTTTACTGGCAATGGCATTCATGGGCTTTTCAGGAGTTGTGAAGATTTAAAGAAGAAAAAACGGAAATAAAGTGAAAGGGGGATAAGCTAAAAAATATCTCCCTTTTTCTGTTTTTATTAATTTATTTCCTTACATTTGTGGCGTATTGATAACCTAAAAGCTAAATTATCTATATTTGATATGAAAGAGAAAATCTTGGTTACCGGTGGAACCGGTTACATCGGTTCTCACACGGTGGTGGAACTTCAGAACGCAGGTTATGAAGTTGTTATTATTGATAATTTGTCGAATTCCAGCGCAGATGTTGTAGATAACATTGAAAAGGTTTCGGGTATTCGTCCTGCATTCGAAAAATTGGATTGTTTGGATTATGCTGGCCTTGACGCTGTGTTTACCAAATACAAAGGCATCAGAGCCGTTATTCACTTTGCAGCCAGCAAGGCTGTAGGTGAGTCTGTTCAGAAGCCATTGCTTTACTATCGCAACAATTTGGTTTCACTGATCAACCTACTGGAACTGATGCCGAAGCACGGAGTGGAGGGTATTGTGTTCTCTTCTTCTTGCACTGTTTACGGTCAGCCGGACGAGCTTCCGGTAACGGAAAAGGCACCTATCAAGAAAGCTGAATCTCCTTATGGGAACACAAAGCAGATTAACGAAGAGATTATTCGTGATACGGTTGCTTCTGGCGCTCCAATTAATGCTATCTTGTTACGCTATTTCAACCCGATTGGTGCACATCCCTCAGCATTGCTGGGAGAGTTGCCTAACGGTGTACCGCAAAACTTGATTCCTTATCTCACTCAGACAGCTATCGGTATTCGCGAGAAATTGAGTGTGTTTGGTGACGATTATGATACTCCCGACGGCTCTTGTATACGTGACTTCATCAATGTCGTAGACTTGGCGAAAGCGCATGTAGTGGCTATTCGCCGTATTTTGGAGAACAAGCAGAAGGAAAAAGTGGAAGTGTTCAATATTGGTACAGGCCGTGGTCTTTCCGTATTGGAGCTGATTAATGCTTTCGAGAAAGCTACCGGTGTAAAGCTGAACTATCAGATAGTTGGCCGTCGTGCTGGTGATATAGAGAAAGTGTGGGCTAACCCGGAATTGGCAAACAATGAACTGGGATGGAAAGCTGAAACAAGTATTGAAGATACTTTACTTTCTGCATGGAAATGGCAGTTGAAACTTCGCGAACGAGGTATTCAATAGTGAATTTTAATTTTGTGTTTTTTAACAAATAGGTAATAAACAAATGCTTCCCCGCATTTGTTTATAATGTGCAAATCAGCCTGAAGCTGTTTATGTGTATGTGAATATCCGTAACTAGTACATATGCCTCCCCGGCATAGACAGGTAAGATTGCATAGTAGTTTTGTCGTGTTTTATTTTGTGTTTGTGTTGTGAATAAGCCTTGTCGAGAGACAAGGCTTATTTTTGTATAGACAGATTTGCTACCTTCATAAAATAGGCAGATAGATTCTCGTCTTATTAATTGTTAACTGACGTTATCATATTTGCAACAATTTGTTCCAATTGTAGTATTAATCGTTCAAAATAGTATTTTTTGTTCAAAAAATGCTATACACAGTACCAACTACATGCAATTTGTTTATACATTTGCGCAGTTGTTTATGTAACTATTGGGATGAACAAACCATAGCTGACAAACGTTAAATAGGTACGAGTATATACATAGCTGATAAAAGACGCGACTTGGCAGACTTGTTTTATGAGGATATACGCGACTTGAAACTTAGTATTGGGAAAAACAATTAAGGAAATATAGAATAAAAAAGATTGCTTATGTCACAGATTGTTGGACATATTTCACAGGTAATCGGGCCTGTAGTAGACGTCTATTTCGAAGGAACGGAGGCAGAACAGATGTTGCCGAGTATTCACGACGCACTGGAAATAAGAAGACCGAACGGCAAAAGGCTGATTGTAGAGGTACAGCAACACATTGGCGAAAACACTGTGCGGACTGTTGCCATGGACAGTACAGACGGTTTGCAGCGAGGAATGAAAGTATACCCACTGGGAGGTCCCATCACCATGCCGATAGGTACACAGATTAAAGGCCGTTTGATGAACGTTGTGGGTGACTCTATTGATGGTATGAAAGAACTGGATCGTACCGGTGCTTACCCTATACATCGCGACCCCCCTAAATTTGAAGATTTGACTACTGTACAAGAGGTACTCTATACGGGCATTAAAGTTATCGACTTGTTGGAACCTTACAGCAAAGGAGGTAAAATCGGGTTGTTTGGTGGTGCAGGTGTGGGTAAGACGGTGCTCATCCAAGAACTTATCAACAATATTGCGAAGAAGCAGCACGGCTTTTCTGTATTTGCCGGTGTGGGAGAACGTACGCGTGAAGGTAACGACCTGTTAAGAGAAATGATTGAATCTGGTGTAATTCGTTATGGAGAAGAGTTCAAGAAAGGTATGGAAGAAGGTCACTGGGACTTGTCCAAAATAGATTATGACGAAGTGGCCAAGTCGCAAGTATCTCTGATATTCGGCCAGATGAACGAACCTCCCGGTGCACGTCAGTCTGTGGCATTGTCCGGATTGACGGTAGCCGAGTCTTTTCGTGACATGGGAGCGGAGACGGACGGTCCGCGTGATATTCTATTCTTCATCGATAATATTTTCCGTTTCACCCAAGCAGGCTCTGAGGTATCAGCCTTGCTGGGTCGTATGCCTTCTGCCGTGGGTTATCAACCGACACTGGCTACGGAAATGGGTGCCATGCAGGAGCGTATTACTTCCACAAGAAATGGCTCCATTACCTCTGTACAAGCTGTATATGTCCCCGCCGATGACTTGACTGACCCAGCACCGGCCACAACTTTTACACATCTTGATGCCACCACGGTATTGAGTCGTAAAATTACCGAGCTTGGCATTTATCCTGCCGTAGACCCGTTGGAATCCACTTCGCGCATTCTTGACCCACATATTGTGGGTGTGGAACACTATGAAGTGGCACAGCGTGTGAAGCAGATATTGCAGCGAAACAAGGAATTGCAGGATATTATCTCCATTCTTGGTATGGAAGAACTTTCGGATGCTGATCGTACGTTAGTGAACCGCGCACGTCGTGTGCAGCGTTTCCTTTCGCAGCCGTTTGCCGTTGCTGAGCAATTTACAGGTGTCCCCGGTACAATGGTTTCTATAGAGGATACCATCAAGGGGTTCAAGATGATTCTTGACGGAGAAGTGGACTATCTGCCTGAACCGGCTTTCTTGAATGTAGGAACCATTGAAGAAGCTATTGAAAAAGGTAAGAAATTGTTGGAGCAGGCAGGAGAGAAAATTAAAAAATAAACGGCTTTGATGATGAAGGGGTTGTATCTGAATATTGTTTCGCCGGAGAAGGAACTCTTCAAAGGGGAAGTGGAAAGTGTTACATTGCCGGGTGCTCTGGGCTCTTTTTCCATCCTGCCGCAGCACGCACCAATAGTATCATCGTTGGGAATAGGGAGATTGTTTTATGTGACGGATGGTGAGGAACACGAACTTGATATTCAAAGCGGGTTTGTAGAAATGAGCAATGGAAAGATTGCTGTCTGCATAGAACAGCAATAGTCTATTAAAAATAAAGGTTGTCGTCATGACTATTACTAAGAGAAACTATTTGTTGCATACAGCTCTCTTGACAGTATTGATAGGGATTATAGGCGGTTGGACGTATTTTTCGATAAATCCGCACCATTATTTCGGCGGTTATCCGCTAATTCCGCTTTTCTTCTTTGTTTTCGGAGTATTCATGATTAATATGACCGAAAGTTGCCGCCACCGGATGCCGGGACGGATGTTGCAGATTTATTTGCTGATGCGTGTGATGAGAATGCTTGTCTCGATGATTGTGATGCTGATTTATTGCATTGCAGTACGAGAGGAAGCAAGGGCATTTTTGTTGACGTTTATAGCCAACTATCTGATATATTTGATTTATGATTCTTGGTTCTTCTTCACTTTTGAAGCGAACAAGAAATTGAAAAAGAAAAGTAACAATGAAAAGATTGCGTAACATACTGACTGTAGTTCTGCTGGCACTGGGCATGTTGCTGCCTGCCACGGTACGAGCCGAGAATACGGTAGACGTGAAGGAGATTGTCTTCGGTCATATTGGCGATTCTTATGAATGGCACATCACGACGTGGGGTGAAACTCACGTTACAGTTCCGTTGCCGATAATCGTGCATAGCTCGACTTCCGGATGGCATGTCTTTCTATCCTCGCGTTTGGAGGAAAATGGTGGAAGTTATGAAGGCTTTTCTATTGCTCCTGTAGGAAGCAAGTACGAAGGCAAGCTGGTGGAGCATGATGCAGCCGGAAACGAAATACGCCCTCTGGACATATCCATCACGAAGGTGACGTTGGCTTTGCTCATCAACAGTGTGTTACTGCTTGTCATTATTTTAAGTGTGGCACATTGGTATCGTAAACATCCGCAAGGTAGTGCAGCTCCCGGTGGTTTCATTGGGTTTATGGAGATGTTCATCATGATGGTGAACGATGATATTATAAAGAGCTGTGTCGGTCCGAAGTACCACAAGTTTGCACCGTATTTGCTGACAGCATTTTTCTTTATCTTCATTAACAACATCATGGGACTGATTCCTTTCTTTCCCGGAGGTGCTAATGTGACAGGGAATATAGCCATTACAATGGTGTTGGCAATCTGTACCTTTTTAGCGGTAAATATCTTTGGAACTAAAACTTATTGGAAAGATATCTTCTGGCCGGACGTGCCTTGGTGGTTGAAAGTACCGGTGCCTATGATGCCATTTATAGAGTTTTTCGGCATTTTCACAAAGCCGTTTGCCTTGATGATACGTCTTTTTGCCAATATGTTGGCAGGACATATGGCAATGTTGGTGCTGACCTGTCTGATATTCATCTCGGCCAGTATGGGACCTGTTTTGAACGGAACGTTGACTGTAGCTTCGGTATTGTTCAATATCTTTATGAATGCACTTGAATTGCTGGTTGCCTTTATCCAGGCGTATGTGTTCACCATGTTGTCAGCTGTATTCATCGGTTTGGCTCAAGAAGATCATAAAGAGAAAGCAGTGAAGTGATAAGATTATTGGGAATATAAATATTAATAAAAATAACCATTTAAAAACTGAAAGTTATGTTACTATCTGTATTATTGCAAGCTGCTGCGGCAGGTGTGGGAGTTAGTAAATTGGGTGCAGCCATTGGTGCTGGTCTGGCTGTTATTGGTGCCGGTGTAGGTATCGGTAAAATCGGCGG
>CAJJYX010000029.1 GCA_905197435.1 uncultured Bacteroides sp.
GAGGCCGACACCACGGGTACGTTTAAAATCGTGTACCGCTCTTACGAGTTGGGCTTGCTCATGATTTCGGTCGCTGACAATATTTTGCGTATTCAGCCGCCGCTTAATATCACCGAGGAAGAAGTGCGCCGCGGCTTCGCGATTGCCAATCAGGCGATTTCGGAATATGAAGCGGGCGAGATTTCGGATGACGTGCTCGTAAACCAAGCGGGTTGGTAATCGTTGGCGTGCCTTTTTGGTTCAAGCGAAAGTTTTTCAGAAAAGTTGAAAATAACGCTTGCGCCGAAAGGGGAAAGTGCGTAATATACATTCTCGCGCTGCGGCGCACGAAAGAAATGGGCGTTTGGCTCAGGGGGAGAGCGCTTCCCTGACACGGAAGAGGTCACAAGTTCAAATCTTGTATCGCCCACCATTTATATATGCGGACATGGCTCAGTTGGTAGAGCACCACCTTGCCAAGGTGGGGGTCGCGGGTTCGAACCCCGTTTACCGCTCACAATCATAAAACACTGAAAATCAACTATTTAATAAGTCAAGGAGGTTCGTTATTCGAGCCTCCTTTTTTGTGTCCTCCAACGTCTAATATAGCGTTATTAGGAGGTTTTGAGGGCTCACCCGATAAACCAGGGGGATTAAGCATATAGCTTTGTAAGTCTGAAAAGAAAGAACTTTATATCCGTTACTCCCCTTAAAGCAGCTCTAAACGCCTTAATTTTAGCATTGAATGACTCTGCAAAAGCATTAGTTGCCCTATTAACAAAGAAGTTCAAGACTTCATCGTAATGCTCGTAAAGCGTGGCGGCAATAACATTGAAACTCTTAAAACCAGAGTCGTCCACTTTGTTATACCAGCGTGCAAGCGAGAGTCTTGCTGCATCTTTGACGGTATTCTTGGAAAATATCATTCTTAGGGAATGTGTAAGCGAATAGGCTTCTTTAAGATCAGGATACGTTTCAAAGAGCACCTCAGCTCTTTGTCTCTGACTTTCCGTCCATTTGTCGGCAGATTTAAAAAGCAGATATCTGCTGCGAGCCAACAACTGCTTGTGGGTATCACCATTTGCAAGCACAATTGGAGTGTATGCTTCGCCCAGGCATTTGGCTTCTTCCCTGGCATCCGTGTCTGCTTGAATGGCATCCCATCTATGCGCGATGCGCATCTCCTGCAAGGCATCACATGCAAGTTTCTGTATATGAAAGCGGTCTATGGTACGCATTGCATTCGGGAAACAGCGTCTGGCTATAAGTCGCATGGAATTCGACATATCCATTGTTATCTCCTTAACCAACAGTCTCTTGTCCTCGTCAATGCGCATAAGTGCTTCCGTGACAGCATCTGCCGCCACACCCTTTACAATAGCAATGATGGTACCTTTACCTCCACGTGAAGATCTGTTGCTTACTATAGTGTACAGCTCACCGTTGCTTGGAGCCGTTTCGTCAATGCAGATGCTTTCACCAATGTTCTCTGGAAAGACAAGCCAGTCTTCTGCATGTGAGAGTTCTGACCATTCACGATAGCCGCTGAGCACTTCCTTGTATTGCTTTTCAAACGTATCCCCGTTTATGTGATAATAGCGGTCAAGCGAACGGGAGGTCGTAGGAATCGTCTCCATACACTCCTTTTAAAAAAGCCGCAAACTCCTTGGAGTAGCGAGTTCCTTCAGCCTTCAGCTCATAAGAGTCGGAGAAGTATCGGTTATTCTGCTTGTCGTACCATTTGCGTCTTCTGACGATTAAGTCAACGCCTTTGTCACGGATTGGGAAATCACGTATGGTCACGGCATCACAGAATCCCTTGGATTCAATCTTGGGGTTGTCCTTGTATTCCGCCATGACTGCTTCGTCAAGGTGGATACGGATCAGGGATGATTCTTCCTCCACACGTACTACTTCAAAGTTGAAAAGTATTTCTGATGGCAGAATTAACTCCGCCAATGCCAATAGTCCTTGATTGTTCATAGCGCAAAAATACCGTTTTACTGACGAATGAAAGAAGACTCTCCCCCTAATTTGTCGGGTGAACCCAAAACGCGGACATTTTTTTAATGAAAGAAACCGCAAAGACTTATTTATTAGCCGTTTGCGGTTTCTTCTTGTGATTCCGAAGCGATTCGAACGCTTGACCCACGCCTTAGAAGGGCGTTGCTCTATCCAGCTGAGCTACGGAACCAGCCTTAATTGCGGTGCAAAGGTACGTTTTTTTACGAATATTGCAAACATTTGTATTATCTTTTTTGAGAAATATTTGTATAATGGATCAGGTCGCCTCACAATAGGTATAGTGACTGCATGGGAGTATGGCCACGAACACTTCAACGCTGCGGCACTCACCGCTTTCACTGTCAATGACTTCAAGTTTGTCACCAGTGAAGTCGATATACATCTGGTATCCGGCATAATGCTCGACATGGTCTACGACATATGTCACCATGCGATAACGCATGAGATAGTTGCCGAAACCGGCATGTCTGTATCCGTCAGGGTGTGTCTTGCGGTACTCTTCGTACAGGGTTTTCACTGTTGCACCCAGACGGCTAAGCCGGGCGACATACTCAGGAAGGAGCGCCTCAAGTTCAAGTTGGCGTTGTGACGGAACCCTGTTACGCCCAACACCTTCGGAGAACATCTCCTGGATGCGCGCGGAAGGCATGGCTGTTAGTTCCTTTATCGGTATGCCACACTCTTGAAACAGGCGCACATATCTGCGCACCGTGTTGCGGGAAAGCTCAAAGCTCCTGCTTATCTGCTTTATCCCCATCCCCAATGCGTAACATTGGAGGATGTTTGCTATCTTTGTTGTCATAGTAGAAATGATTTTATCCCACCGGTCAAGACGGGAATCGAATCTACGAAAAATCCCCTCCGGACTTCGTCTGACAGGGGCATTTTTATATTGGAATCAAGGGGCTGGATTATTTGGGTACAAAGGGATAGAATCGCTTGGTTTTAGGGGGCATCTTACACTGGATTTTCCAGCTTCCTGCCTGACATCTGTTTCTTCCTGTATTGCTTCCAAACGGTGTCCGATTCTTATTTCCTGCACGGCGTCACACGTCAGCTTTTGAATGTGAAAGCGGTCTATCACCCGGATAGCTGACGTGAAGCACCTGCGAATAATCTTGCGCATGCTTTCTGATAAGTCAAGAGTGCCCTCCTTCACCCCTTGAAGTGCTTCCTCAGGGATTTGCTCTACAATAGCAATGACATCGTCAGCCTTAGTACCTTGACAATGGCCACGATGGAACCTTTGCCACCATGCGCTTCTCTGTTAGTGATTATGGTATATAATTCACCGTTGGAAAGGGAGGTTTCATCTATACTCAAATACAGTCCCAGATTCTCGGGAAACAGCAACCTGTCTTCGGCATGGGGTAATTGCTCCCATATACGGTAGTCGCTCAGACGCTCTTTATATTGTCGTTCAAACTGGTCACCGTCAATATGATAATAGAGTTCAAGAGAGCGGGCCGTAATCGGGTATTTCTCCAAGCAGCCCTTTTAAAAAAAAACGCGAATTCTTTTGAATGTTGCGTTCCCCGGGCGGTAAGTTCAAATGAATTGCAAATAATAGAATCGGTTCCGTATCGAGCCATTTACGACGGCGCACACATAAGCTTATCTTGCAGTCACGGATAGGAAAATCACGGATATGTACCGCGGGAAGAAAACCTTTGGATTCCAGTGAGTGCTGCGAAGAAGAAGGCGGTAACCGTTTAACTCCATAAGCAATGAATTTGGAGACAAAGATAGGAATTTATAAATTCACCCCTCAAATTTATTCATTGATCCGATGTAAACCGAAAAAGTCATGAATGCTTGTATTTCAGTAGTTTGCTACAAGCCTAAGATATTATCTAATGGCGAAAATCCATTAATGCTCCAAGTATCTAAAGCAGGAAAACGCAAATATCAGAGTTTAGGCATATCTATTCTACCCCGTTATTGGGACTTCACGTGAAATAAGCCGAAACCAAACTTTCCTAATAAAGAATATATCCAAAAGATTATCTAGGATAAACTTGTTCTTTTCTGTTTTTTATACAGTTTGTTTGCAGTGTAACATATACGAAATATATATTACATTTAAAATGGTGAATTCATCAAAAAAGCAAGAATAAATTAGTTAATAAATATAAAATTAGTAATAAAATATCTTTTGAGTGTTGCTTTTATTCAAAAATATCTATTTATTTGTCTGACAAATAATACTAATATAACTAATAATAACACGATTTAATATATGGAAAACTTAAAAATAGATGGGCAGTCGATTACTTTGGTAGACCAGGTAGAAGACAAGTTATTGAATTATTTCAGAAGTCAAGACTTGAAAGTAGGTGACTCTATTCCTAATGAGATTGAGTTGTCGTCAGCGCTGGGGGTAGCTCGCAGTGTTCTTCGAGAAGCTCTTAGCCGTTTGAAAATGATGGGAATGGTTGAAAGTCGTACACGACGTGGAATGATTCTGACTGAGCCTTTCATTTTAGGAGGAATGAAGAGGGTGATTGATCCGCGTATTATGAGTCAGGAGTCACTTCTTGATCTTTTGGGATTTAGAGTTGCTTTGGAGATCGGAATCAGTAGTGATATTTTTCATAATATCAAGGAACCGGACATTATGGAGCTAGAAGAGATTGTTAATGCTGGCGTTGCATTGGGGAACAACGAATATGCCAATCTCAGTGAATATACTTTCCATTCAAAACTATATGAAATAACAGGGAATAAGACAATTGTGCAGTTCCAAAGCATCATTCATCCGGTTATGAATTTTGTAAAAACTAACTTGAGAGAACGGGTCGAAGCCATAAACATTGAATTGGAGAAAAAGGGGAGAATTGTAACTCACACCGATTTACTGAATTTTATTAAGAACAAGGATGAAGTGGGCTACAGAAATGCTATCGAGCAACACTTTTATGTTTATAAAAAGTTGATTTATGATAGGGCAATGTTAGGGGAACAGAATAAGGGTTAATCACAATAATAAAGTATGATAAATGGCACGGATTATAAACTATTGTGTTGCATTGGTATTTCTTTGTTTGTTTGGGTGTCAAAGCTTGAAAGCTGCAGATGCTCCTCAGTCTGAGCAAATAAAGTGGGGTAATGAGAATGCTCTTAATGGGAAAAATGAAACATTGGGGCTCTTTTCCGGAGTACTTGGTGGACAAATAGTATTGGCAGGTGGAATTTCTGACGATTATGGTCAATGGGGAAGAAATGTGGTATGCCTATCCGAAAATGCCGGATTCACTTTGTATGAAAACGTGTTGTCTAAACCGTTGGCTTATGGTACTTCCATAACACTCTCTGACGGGGTATTGTGTATTGGGGGACGTGATTCTTCTCAATGCTACAATGAGGTGTTTCTTCTCACAATGCAGCATGGAAAACTTAATCTTTCAGAAGATTGGCCACCACTTCCCATTCCATTGTCGAATGCGGCAGGAGCACTGCTGGATAATAAAGTCTATTTACTTGGAGGTCGGGAATCGGTTAGTCCATCCAATTTGTCAGACTCTTTCTTTGTGTTGGATTTGTCGAACAAGTCGAAAGGATGGAAAAGACTGCCGGGATATCCGGGACGTGCCCGAGAAAATGCAATTCTCGTGGTACAGAATAACGGTGTTTCTCCTTGTCTGTACTTATTGGGCGGACAAACTGAAACAGAAGAGGGAGTACTTTCTTGTTTGACAGATGGATATGTTTATAATCCCCAACTTGAACGATGGAGCTCATTAGGTTCGGATTTCCCAAAAGGAGTGTGTGCTGCTGTTGTTAGCGGAGCCAACCATATACTTCTTTTTCAAAAAGATCAGGGAGATACACTACATCTCAAAAAAGAGAATGCTTTATGGAAGTATCATACAATCACACAGACTCTTATTAAGTCCGAACTCATCCCATGTACATATGATACTATGCAAGTTTTGCAGAAAGGCCATTCATTTGTTGTAATCGGTAGTAATGCCACTTCCGGAACGAATAGACTATACAGTCTTCAGGGAGATATTGTTCCATTGGAAAAGGGATTGGGAGTTATCAACATACTTGTGATTATTGGCTATTTTGCTGTATTGGCCGGAATCGGAATTTACTTTTCACGGCGTCAGAAAAGTACAAATGATTATTTCAAGGGTGGAGGACGCATTCCGTGGTGGGCTGCCGGTCTGAGTCTTTTCGGAACAGCGTTGAGTGCCATCACATTCATGGCTATACCTTCCAAAGCATATGCCACTAATTGGAGTTATGTGTTGTTCAATACTGGTATTGTGCTTGTTGCGCCAGTCATTGTTTATGTTTTTATTCCTTTTTTTCGAAAATTGAATATAACGACTGCCTATGAATATCTGGAGATACGTTTCAATGTATTTATCCGTGTTATTTGCAGCATGGCCTTTATTCTTTTTCAGGTCGGGCGTATGGGGGTTGTGCTTTTTCTGCCCTCCATTGCTTTGAATGTGGTGACTGGGCTGGATATATTCCTATGTATAGGCATCATGGGAGTCTGCAGTATTCTATATACAATGATAGGTGGAATAGAGGCTGTTGTATGGACAGATGCTATTCAAGTAATTATATTATTGGGAGGAGCAATATTTGCAGTGATATACATATCGTGCTCTCTTCCTGGCGGATTGGGCGAAACGATTGATATTGCAATGGCAAATGGTAAGTTTGATTTAGGAGCGACCAACTTTGATTTGAAGGATGCTACGATGTGGACAGTCATTATTGCCGCATGTTTTACCCACCTTACCACCTATGGGACAGACCAAAGTATGGTGCAGCGTTATCTCACGACCTCTTCTATGAAGGAAGCACGGAAAAGTGTGTGGACCAATGCGATATTGACTATTCCTGCTACACTGATTTTCTTCTTTATAGGAACTGCTCTTTATGCTTATTATAAGGTATATCCGGAAAATCTAAGTATCAGTATTCCTAACGGTGATGCCATTTTCCCATGGTATATCTTCACCCAATTGCCGGTCGGTGTTGTAGGACTGCTTATTTCGGGTATTTTTGCAGCGGCGATGTCTACTTTGAGCGGCAGTATGAATTCGGCGGCCACAGCTTATATAGTAGACATTTATTCACGCTTCTTTCATAAGGGTGGCGGTGGAAATGAATTGCGTGCGGCACGTATGGCAACTTGTGTGATAGGAATTATCAGCTTGTCCTTTGCTTTTCTTATGGCAACATGGAACATTGCTTCATTGTGGGATGAATTCAACAAGATACTCGGTCTCATACTGGGCAGTATGGGAGGATTGTTTATGTTGGGTATGCTTACCAGACGTGCCAACTCCGGAGGAGCGGTCATAGGGATAGTCGCAAGTATCATTGTACAATTGTTTGTTGCCAGATTCCAGACGTTTCATCTGCTTTTGTACACGGCATCCGGTTTTATCTCATGCTTTGTCATAGGCTATTTGGCAAGCTTGTTCTTTAAGAAAAAATAGATTTGAACCAATTATTAATAATAATATACTCTAAATTATGAACAAACAACTTTTAACAGGATTAATTGCTGCACCATTTACGCCAATGCACGAAGATGGTTCCTTAAATTTGCAGATGATCGAGCCGTATGCAGAGTTTTTGATGAAAAAGAAATGCGTGACGGGGGTGTTTATTTGTGGTACGACGGGCGAATCCGTTTCCTTGACAACGGAAGAACGAAAGGCTGTTGCGGAAAAATGGATTGGAGCGGTTAAGGGAAAACTGAAAGTGATAGTGCATGTAGGCGGCATGTCTCAGGTTCAGTGTGCCGAACTGGCAGCCCATGCCCAAGCTACCGGAGCTGACATGATAGCAGCCATGGCACCTTGCTTTTTCAAGCCTAGCTCTGTGGATGATCTGATAGATTTCTTCAAGCCGATAGCTGCATCAGCTTCCCAGTTGCCGTTTTATTACTATAACATGCCATCCATTACCGGGGTTTCTTTACCGGTGCATAAGTTCCTTATAGAGGGAAAGAAGCAAATACCCAATCTGGTGGGAGTCAAATTCACTCATAACAACCTGATGGAGATGCAGCAGTGCATTCATGCAGACGGTGGGGCATTCGAAGTCTTACATGGTTTTGATGAGATACTGATTACCGGTTTGTCGGTTGGAGCCAAGGCTGCCGTAGGAAGTACCTACAACTATGTTCCTGGGATATACAAAGCTGTGATGGAAGCCATGGAAAAGGGAGATCTTGAAACAGCCCGTGAAATGCAATGGAAATCTGTTGAAATTATAGATGTTTTGATAAAGCATGGGGGAGGAGTCAGAGCCGGTAAGATTTTTATGAAACTGGCAGGGATAGACTGCGGGCCGTGCCGTTTGCCGATAGCTCCTTGTTCTGAGGAAGAATTGGAAGAGACAAGAAATGAATTGAAAAATACAGAATTCTTCAAGTACATTAATTAACTAAAAACGATATGCCTATGGAGATATTACAGCAACGTATCCAATGAAAAGCTCATTGACTAACTTAAGTTTAACCCCCAAAAGGGAGGGGGAAACGAGTATTGGCATTTCCCGTTTCCCCTAAAATAAATTACTGAAACAATTTATTATTAAAATCGTAACAAAGATGAGAAAAATATTTCATTTTCACCTCATAACCTTTCTACTATTTTGCCCGTTTTTGCTTTGGGCACAGGATATTAACTTGTCTGGTGTAGTGGTGGACAATACGGGTGAGACTCTTCCGGGAGTTTCTATCGCCGTGAAAGGTACGACTCGAGGAATAATCACAGATATGAATGGAGCTTTCCAATTGAAAGTAAATAAGGGAGAGACGCTCGTGTTTTCATACGTAGGCTATGATGAACAGCAAATTTTGATTACTGATCAAAAGATTCTGAATATAACGATGGAACCGACAACCATGGGGTTGGATGAGGTTGTAGTAGTAGGTTATGGTACTCAATCCAAACGTACGGTGACAGCTGCCATCAGTAAGGTAGACGGAGAAACACTAAAGGCAACTCCTATTAATACGGTAGGTGAAGGTCTGAAGGGAAAAATTGCGGGTGTACGTGTTTACAGTGAAAATAATACTCCGGGAGCAGAGGCAACATTCTTGATTCGTGGCGGTTCGTCCATTAGTCAGAGTAATTCCCCACTCATTTTAGTAGACGGTGTAGAGCGTAGTACGGCAGGTATCAACCCCAATGACATAGAATCTATTGAAGTCCTGAAGGATGCTGCTTCGTCTGCAATTTACGGGTCGCGCGCCTCGAATGGTGTTGTCCTGATAACAACAAGGAAAGGGAAGAGCGGTACTCCACGGGTAACGTTTGAGGCTTCTTTTGCAAACGAGAATGTAGAACGTATGATTGAGTATCTGGATGCATCCCAGGCAGTCACCATCATGCGCGACCGTTGGGCCTCCGGACCTAATCCTGAAAAATTGTACCTCGATGGATATGCTTATAGTTCCGGAAATACCAATGCTTCTAAATTTTCCACCCGCTATTTGAAGGATGGAGAGAGTATTCCAGCAGGATGGAAATCGGTAGCAGACCCCCTGGATCCTACCAAGACACTGATTTTTGAAGACAATGACTGGGCCAGTACTTGTTTCAAGAACGCTCTCTGGCAGAACTATTATGTAGGCATAGACGGCGGTACAGAAAAGCTAAGCTATGTAGGCAGTATCGGTTATATGAAAGACTCCGGTGTGGGTGTCGGAACTGCTTTCGATCGCTTCAATGCCCGTACTAATGTGACTGCCAAGATTAGGGATAACCTCACTTTCAGCAGCAACATCGATTATAGCCAGACAAACAGTGAGGAGTATGCCAGCCAATATCAGGTAATTACCCGTGGATTGATGACTCCGGCCACCCAGCGCAAATACTGGGTATCTGACAATGAGTGGTACGGAACTCCGACTCCGGGTCCCAACTCTTCGTCTCCAAATCCGAGTTTCTATTCTTATTTCAATGACAATAACCAGCGTACCAACCGTTTGGGATTGGTGGGCTCTCTTGATTGGGAGATTATGAAGGGATGGCATGCTGTCGGCACAGCTTCGCTATTTACACAAAATAGTCATGGAGACACGTTCATGCGCGCCAATCCGATGAACGGGACGAGAAGAGCGACTACCAATATGACGGATGAACAACGCAAGAAACTGGAATTCTATACCAGCTATGCAAGGACGTTTGCCGAGAAACACAGCATCAGTGCGATGGTAGGATATTCCTATCAGCAATATCTGTACAAGTATGTGTATGCCGCCACTACTGGTCACAGTTCCGACAAGATACCGACATTGAACGGAGGTTCTGTTTATTCTGCTGCAACATCCACCAAGCAGGAGGATGTGAATATCGGTTATTTCGGCCGTTTGAATTATGACTATCTGAAAAGATATATGTTGACTGTCACTTTCCGTGAAGATGGTTCTTCTCGTTTTGCCAAAGGTAACCAATGGGGATTCTTCCCGGGATTGTCTGTCGGTTGGGTTATGAGTGACGAGCCTTTTATGCAGAATGTAGAATTTATCAGTAACTTTAAATGGCGTGGCAGTTATGGGCAGACCGGCAACAACTCTATCGGCTATTACGATGCATTAGGACTGTACGCTATTACCACCAGTTATGATCAAAGTGCTGCGACCGTTTCTTTAGCTATGCCTAACAAGGCTCTTGAATGGGAAACTTCCACACAGTTGGACTTGGGCTTTGATTTGGGATTGCTTAAGAACCGCATCATTTTGGGTGTAGACTACTTTAACAAGATTACAGATAACCTGATTACTTCCAAAGTGCTTCCCAACACATCGGGATATGGCTCTATCCTTACCAATCTTGGAAAAGTACGTTTCCGTGGATTTGATGCTGAAATTACAACACGTAACATTGTCAAGAAGGATTTCACATGGGAATCCAAGTTCACCATTACTTATGTGAAGAACAAAGTTCTTAAATTGCCCGAAAACGGACGAGATAAAAACCGTCAGGGAGGGTATTCAGTGAAAATGCAGGATGGCACGACCAAAGAATTCGGAGGAATTGCCGAGGGTGAACCGTTGGGCCGTTTCTATGGATATAAAAAAGACTTTATCATTACGACTCCCGAACAGGCTGCCAATGCCCGCTATGACACTTCATCCAAAGGTTGGGACTGGACAACCAAGAAGAAATTGGGGGTTGGAAAAAAGACTATCGGAGACTATGAGTGGAAAGACCTGAACGGAGATAATATCATCAACAGTAATGATATGTTCTTGCTGGGAAATACGATTCCTCATACTACCGGAGGTTTGAACAACACTTTCACATACAAGGGTTTCACTTTGAATGTTTATCTTGATTTTGCATTAGGACATTCCATTTCCAATGGTTATCTGCAACGTCAGATGTGTAATTTCATGAATGGAAATACCAGTCTGCCTGCTGAAATCCTGAAATGTTGGAATGTGGGAGATGATCCGAATACAGCCAAATATGCCCGTTTCTCAGGCAATGACTCTGATGAGCTGAACAAGAATTTCCGGGATAACTCGGATGTTTTCACCCAGAAGGGCGATTATCTCTGTATTCGTGAAATCTCTTTGCAGTATGCATTGCCCGAAACATTGCTGGCCAAGATTGGTTTGAAAGGGCTTGTATTGACGTTGGCGGGTAATAATCTGCACTATTTTACAGAAGTAATAGGACTTTCTCCCGAAGTAGGTGCGTCAAGCACGTATTCCTCCGGTTTCAACACCTATCCGCCCATCCGTAAGTTCTCTATCGGATGTAAGGTTACTTTGTGATAATGGAATTTTAATACGAAAAATAAGAATTATGAAAATAAAAATATTATCCGGCATTCTTCTTATAAGTGGAGCCTCAGTTTTCACATCCTGCCATGGGGACCTGAATGTAATACAGCCCAGCCAGTTTACCAGTTTGTCCATGTGGACGGAAGAGAGTGATGCGACGAGTGCGGTAAATGGGGCATATACCCAATTCCGTTCCGCTTTTTCCGATTTGCTCAATATCTATGGAGAGATGCGTTCAAACTGGTACGAAAGTGGGGCGGTGAACGATGCTTTTTTCAACAGAGTGGGGACAAACGTGTTGCTGAGCGGTGATGCAGGTACCAACTGGAGCAGTATTTATACTACAATCAATAGCGTGAACCTGATTTTGAAACATACTCCGGGCATCTCTTTTGTGAATGAAGCTACACGGAATGAGGTGATGGCCAACGCTTACTTTCTGCGAGCATATTGCTATTTTACGCTGGTACGGGTCTTTGGTGACTGTCCGTTGCTCACTTCCGGTTTCGAATCTGAAAAACAGGAAGATATGTATCCTACACGAACAGCTGCATCCGAGGTTTATGCACAGGTTGAAGCTGACATAGAAGAAGCTTTGAAGCTTATGCCTGCGTCTTCCAAACAACTTCATAAGGCTTCTCCGGCGGCTGTCAACATGTTGCGTACAGAGTATTATCTGTGGAAGGCCAAACGCCTCGATGGAGGAAGCGCAGCATTGAATACGGCACAGGCTTCTGTCGATGCAGTGCTGAAGGCTGATTATACGCTCCTTCCCAATTTTGCGGATGTATTCGATTTGAATAATAAGGCTAATTCCGAATTGATTTGGACATTGCCCTATATCATAAACGAAAATGTGACTCCGGGAACATCGCCGAATTTCTTCGCCTATTATCTGGCACCCAACGGTGACAGAACCCGGCTGAGGGAAGCCGGATATACAGAGGATGAGGTTCCTGCCGGTTCTCATGCTCAGTATGTTGTTCCTACGCAAGCCTATTGCGACTTTCTGGCTGAAGATGCACGTGACACACGTACGGATGTTTCGGTACGTGTATTCAAGGATAAGTTCTTGACGGAAGAGGCGCAGATTAAGAGAATGATTGTGAAATTCAAAGGTTCATTTGCCAATGATACGCGTAGTTTTAATAGTGACGTGCCCATTTACCGTCTGGCTGAAGCCTATCTGCTGAAGGCTGAAGTGGAGAATGCTTTGGGCAATACGGATGCTGCTTTGCAGAATCTGAATGTGGTGGCCAAACGTGCCTATGGTGTAGACAATTATTATACCATGAGAAGCCAGGATGCCATCGACAATGCCATCATCGACGAAACTTTGAAGGAGTTTGTAGCAGAGTCAAAGGCATGGTGGGCTTATCTCCGTTTCAACAAGGAATTTGAGCTTATTGAAACCTTGAAGGGACGTGAAGGTGAAAAGAATGTCACCTTGTGGCCCGTGGCACCTGCTTGTCTCAACACCAATCCCAATATCACACAAACCGAAGGTTACAAATAAATTTTGAGACGACATGAAATATAAGACTATACTTTTACTGTCCTTGTTTGCCTTCACTGTTTCGGCATGTCAGAGTTACACAGACAAGTTGGCAGTGGACATCCGCCAACCTGTATATCCGGTACTGGCATTGAAGGAGTATAATCCGGTATTGTGCCTGCACCTGATTCAGAATGGCGATTCCGCTTACCGGTTGGAAAAGATGGAGTTTACGCTGGAGGGAAGCACTTGCCCTGAAGATGTGGTTTCCGCTTCCTTGTTTTTAGATGAGTCCCGTGAACATGTCTGTGCCGATGCACGACCGGCGAATAAGAGGATTTCCTTTAACATAGACCGGCAGGTGGACAAGGATACATTGACATGTTGGGTGACACTCAGACTCAAGGATGACGCAGCACAAGCTACAAACAAGATACAGATTTCATGCAGTAGAATCAAAACTGATTGGGGGCTGGTAGATATCAGCCAATTGCCGATTGCAAAGCCACTCCGTACAGGAGTGGCTCTCCGGCAGTCGGGGCAGGATGGCGTACATACTTCGCGTATCCCGGGATTGGTCACATCAACGAAGGGTACATTGCTGGCTCTCTATGATGCCCGCAATGAAAGGGATGATGATTTGCAGGGGGATATAGACATTGCCATAAACCGCAGTGAAGACGGAGGACGTACCTGGCAACCCATGCAGAAAGTTCTGGACATGGGAGAGTGGGGCGGACTTCCTCAAAAATACAATGGGGTGAGTGATGGCTGTATCTTGTCGGACGAATCTACCGGGACTTTGTATGCCGTGGGATTGTGGATGCATGGAGTACTGGATCCCAAGACAGGCAAATGGATAGAGAATCTTACCGATACCTCGACCGTATGGAATCACCAGTGGCGTGCACATGGTTCCCAGCCGGGATATGGTGTTAAACAAAGTTCGCAATTTCTGATAAGTAAGAGCACCGATGACGGACTTACCTGGAGTGAACCGCGCAACATTACCCGCCAAGTAAAAAAGGAGAAATGGTGGCTGCTTGCACCGGGTCCCGGTCGCGGCATCACAATGGAAGACGGTACATTGGTCTTTCCGGTAGAAGGTCGGAACGAGACCGGACTTCAGTTCTCTACCATTATTTGGAGTAAAGACCGGGGGGAAAACTGGACTGTAGGCGAACCAGCTTACTACAATACCAACGAATGCCAAGTGGTGGAACTTTCGGATCACTCCTTGATGCTGAACATGCGCGAACGGAGCAACCGGGGACGTCAGGATGGAAACGGGCGTGCCATAACGGTTACCACCGATTTGGGTAAGACATGGGTCGAACACCCCACCTCACGCAAAGCCCTCATTGAACCGGCTTGTCAGGCATCCCTTTTGCGGCATGATTATGAAGAGGAGGGGACGAAAAAGCATGTGCTGCTTTTTGCCAACCCCAGTTCTAAGACGAGCCGCAACAACATTACCATCAAAGTGAGCTTTGATGACGGGCAGACTTGGCCTCAAGAATATTGGATGTTGCTTGATGAGGGCAGGGGAGCTGGTTACTCTTGCATGACCTCTATTGACGAGCAGACCATCGGAATCTTCTATGAGGGAAGTCAGGCCGACATTCAGTTCCAGGCCATTCCTTTGAAAGAATTATTAAAACAGTAAAAACAATAACCATTAAAATCAGAAAAACATGAAACGCAGTGAAATCAATCAATATATCCGTGAAGCCAAAGCATTTATGGCAAAATACCAATTCATGCTGCCCCCATGGGCTGATTGGACTCCGGAAGACTGGAAAAGCAAAGGAAACGAATGTGATGACATCAGGGAACGAGCCATGGGCTGGGACCTGACGGATTTCGGTTGGGGTGATTTCCTGAAAATAGGCTTGACTCTGGTAACCCTTCGCAATGGAAGCTTGCAGAAGAAAGACAAACCCTATTGTGAAAAGATTATGTTTGTCCGTTGCGGGCAGGTAACTCCCACCCATTTCCATTGGTTGAAAACGGAAGACATCATCAACCGGGGTGGAGGAACCCTCTGTATGCGTCTGTGGAAAGCCGACAAGGAAACTGAAGCGCTGACAGAAGAACCGCTTATCGTTTCCATCGATGGAGTCCGTACCCAGGTGGCTCCCGGAGAGACGGTACGTCTTGCTCCCGGACAAAGTATCTGTTATGAGCCCTATCTCTACCATACTTTTTGGGCCGAGGATGACCATTGTCTGGTAGGTGAAGTCTCTACGGTGAACGATGATATGAAAGACAACCGTTTCCTCACACCTAAGGGGCGTTTCCCGCAGATAGAAGAGGATGTACCGGCCGAACATTTGTTGTGTAACGAATATCCCAAAGCTTAGAAAAGATGAAAGATAAGACCAACCTGACGGGATTGAATCCCGATAATTTCCGGTCTGTAATTAACGGAAAGGATACCGGTCTCTATATACTGCGCAATGGCAGCGGTATGGAAATGTGCGTCACGAACTACGGGGCCATTGTCTTATCCATCATGGCTCCTGATTGTCATGGTAAGTTTGGAAATGTCGTCATAGGCTTTGATACACTCGAAGAAGCCCGCAGACAAAGTAAAGACTATTATATAGGAGCCACCATAGGCCCCGTAGCCGGACGTATATTGCACGGTGCTTTCCGTGTAGGAGAAAAAGATTATCACTTACAGCTTAACTCTGTTTCTAATACTCTGCACAGTGGTGATGACGGTTTTCACACAGTCGTGTGGGAAGCACAGCAACTGTGTGGAAACCAACTTCTCCTCCGGCATTTCCATGCCGATGGAGAAGCCGGCTTCCCGGGCAATGTAACGGTAAGGATGATTTATACTTTGACGGACGATAATGAGTTCCGCATAGATTATGAAGCGGAGACTGACCGCGACACCTTGTTCTGTCCCACCAATCATGCCTATTTCAACTTGGCAGGCATGGGAACTCCCACTGCTTCCATTGAAGACCACCTGGTAAGGATTAATGCGGATTTCTATTTGCCTATTGACATGAATACAAACAATACCGGTGAAGTCAGGACAGTGGGTGATACGCCTTTTGATTTCCGTGACTACCATTCCATAGGTGAACGCATCAACCGGAAAGACTTGCAGCTGCTCAACGGCCATGGCTATGACCACTGTTTTGTCTTGAAGAAACCCGCATTGCATGAACTTTCTTTTGCTGCCACATGCATCAGTCCGTCCAGTGGGCGCAGAATGGATGTCTATACCACGGAACCGGGACTTATCATGTACACCGGCAATTATTTACCGGGCTTCACGGGGATGCACGGCACTACATATCCACGTCGCAGTGCTGTCTGTTTTGAAACCCAGTGTTTCCCTGACACGCCGAATAACCCGCATTTCCCCTCCATCGTATTGCATGAAGGAGACGTTTATAAACAAACATGTATTTATCAATTCAGTACACAATTATGAGAAACAGAATCATTCTTTGTTTGGGATGCCTGTTTGCATTCCTCCAGCTTCGGGCACAAGTTAATACCAACCAGCAACATTTGTGCAATCCGAATTCCTTTTCCATCGTTTTGTTGGGCGATCCCCAAAACTATGTGAAGTATGATTATAACCAACCGGTCTTTGAGTTGATGACGGCATGGACCGCCCATCATATAGACTCTCTTCGTGTGAAGGCGGTACTTTGTACGGGCGACTTGGTAGACCAGAATGAATGTATTCTCCCTCCCTTCCCGCGTTTCGGGAACCTTACGAGCCGGGAGCAGTGGACATTTGCATCACGGGCTTTCGAGCGTTTGGACAACAAGGTTCCTTATCTCATTTCTACCGGAAACCATGATTACGGATATACCCGTTCGGAGAATTCAATGACTCGTTTCCCTGAATATTTTCCGATAGAGCGCAACAGCCAATGGAAAAAAACAATCGTGGCTGTAACTAATAACAGAAGTGGCCTGCCTACCCTGGAAAATGCCGCTATGGAGATAACAGACGAGCATTGGGGAAAAATACTGATTATTGCCATTGAATTTGCTCCGCGCGATGAGGTCTTGTTGTGGGCAAAGGATCTGGTGGCAACCCCGCGCTTCAAAGACCACACAGTGATTCTCATCACCCATTCCTACCTTACCGGATTCGACAGTAAGCGCATCACCAAGGAAGGCTATAAGATAACTCCGTCCAATACAGGTGAAGGTATCTGGCAGAAGCTGGTGCAACCTTCCGCCAACATCCGCCTTGTGTTGTGCGGGCATTATGCCACTCCGAATGAGCGTCTGGACTATACCACGGGATTCCGCACTGACAAGAATGCAGCCGGACACGATGTACACCAAATGATGTTCAACTGCCAGGCATTGGGTGGTGGAATGAGCGGAAACGGAGGAGACGGCTGGTTGCGTCTGCTTGAATTCTTGCCCGACGGACACACGGTACAAGTCAGGACTTACTCCCCGCTTTTCGGCTTTTCTCCCCAAACCAAGGACAAGGCATGGCGTACAGAATCTTATGACCAGTTTCAATTCACAATAAAATAAAAAATATGAAGCGTATATCAATCATTTATTCATTAATCTTCTTTTGTATGTATTTATCAGCACAGACAAGCCCGGTGTGGACTGCCGGGAATGCGAAAAAATGGATGAAAAGTGAGGCCTGGTCCAATGGTTGGACTGTCTCTCCCCATAAATCGGTCAATGCAGTTGAATTTGCCAGTCAATATCATAAAAACAAGGATGTTTGGGATGCTGCATTCCGTTTCCTTGCCGAACATGATTTGGAAGCGTTGCCCATTGGCAACCATGTCATTTTGGAGGGAAAATGTTGGGCCACAGTCAGTGAATATATTCCCAAAGAGGTGGAGAAAGGGAATATTGAAAGCCACCTCCGTTTTGTCGATCTTCAGTATGTGCTTTGGGGAAATGAAAAAATGGGGCTGGCCAGTGATGCCGAAGTACGTCAGGAGTATAATTCACAAAGAGATGTTGCATTTTATAACTCTTCCCGGATAAAATACTACCCTGCCGATGCTGGCAGTTTCTTTTTGTTTTTTCCTTCGGACATTCACCAGCCCTCTGTCCGGGGAAAAGGGGAACTCGTTAAAAGCAGGAAGATTGTGCTTAAAATAGAATATATAGATTAGTGAGTTTTCGGCTCTGCTAAAAATACTGTTTATTTTTCAAATAGATTTCCTTTAAAATTTGTACTTTTGCCAACTGTTGAGAGAAATCAACGAAAACTTTAAAAACAAAATAGAATGGCAGTAGAATTGAAAGACCTGACCAAACGCAGTGAGAACTATTCTCAGTGGTACAATGAGTTGGTGGTAAAGGCCGATTTGGCAGAACAATCGGCAGTGCGCGGCTGTATGGTGATAAAGCCTTACGGATACGCTATTTGGGAGAAGATGCAACGTCAGTTGGACGATATGTTCAAGGAAACGGGACACGTCAACGCTTATTTCCCCTTGCTTATTCCGAAATCATTCCTTAGCCGTGAAGCGGAACACGTAGAAGGTTTTGCCAAAGAGTGTGCCGTTGTTACACACTATCGTTTGAAGAACGATCCGAATGGTGGTGGTGTAGTGGTAGACCCTGCTGCAAAACTGGAAGAAGAGCTGATTATCCGACCCACTTCCGAAACCATCATCTGGAATACTTACAAGAACTGGATCAATTCATACCGTGACCTGCCTATCTTGTGCAACCAGTGGGCAAACGTGTTCCGTTGGGAAATGCGTACCCGCCTGTTCCTTCGTACCGCCGAATTCCTTTGGCAGGAAGGACATACGGCACACGCCACCCGTGAGGAAGCCGAAGAAGAAGCGATAAAGATGCTGAATGTATATGCCGAGTTTGCCGAAAAATATATGGCGGTGCCCGTGGTAAAAGGTGTGAAGTCTGCCAATGAGCGTTTTGCCGGTGCACTCAATACCTACACCATTGAAGCGATGATGCAGGATGGCAAGGCTTTGCAGAGCGGTACTTCCCACTTCCTGGGGCAAAACTTTGCCAAGGCGTTCGACGTGCAGTTCGTCAATAAAGAGAATAAGTTGGAGTATGTTTGGGCTACTTCTTGGGGTGTTTCCACCCGTCTGATGGGTGCGCTTATCATGACACATTCCGACGACAACGGTTTGGTATTGCCTCCGCACTTGGCTCCAATACAGGTAGTGATTGTTCCCATCTACAAGAATGCGGACATGCTGGCTAAGATTGACGAAAAGGTGGCTGGCATTGTTGCCAAGCTGAAGTCAATGGGCATTTCCGTGAAGTATGACAATGCCGACAACAAACGTCCGGGCTTCAAATTTGCCGATTATGAGGTGAAGGGTGTTCCCGTTCGTCTCGTAATGGGTGGTCGTGACTTGGAAAACAATACGATGGAAATCATGCGTCGCGATACATTGGAGAAGGAAACCCGTTCTTGCGAGGGCATCGAGGAATACGTAAAAGATTTGCTCGAAGAAATTCAGGCAAACGTTTACAAGAAAGCGCTCGATTATCGCAACAGCCGTATAACCAGTGTAGACAGCTATGACGAGTTCAAGGAAAAGATAGAAGAGGGCGGTTTCATTCTGGCTCATTGGGATGGAACAACCGAAACCGAAGAAAAAAACCGCGTGCTCGGCGGCACGCTGTATCTGGTCGCCACCCCGATCGGCAACCCTGCCGATCTTTCCGAGCGCGCCAAAAAGGTGCTCTCCGAGGTCAATCTTGTCGCGGCGGAGGACACCCGCAACACGGCAAAACTGCTTTCTTTTTTCGGCATTTCCGCCACGCTGATCTCCTATCATGAGCACAACAAACGCGCGCGGGGCGAGGAACTTTGCGAAAAACTGGCGGCGGGCGCATCGGTTGCGCTGGTGACCGACGCGGGTACCCCCGCTATCAGCGACCCCGGCGCCGACCTTGTGGCGCTGTGCGCCGACCGCGGCATCCCCGTGACCTCGGTGCCCGGCTGTGTGGCGGGGATTACGGCGCTCACGCTTTCCGGGCTTCCTACCGACCGGTTTGTGTTTGAGGGCTTTTTGCCCATGGACAAAACCAAACGGCGGGAGCGCTTAGCGGAACTTGCCGCGGAGCGCCGTACCTTTATCCTGCACGAGGCGCCGCATAAACTGAAACACACGCTGTCCGAACTTGCAGAAACGCTGGGCAGCGAGCGCCGCATTGCCCTGTGCCGGGAGCTGACCAAACGCAATGAAGAGGTCATCCGCACCACGCTTGCCGGCGCGGTGGAACGCTATCGGGAGAGCGACCCGCGCGGGGAATATGTGCTGGTGCTGGAGGGGGCTACCGCCGTTCCGGCAAAAGAAACCGATTCTCCGTTGCTGGCGCTGTCCCCGGAGGAGCATGTGGCATATTATGAGAAAGCGGGACTTTCCCGCATGGAGGCGACCAAGGCGGCGGCGCGCGACCGCGGGATGACCAAAAGTGAGTTGTATCGGATCCTGCACGCAAGTTTTGAAAAATAATCTTGCATTTTCGGAGATTCTGTGATATAATAAGGCATTCGCATCAATCATAGCAAGGAGAAAACATATGGCGAAACGGACAGTGGGCGTGATCGGCGCCACGGGCATGGTGGGTCAGCGGTTTCTGACCCTGTTGGAGAATCACCCTTATTTTGAGGTCACGGCGCTTGCCGCCTCTGCGCGCTCTGCGGGCAAGACTTACCGCGAGGCGGTGGGGGAACGCTGGAAAATGCGCACCCCGATGCCGGAAGCATTTGCGGACATGACGGTGCTGGATGCGGCAGACATTGCCGAAATGAAAAAGCGGTGCAATTTCGTATTCTGCGCTGTGGATATGAAAAAAGAGGACATCCGCGCGCTGGAAGAAGCATATGCGCGGGCGGAGATTCCGGTGGTCTCCAACAATTCCGCGCACCGGTGGACGCCGGACGTGCCGATGGTGATTCCGGAGATCAACGCGGGGCACCTTGCCGTGATTGCGGCGCAGAGAAAGCGCCTCGGCACCACGCGCGGGTTTATCGCCGTAAAGCCGAACTGTTCAATTCAATCCTATGTGCCGGCGCTGTCGGCGCTGTTGGAATATGAGCCGACGGAGGTGGTTGCCACCACGTATCAGGCGATTTCCGGGGCGGGCAAAACCTTCCGCGAGTGGCCGGAAATGGTGGATAATGTGATTCCGTTTATCGGCGGGGAAGAAGAAAAGAGCGAGCAGGAGCCGCTTCGCGTCTGGGGGCGGGTGGAAAACGGCCGCCCCATTGAGTTGCTTTTCCTGTTGTTTCAGGTCTAATCCAGATTTTGTTATTTTCTTTTTCTAAAATTTCAATAATTTGAGCCGTTCTATCTGCAACTCGTTTAAACACGACGTCTTTGTCGTTACCTAAATAAAATGCTGCGTGGTATGTTATACTATACCCACCGAATTCATTGGCAACCGTTGCCGTATCAATAATTCTTGTAATACTTGCATCAATTTTTTCTTGTTCTCTTGCGTTCAAATTAATAAAAAATGGACCGTGTGCAGTGAAGGTATATTTTTTAGAGGCATCTTTAACTACTTGGCGAGATTTGTCACTCATTCTTACACCTTGCACAAATTCAACCTCTATGCCATCTAAATTCATTTCATCGAGAATTTCAAGAGCGTTTTCATATCCTCTTTTTTTATCAGTTCTCAATGGCATACCTGCTGTTAAGAATTTTAATTCATCCATTATTTGAATACCTCACCAACTTTTGGCGCAAGAATTTTTATAAAATCTTGTGCATTACCTACAAAAAAGCTTCCAAATTGAATTGCCGTCGGGCTTATAAATCCATTGCCCGTAGCAATATAGAATTTATCTTTTTCGACTTTTGCAATTTCACCGGCTTTATATTTTGAAGAATTACCTTTTACCACTTCTGACATAA
>CAJJYX010000030.1 GCA_905197435.1 uncultured Bacteroides sp.
TTAATACAATATGTCAAAGAACACTTGATGCTTACTTTTTACACAACCTCCCGGGAGGAGGAGTACCCGTAGGGGGAGGTGGTAGGTGAAACAATAAATACCTATGAATCATAATGATAAGGATTTCTTTTCTTACCTACCACCCCGCCTTTCAGGCACCCCTCCTCCAACTGGAGGAGGGGAATTGGGATAGTACTTTTAACCCATAATGGATAATACCTTTAACCCATAATGATAAGAAACGAATGAAAGTCTTATATCGAGCTCAGGTTATTAAAGGTAATGTTATTGCTTCTCTCGTCTATTGTCCTGCTGTCGATTTGTAGTCATCCCAACCGGATCCCTCGAAAGTCGGGTTGCCGGAAATAGAAATAATACCCTTGGCCTCTTCTTCTGTCACGGATGAATCAACCTTTAAGTCACCCTTAAAAGTACCGCCTGTGATGTTCAGTTTCATGGTCTGGGTGTTGTTGGCACTCTTGGAGATTTCTACTTTACCGTCGATGACACTCTTACCGCTTACCGTTACTTCAACTCCGGAGGTGTACTTCGCATAGCCGCATACGTCGAATGCAAACTGGTTATCCCCGTTTCCGGCAGTGATGGTAGTATTGTTTATTTGAATATTGCCACAATTGTTGCTCACCACGTATTTGGCATTTTCGCCGATTACTGTCATACCATCCAATGTCAGGTTGCTGTAATTTTGGATCATGATCTCCGTGTTCTCACTCTTCAGTGTTCCGTTTTTGATGGTCACTGTTGAGCCTTCGAGCAATTGGCAACTGTTTGTTTCAGTGCCGGGGCTACCTACGGCCGGATCAGTGAGCACAAGGATTTTGCCACCCAAGTCCATTGTCAGGGTTTGTCCTTTTGTGGTTTTGAATCCCGGACACTCTTTGTCGGCAGACAACTTTATGTTCACATTTGCATTGTCTTTCATGTATTTCAGCATGCTTGGGTCGGAGAATGTGCCGCCGGTAACGTTGATGGTAGCTGTATAGTTTGTCCCTTCGGTAATGAGCGCTTCGGATTCTGCTGTCAATGTGCCTCCCTTGATATTTATTGTACAGTCACCATATCTGGCGTTTGCATTGATTGCTGCACAGCCCAGATTTCCGGTGCCATCGCTCGAGTCGCCAGTGTCGCCTGTTCCTTTGCTGGTAATCAATGCAGTACCTTCAACGTTCAATGTGCCTCGTTGGATGGCTATGCCGCCTGCGACACCGTAAACTGTACCGCCACTGATGGTTGTTGTTCCGGATTGCGGCAGGTAAAGTGCATAGTCGGCAGTAGAAACCAACTCACCGCCTTTAATGTTGATGATAGAGTTTTCTGTCTTGAAGTTACCGTTGCCGCAGACCGCATACCAACCGGCTTCTATTTTTCCGCCTGTCATGGTGAAGTCACCGCCTTTTGAAACTGTAATGCCAAACTGACCGTTATCCGTTGCATTGTTCGGCCTGACAGCAGAGATGTTGCCGCTTTCCATTGTCATGGAAGCCTGTTCACCCGCAATTTCAATCAGGGCGCCGTCATATATTCCTTTTTCATAATCACTGTTTGCTACAATCTTTCCGGCTTTGCCGGCGGAACTGTCTTTCAGTGTAAATGTTCCATATACCATGATTCTGCCTGTTGCGCTGTTGTCGGCTATGAGGGTATGTCCGTTCAGGTCGAGTGTTGCTGTTTTTCCGGCAGGGACCTTGATGCTCTGGCCTACAATGCTGGCATTATCAACCGTAAGTTTATAGCTTTCTCCATTGGATAGAGCCCTTTTCAGGTCATGTACCGTTGCGTTTACCATGATAAAGCATTCGTCGAGGCTTCCGGGGATGGTAGCTCCCTCTTCTATATAAAGAAAGATTACGGAAGCGTTGTTTTCACTGCCTTTTTCTATGGCTTCAATTGTAGCTCCTGCATTTACTCTGACATTTCCACCATTTACGGTCAGCTTATTGATGGTTACACCCTTTTCTATCACGAATGTGGTTTCGCCGGTTAAAACAGTGGCACTCTCTATTACTATTGTTTCATTTTCATTGGTGGGAGCAATGGTAACATGGCTTTCCTTTGCTTCTACCTCTACATTGATTTTGGGTTGTTCCGTTCCCTCTGCAGGTGTAGCAGCTCCTAAAAAAAGGTTAATGTCTTGATTAACTGTTTGATTCTCTGCTGTTTTGACGATAAACTTGTTTTCTCCTGTTTGTAAGGCATTGACCGCAATCGTAGTAGGGGCATCATCTGTTGCAGAAGGAACTGTTACTGTTGCGTCACCTTGTGTTGTATCCACAGTTTCGATCGCTACACTGCTTTTCCCTTCTTCCAATGCTTTGTTTGCCTCATCGACAGTTGCTACCGGTTGGGCAAGGGTGGGTGTTTCACCATTTATGTTGATGTAGGTCAATGTCGCCATTTCCAGCATGTTGCCTACTTTGATTTCCATACTCCCGGTAACCTCTGCTATACACTCCTTGCCATCGACTGTCAGCTTCACTTTTATGCCATTCGTGTGAGTCCCGGCAGGCAGTGGTATGTCAAAGGTCGGCCCGGTTGTTCCTTCGGGGATGGTGATAGTGATGGACTTTCCCTCTCCACTGCTGATGGCGCTTAGAGACAGTTTGTCATCTGTTTCTGTAAGGGCTGCACTGCCTGCAATGTTGCTTTCACTTGTCAGTGTCAGCGTCTTCTCTCCGTCAGTGGGTATTCCGTTTATCGTGAGGCGCATCATTCCGCAGAGGTGGCCGAAGCTCAGACTGCTTTTGTCGTTGCCAAACGTCGCATACATCGGAGAGTTACTGTTGTAGGGATAGGTGTAAGTGGCCGGGAAACTGATGGATTTGCTTCCTTCGGCAATTGTCGGTACAGGATATACGGCATACTTCAAAGCAGTAGCGTCGCCTTTTATGGTTCCTGTGAAGGTTCCTTTATTTGTGTCTTTCCCGCCTGTCAAATCCAGCGTGGCATTTACTCCCTCGCCATATACATAGATTTTATCATTCTCTGACCAGTGCACTGTGTAGCCGTCTACTGTGGTGCGGGTGTCGACTCCCGTAGTTGCTGTTACGGAAAAGTTTCCGGACTGCGCTTGTCCTGCCATTTGTTCTTCTTCGGAACAACCGGTCATTAAAGCCATTGCGCATAGCATGGCACCGGCATACATAAATCGTTTCATAAATTTGTTTGTTTGATAAATAATTAATAGATAGGTTGAGCGCAGGCTGTCATTGCCATTGCCCCTGTCCGTGACTCCAATCGGGAGTGTTTCCACCGGTGTCGCTTCCTGCGAATCCTTGTTCTACATACACCTCCGTTACCTCTACTTTAGGAGGGTCATAAGAAAAAACTGTTTTAGATTCTTGTTTCATATACACAAACTATTTTAAAGTGAATGATAAAAAACGTGAGTAACCGTGCTTGTATATTCCTTATGCAGGCTGTTGCATTGTCCTGCCTCCGGATATACAACCGTCACTCATGCCATTTGTGTATATACCATCTCCCTCGATGGGAGAAGACCATATAAACATAGACCTGAGCAATATGTAAGAAACCCGCTACGCTATAGCGGGGCTTGTGACAAAGATAGTTGTTTTTTGTTTAAATGTATCTATGTTCCCCCGTTTATTTACAAATAATCCACACTGTCTGTTAAACAATCTTATAATAACAGCCTCTCAAGGTTACGACTTATCTGTTAAAATACCTACCTTTGTCGTCGAAAAACAAGGAAAAGATACGTTAAGATGAAAGCATGTTTCTACACCGTTTACATTCAATACCCCAATAAAATAGAAGATTTCCATGCGTGGGGTGCGGAAATGCAGATTTAGTACACTCTTCCTTGCAGCCTGCAACGGCTGTTTCCCTGTCGGGCGCAAATGCTTACAAACTTTCAGCGTGGAAAAACAGGTATGATATAGAGGTATCCTTAGTAGTACACAGAGATTTCCCCTGCCGCGGATTTCTGTGGCGTGGTGCAGAGAGAAAGTAATAACTATCAACTTATTTGTACAAACAATAATTTTATGAGTAACAGAATGTGGCTCATGGGACTGTGCGTTACAGTGCTATGCAGCCAAGGCTTGTATGCCCAGCCGTCTTCCGGACGGTTGATGGGCATTGAAGAGATGTTCCGTCTGGCAGACGCGAACAGCAAGAGTATCCAAACCTACAATACCGGCAAGGAGGCTGCCGACGAGGCTTTGAAAGCTGCCAAGGCACAGCGCCTGCCCGATGTCAGTGCTTCTTTGTCATTCAGCTATTTGGGCGACGGGCATTTGTGGGACCGCGACTTTGGCAACGGCATGAACATCTCCATGCCCCACTATGGCAACAACTTCGCCTTGGAGGCGCAGCAGGTGGTCTATGCCGGAGGCGCCATCAGCAGTGGAATCGCCCTTGCAGAGCTGGGGCAGCAGATGGCCGAGCTGGACGTACGGAAGAACCGTCAGGAAGTCCGTTTCCTGCTGACGGGTTATTACCTCAACCTCTACAAACTGAACAACCAGATGCAGGTGTTGAAGAAGAACCTCGACCTCACCGGGCAGGTCATCCGCAACATGGAGGCGCGCCGTGGCGAAGGTACTGCCTTGAAGAACGACATCACACGCTACGAGCTGCAACGGGAGCACTTGAAGCTGCAACTGGCGCAGGTGCAGGATGCCCGCAAAATAATGAACCACCAGTTGGTCGTTACCTTACACCTGCCTGCCGATACAGAGATTGTACCCGACACCACACTGCTCGATGCAGAAGTGAAGGCATTGGCCGAGCAGGACTGGCAGCAGATGGCGATGCAGGAAAACCTCGGTTTGAAGCAGGCCGAACTGGCAGTGCGCATGGGTGAGCAGAAGGTGAGGCTGGAACGAAGCGAACGCCTTCCAAAGATAGCCGTCATGGCGGCCGAACACTTGGACGGCCCCATCACCATCGAGGTGCCGGTGCTCGACAATAATTTTAACTACTGGTATGTAGGGGTAGGGGTGAAGTACAACTTCTCCGCTCTCTTCAAGAACAACAAGAAACTGAAACAGGCCCGCCTCAATGTCCGACGTGCCCGGGAGGAGCATGAGCTGGCACAAGAGCAGGTGGAGAGTGCTGTGCAGGCGGGCTATGTCAATTTCCTGACCTCTTTCACCGACCTGCGTACGCAGGAGAAAAGTGTGGAGCTGGCGGATGAGAACTATGACGTCACCGGTAACCGCTACAAGAACGGCCTTGCCCTGCTGACCGACATGCTGGATGCCAGCAACACAAAGCTCAGTGCCGACCTCGGCCTGGTGAATGCACGCATCAACGTGATATACCATTATTATAAGATGAAATACCTCACCCATTCCCTTTAAATTATTCATTATCAACCCTCAATAAATAGAACAATGGTCACAAGAAAAGTACAAAAACTGATATACAATGTCCTCATTATCTGTTTCCTCCTGGGCGGACTGATTTACGTTTGTTCCCGTTTCATTCACTTGGGAAGTGTGGAATATACCGACAATGCCCAAGTGAAGCAGCACATTACCCCCGTCAATACCCGTGTGCAGGGCTTCATCAAGGAAATCTGCTTTGAAGAATATCAACCGGTCCATAAAGGCGACACGCTGGTTGTCATCGAGGATACGGAATTCCGCCTCCGGCTGGCACAGGCCGAAGCCGACCTTGCCAATGCCCTTGCCGGACAGAAGGCTACCACGGCAGGCATTGCTACCACCCAGAACAACTTGAGCGTGAGCGATGCCGGCATTGAGGAAGTGCGTGTGCAGATGGAGAATGCCCGCCGCGAATTGTCCCGTTATGAGAAACTGCTGGAGGAAGATGCCGTCACCAAGCAGCAGTATGACAACGTGCGTACTGCCTACGATGCCGCCAAGGCACGTTACGAACAGGTTTCGCGTGCCAAGCACTCCACGTCGCTGGTGAAGGACGAGCAGACGCACCGTCTGGGACAGAATGAGGCCGGGGTGCGTTTGGCCGAGGCTGCCGTGGAACTGGCCCGGCTGAATCTTTCCTATACGGTGGTCATCGCCACCTGCGATGGTGTCACCGGGCATAAGGACATCCATGAGGGGCAACTGGTACAGCCCGGGCAAACGCTGCTGGATATCGTAGACAGCAGTGACCTTTGGGTGATTGCCAACTATCGCGAGACGCAACTGCCCAATATCAGGGAAGGTGCCCGGGTGAAAATAACCGCTGATGCCGTGCCGGGCATCGTTTACGAAGGCACGGTAGAGTCCATTTCTGAAGCCACCGGCGCGGCTTTCTCCATGATTCCGCAGGACAATGCCACGGGCAACTTTGTGAAGGTGGAGCAGCGTATTCCCGTCCGCATCAGCCTGAAAGGTAACAGTCCGGAAAACTTGCGGCATCTGCGTGCCGGCTTCAATCTGGAATGTGAAGTGAAATATTAACCATCGATTATCCATGTCCATTATACATTAAGATGTCCGCACCTGCACATAACACCCCTTTCGCCATGCCCATGTTCCACGGCTTTGTCCCCCGGAAGATGCAGCCATGGATTTATCTGTTTTTCGCCTTTACTTTCCAGCTTTCTGGCGGGCTCTACCTGGGAGCGCTGAACCAGATGGTTGGAGGCATGTCACTGATACGCGAAGACCTTCAGATGTGTCTTTATTCCAATCTGGCGGGGATGGCCATCTATTTCCCGTTGCTGTTCCGCATGAAGTTCCGCTTTACCAACAAGACTTTGCTGACGGCAGCGGCGTTGGGTGTCCTGCTGTGCAACCTGCTTGTGCCGCATATCCGCTTTCTGCCGTTGCTCTGGGCTGTCTGCTTCATCGAAGGCATGTGCAAGATACAAGGAACTTTCGAGTGCATGAGCAACATACAATTGTGGATGACGCCGAAACGGGACTTTACTGTCTTCTTTCCTGTGCTGCATATAGTCATATTGGGCAGTATGCAGCTCAGCGACCTGATGATGACGTACCTGATGTACTATTGCCACTGGACCTACATGCACCTTGCCATCGCCTCGCTGATGGCGGTGAACCTGCTGGTGCTGAACACTTGTGTGAAGCATTTCCGCTTCATGAAGAAGTTCCCACTGTTTGGCATCGACTGGTTGGGGGCGGCGCTCTGGGCGGCATTGCTCCTTCAAGTGGCCTATATCTTCGACTATGGGGATTTGCTGGCCTGGTGGAACAGCCCCGTCATCCGCCGTCTCACACTGTTTGCCATTGCCACTTTGGGCTTCTGCGTCTGGCGCATGTTTACCATCCGCCATCCTTTCCTGGAACCGGAGATGTGGACATACCGTTATCTTTTTCCGCTTCTTTTGCTGATTACGTTGGTGGAGGCTATCCTTGCCACGGAACATGTGCTGGAAGAGGTCTACTATGAGGAGGTGATGCACTATGAGGAGATGGTGAGCGTGCAGTTAGATTGGTTTACCCTCATCGGTATCCTTGGCGGGTGTCTGTTTGCCTATTGGTGGATGCACGTCAAACGTTTCAATTACCTGCGTCTGCTCATTGTGGGTGTCGGAGGGCTGGTGTGCTATTTGGCGGGCTATTACTTTACGCTTTCCATGGACATACATTTGTCACAGCTTTATCTGCCCACTGCCTGCCGGGGCTTTGCCTATGCTGTGCTTAGTGCCACGTTCATGGTCTGTCTGGAGGAAATCATGACTTTCCGGCATTTTTTCCAGGCCTTGAGCGTGTTCAACATGCTGCACATGGTGGTGGGTGGCGTACTGGGAGCTGCTGTTTATGCGCGGGGGTTTGCCTATTACATACCCGACAATATGGCGCGCTATGGCAGTGCCGTTGACCGTGTTGCCTTCAGCCGTGCCCCCTTCCCTTTGGGTCACTACATGGAGAAATTTGTCTCGCAGATGATGGAAGTCAGCATCAAGCAGATATACGGCTGGGTGCTCTATGCCTGCATTCTGTTGCTCCTGCTGTTTTTGCTCTACGATATGCCGGTGCGCCGCCAACTGAAACAAATGCCGGGCTGGAAGAATGTGGCTCGTGAGGTGAAGAATTCATTTTGGAGGACATGGCATAAGCCGGTAAGAAAATGAGATGTTGCCAATCGGACATTTTGTGGGGCGAGCTTTGCTTTATTTAGTTATGCTTTAAAAAAAAACAGGTACATGAATGGGAATTTACAAGTTTACCACAGATTGATTCTACCGTGATTTACGGGAGCAATTCTATTGTTTACCGGAGTATCTTGTTTTTTAATGATTACTTACCGTGTTTCTGCCTTCTTATTGTATAATAACCGTATATTTGTAGCATGGCTGTCTGTCTTTTCTTGATTTGGATAAAGAGGAGACGGGCAAATACTTGCCATGGGAAACACATAAATGGTTATAACCTCGTGATAAAACAATTAATTGCATGTTGCGGACTGGATTGCGAAAATTGTGCCGCCCGTATAGCCACTGTCAGTAATGACAACGGGCTGAGAGAGAAAACCGCCAAAGACTGGAGTGTAATGAACAATGCACCGGAGATTACGGCGGAAACCATCAATTGCATGGGATGCCGTGCGGACGGGGTGAAGTTCGCCTATTGCAGTGACTACTGTGCTATTCGTAAATGTGTGTACGGAAAAGGATTCAATACCTGCGGTGATTGTAAGGAACTGGATACTTGCCAGGTGGTAGGGGTGGTTCTTGAGCATGCACCCGGTGCAAGGGAAAATCTTTATTGACAGCAAATTCTTTGATTAAACAAAATATTGCTTACCTTTGCAGCATGACAAAGACAATTAAATCGGATTTGGTTTTGTAAACAATCTGTGCCTCTGCCACAGATTGTCCCTTTCGTTTGCTCTCGGATAACTCCTTCCGGGAGTGTTTTCCTATTGTTATAATTCAAGTTTAACCTGCGTATCATGATGAAGGCATTGTGAGGCTTTCCGTGTATGCAAAATATAGTAAGAAAATGAGTAACGAAAATAAAACAATCCATGATTTTGAGCTTAATTTGATTTGTGACTTTTTCTCCAATATGGAGCGTCAAGGACCCGGAAGCCCCGAAGCAACGTTAAAGGCATTGAGTTTTGTAGATGGACTCACTGACAAATCCCTGATTGCCGATATAGGTTGTGGAACAGGCGGCCAGACAATGGTATTGGCCGGGCATGCGCCGGGACAAATCACCGGCTTGGACCTTTTCCCCGGCTTTATTGAAATCTTCAACCGTAATGCAAGGCAGCAGGGCTTGCAAGACAGGGTAAAAGGTATTGTCGGTTCAATGGAAGCCCTTCCTTTCGGTGAGGAAGAGCTGGATATGATTTGGTGTGAAGGCGCTATTTATAACATCGGTTTTAAACGAGGGCTGAGTGAGTGGCGCAGGTATCTGAAACCGGGAGGGTATATTGCCGTCTCCGAGAGTTCGTGGTTTACGGACGAACGGCCTGCGGAAATCAATGACTTCTGGATGGATGCATACCCTGAGATGGATACGCTTCCCAATCAGGTGGCCCAAATATACAAAGCCGGTTATCTGCCTGTCGCTACGTTTATCCTGCCGGAGAATTGCTGGACAGAGCATTACTTTGCTTCCAAGGTTGCGGCGCGGGAGGTCTTTCGTAAGAAGTATGCCGGCAATAAAGCGGCAGAAGAATTCTGTTCGCTTCAAATGATTGAAGACGAACTGTATGGCAAGTATAAGGAATTCTACGGTTATGTGTTTTTTATTGCTAAGAAGGTAGGATAGTGGCTCTGCCATGCTTCACTGCGTTCTGCATGACGGAATGAGATACCTGTCTGAGTTTTGGCATTTTCTCTTTCTTGGATGTTTGATGTAATTATGTGGGCTTATGATGTTATATAACGTTGGAAATCGTTACCTTTGTAGCCTTGAACGATAAATTCATTGACACTATGATATCTGTAGAAGGACTGAAGGTGGAATTTAATGCCACCCCTCTGTTCGAAGACGTCTCTTATGTTATCAATAAGAAAGACCGTATAGCTCTTGTCGGTAAGAACGGTGCCGGCAAGTCCACCATGCTCAAGATATTGGCTGGTATCCAACAGCCCACCTCCGGCATCGTGGCTGTTCCCCGTGAATGTACTGTCGGATATTTGCCGCAGGTAATGATTCTCAGTGACGAACGCACGGTGATGCAAGAGGCCGAACAGGCTTTTGAGCATATTTTTGAGATGCAGGCTGACATTGAGCGTATGAACCGGCAACTTGCCGAACGTACCGACTATGACAGTGAAGATTATCAAAAGCTGATAGACCGTTTCACCCACGAAAACGAGCGCTTCCTGATGATGGGCGGCACAAACTACCGTGCCGAGATAGAGCGCACGCTTCAAGGGTTGGGCTTCAGCCGTGAGGACTTCGACCGTTCTACGAGTGAGTTCTCCGGTGGCTGGCGCATGCGTATAGAGCTTGCCAAGCTGCTGCTCCGCCGGCCGGATGTGTTGCTGCTCGACGAACCTACGAACCATCTCGATATAGAGAGCATACAATGGTTGGAGAATTTCCTTTCCACCCGTGCCAATGCAGTGGTACTTGTCAGCCACGACCGTGCTTTCCTGAACAATGTCACCACCCGCACGATTGAAATAACCTGCGGGCGTATCTACGACTACAGGGTGAAGTACGACGAATTTGTGGCTCTTCGCAAGGAACGCCGTGAGCAGCAACTCCGTGCTTACGAAAATCAGCAGAAGCAGATACAAGATACGGAAGATTTCATTGAACGTTTCCGATACAAGGCTACCAAGGCTGTACAGGTGCAGAGCCGCATCAAGCAACTCGAAAAGATAGAACGCATCGAAGTGGACGAGGAGGACAATTCTTCCTTGCGCCTGAAGTTTGTCTGTAGCAGTCGCAGCGGCAATTACCCCGTTATCTGTGAGGGGGTGGGCAAGGCATACGACGAACACGTTGTGTTCCATGACGTAAACCTGACCATCAACCGTGGTGAGAAAGTGGCCTTTGTCGGCAAGAACGGCGAGGGAAAGTCTACGCTTGTAAAGTGCATCATGGGTGAAATCACGGATTATACCGGTAAACTTACGTTGGGACATAACGTGCAGATTGGATATTTTGCCCAAAATCAAGCGCAACTCTTGGATGAGAACCTGACCGTATTCGATACGATTGACCGGGTGGCGGTAGGGGATATCCGTCTCAATATTCGTGATATCCTGGGCGCTTTCATGTTCGGCGGTGAGGCTTCGGACAAAAAGGTGAAAGTACTCAGTGGTGGAGAACGTACCCGCCTTGCCATGATAAAACTGTTGTTGGAACCGGTGAATTTCCTGATTCTCGACGAACCTACGAATCATCTCGACATGCGTTCCAAGGATGTATTGAAGGAGGCCATCCGTGACTTTGACGGTACTGTGATAATTGTCAGCCATGACCGTGATTTCCTGGACGGGCTTGCGACTAAAGTGTACGAGTTCGGCGGCGGACTGGTGAAGGAGCATCTGGGAGGAATTTATGATTTCCTGCAAAAGAAGCAGATAGAAAGCTTGAATGATTTACAGAAATCCCCCTCACTTTCCGCTTCGCCCACTGCCGGCAAGGCGGTATCGGGTAGTTCCGGTGCAGAACCGGCTCAACCCTCGGCAGCCAAACTCTCTTATGAGGAGCAGAAGGAGCTCAACAAGAAACTCAAGAAACTGGAGCGGCGTATAGCCGATTGTGAAGCGGAAATAGAGCAGACGGAGTCTGCCATTGCCATTCTTGAAGCTAAGATGGCTACACCGGAAGGTGCTTCGGATATGTCACTTTATGAACAACACCAAAAACTGAAAGAGCAGCTTGACCGCGTGATGGAGGAGTGGGACGCTGCTTCGGTGGAACTGGAAGAAGCGAGAAAATAACTTTATAACATTTATTTTATAAGTATGAGAGCAAATCATTTTTTACCCATTGCAGCATTCTGCCTGATGGCAGCATCATGCAACACCGGCAAGCAGCAGGCTGAACTTACAGCAGGCATCCAGCTTGCCAATCTTGACACGACGGCTCTACCCGGAACCGATTTTTATCAATATGCCTGTGGCGGTTGGATGAAGAGCAATCCGATTCCTGCCCAATACTCGCAGTACGGTTCTTTTACCATCCTTGCGGAAAACAACCGCAAGCAGATTCAAGGACTCATCGAAGAACTGGCTGCCACCCAGCATGAAGCCGGGAGTGTGGCGCAGAAAATCGGTGATCTGTATAAAATCGTGATGGACAGCGTGAAACTGAACAACGAGGGCGTGGCTCCTATCAAGGCCGAGCTCGACCAACTGGCTGCCCTGAAAGACAAGAAGGAACTCTATGCCTTGTTGGGCGATATGCAGAAGAAAGGCATCGTTTCGTACAACATGCTGTATGTAGGTGCCGACGAGATGAACAGTAGCATGAATGCCGTGCAGACCTACCAGACAGGGTTGAGCATGGGCGAACGTGAATATTACCTGGAGAACGATGAGGCTACCGCTAAAATCCGTGATGCTTTCCGTGTACATGTACAGAAGATGTATCAGTTGGCCGGCTTTGATGAGGCGACTGCCAAGAAAGGCATGGAGGTGGTGATGGATGTGGAAACACGCCTTGCCAAGGCTTTCCGTTCACGTACGGAGTTGCGTGACCCGCATGCCAATTACAATAAGATGAGCATGGAAGAAGTGAAGAAGAACTATCCGACTTTCGACTGGGATGCTTATCTGTCTGCCATGGGCTTGAAAGATGTGAAGGAAATTATCGTAGGCCAACCTGCTTCCTTGAAAGCTGCCGCCGAGATTCTGGATACTCTGCCCATCGAGCAGCAGAGCCTCTACCTCCAATGGAAATTGATCGATGCTGCTGCCGGTCTGCTGAACGATGCCATGGTCGAGCAGAACTTCGACTTCTACAGCCGCACCATGAGCGGCACGCAGGAAATGCAGCCCCGTTGGAAGAGAGCAGTGGGTACGGTAAGCAGTGCGTTGGGTGAAGCCGTAGGCCAGATGTATGTAGAGAAGTATTTCCCTGCCGCTGCCAAGGAACGTATGGTGACTTTGGTGAAGAACTTGCAGGAAAGCTTGGGCGAACGCATCAAGAACCTTGCCTGGATGGGCGATTCTACAAAGGTGAAGGCTTTGGAGAAGCTGGCTACTTTCCATGTGAAAATCGGATATCCTGATAAATGGAAGGATTACTCCACATTGGAAATCAAGAATGATTCTTATTGGGCAAACATGGAGCGCGCCAATGAATGGGAACATGCCGAGATGATAGCAAAAGCAGGCAAACCGGTGGACAAGGATGAGTGGCTGATGACACCGCAGACAGTGAATGCCTATTATAATCCGACTACGAATGAAATTTGCTTCCCTGCCGGTATCCTGCAATACCCGTTCTTTGATATGAATGCGGACGACGCTTTCAACTACGGTGCCATCGGAGTGGTAATCGGCCATGAGATGACTCACGGATTCGACGACCAGGGCCGCCAATATGACAAGGACGGTAACCTGAAGGATTGGTGGACAGCCGAAGATGCCAAGAACTTTGATGAGCGTGCCCAGGTTATGGTGAACTTCTTTGACAGTATAGAGGTTGCTCCGGGTGTACATGGCAACGGACGTATGACATTGGGTGAGAACATTGCCGACCATGGCGGCCTGCAGGTTTCCTATCAGGCATTCAAGAAGGCCACGGCTGCCAATCCGTTGCCGGTACTGGATGGTTTCACTCCCGAGCAGCGCTTCTTCCTTGCCTACGCAGGCGTATGGGCCAATGACATCCGTCCCGAAGAGGTGCTGAACCGCACGAAGAGCGATGTACACTCATTGGGCGAATGGCGTGTGAACGGTGCATTGCCGCAAATCGGCGCTTGGTATGAAGCATTCGGTGTGACGGAGAAAGACCCGATGTTCCTGCCGGTGGAGAAACGTGTTTCCATTTGGTAAACCAACAAAATAACCCTTAAAAAAAGGCGGCAGACTGGGAACAGATGCTGCCTTTTTTAATTATACCTAATTTATTGTGTATGAATGTATGTGTGAATAAACAAAATTTGTAACTTTGCGCATCAAATACTAATATACGCATACTTTAATACGCAAATCCATGTCTGAAACAAAAAGAATCAAAACAGCTCTGGTATCTGTTTACCATAAGGAAGGTTTGGACGAAATCATTACCAAACTGCATGAAGAAGGTGTAGAGTTCCTTTCAACCGGTGGAACCCGTCAGTTTATAGAATCTTTGGGATATCCCTGTAAAGCAGTGGAAGACCTGACTACATACCCTTCTATTTTGGGTGGACGTGTGAAAACTTTGCATCCGAAAATCTTTGGAGGTATTCTTTGCCGCCGCGGACTGGAGCAAGACATGCAACAGATTGAAAAATATGAAATCCCCGAAATAGATCTTGTCATCGTTGACCTTTATCCGTTTGAGGCAACAGTGGCCAGTGGAGCCGAAGAACCTGTCGTTATCGAAAAAATAGATATAGGCGGTATCTCCTTGATTCGTGCTGCCGCTAAAAATTACAATGATGTGGTCATCATCGCTTCACAGGCTCAATACCAACCGTTCCGCGATATGTTGATGGAGCATGGCGCCACTACTTCCCTTGAAGAGCGCCGTTGGTTTGCCAAAGAAGCTTTCGGAGTTTCTTCACACTACGATTCGGCCATTTTCAACTACTTCGATGGAGAAGAAGGTTCTGCTTTCCGTTGCTCGGCCAATAACCAGAAGACTTTGCGCTATGGTGAGAATCCGCATCAAAAGGGCTATTTCTATGGCAATATGGATGCTTTGTTCGACCAGATCCACGGTAAGGAAATCTCTTACAACAACCTGCTCGACATCAACGCTGCCGTTGATTTGATTGACGAATTTACGGATACTACTTTTGCTATCCTGAAACATAACAATGCCTGTGGCCTGGCTTCACGCCCCACTGTGCTCGAAGCATGGAACGATGCGCTTGCCGGTGACCCGGTATCTGCTTTCGGCGGCGTGCTCATTACGAACGCTGTGATTGACAAGGATGCTGCTGAAGAAATCAATAAAATATTCTTTGAGGTGATTATCGCTCCCGATTATGATGTGGATGCATTGGAGATTCTCGGCCAGAAGAAGAACCGCATTATCCTGGTGCGCAAGCAGGCAGCTCTGCCCAAGAAGCAGTTCCGCTCCCTGCTGAACGGTGTGTTGGTTCAGGAACGCGACCTTAAGGTGGAAACTCCTGCGGATTTAAAGACTGTAACCACAAAGGCGCCCACAGCGCAGGAAATCGAAGATATGCTCTTTGCAAACAAGATTGTGAAGAACAGTAAGTCGAATGCTATTGTTTTGGCCAAAGGCAAGCAACTGTTGGCAAGCGGTGTAGGCCAGACCAGCCGTGTGGATGCCTTGAAGCAGGCTATCGAGAAAGCCAAGAACTTCGGTTTCGACCTGCACGGCGCAGTGATGGCCAGTGATGCGTTTTTCCCCTTCCCGGATTGTGTGGAGATTGCCGGCAACGAGGGAGTAACCGCTGTTATCCAGCCGGGTGGAAGCATCAAGGATGAACTTTCGTTTGAATATTGCAATGAACATGGCATTGCAATGGTAACTACGGGATTCCGTCACTTTAAACACTAATAAATTATTTAAGAATGGGATTATTCTCTTTTACACAAGAAATAGCGATGGACCTTGGCACAGCCAATACCATCATCACCACCAATGGCAAGATTGTGGTGGATGAGCCTTCGGTGGTGGCTTTGGATCGTCGTACCGATAAGATGATTGCCGTGGGCGATAAGGCAAAGATGATGCACGAAAAGACCCACGATAACATACGTACCATCCGTCCGTTGCGTGACGGTGTGATTGCCGACTTCTATGCCTGCGAGCAGATGATACGCGGGCTCATCAAGATGGTGAATAACCGTAACCGCCTGTTCTCTCCTTCACTCCGTATGGTGATTGGAGTTCCTTCGGGCAGTACGGAAGTAGAGCTTCGTGCCGTGCGCGATTCTGCCGAACATGCAGGTGGCCGTGATGTTTATTTGATTTTTGAGCCGATGGCTGCTGCCATTGGTATAGGCATTGATGTGGAAGCGCCGGAAGGCAACATGATTGTCGATATAGGTGGTGGTTCTACGGAAATTGCCGTTATTTCTCTGGGGGGTATAGTCAGCAACAACTCCATCCGTATTGCTGGTGACGACCTTACCGCTGATATTCAGGAATACATGAGCCGCCAGCATAATGTGAAAGTCAGCGAACGTATGGCCGAGCGTATCAAGATTAATGTAGGTGCGGCTTTGACCGAACTTGGTGAAGATGCTCCCGAGGATTATATCGTTCATGGCCCGAACCGTATCACGGCATTGCCCATGGAGGTGCCGGTATGCTATCAGGAAGTGGCGCACTGTCTGGAGAAGTCTATCTCCAAGATTGAGACAGCCATCTTGAGCGCATTGGAAAATACGCCTCCCGAATTGTATGCCGACATCGTTCACAATGGCATTTACCTTGCAGGTGGCGGTGCATTGCTTCGTGGACTGGACAAACGTCTGACTGATAAAATAAACATACCGTTCCACATTGCGGAAGACCCCTTGCATGCCGTTGCCAAAGGTACGGGCGTGGCATTGAAGAACGTTGACCGCTTCTCATTCCTGATGCGGTAATGCGAAATCTGCTAAACTTTCTCATTAAATATAATTACTGGTTCCTCTTTCTGCTGTTAGAGGTTACCAGTTTTGTTTTATTATTCCGCTTCAACCATTATCAGCAGAGTGTATATTTCACTTCTGCCAACGGAGTGGCAGGGAAAGTTTATGAGATTTCAGGGGGGATTAGTTCTTATTTCCATTTGAAATCGGTCAATGAGGATCTGCTTGACCGTAATATGTGGCTGGAACAACGTGTCGCTTTTCTCGAAAAAAGTCTGCAAGAGCGCGGCTTGGATTCTGTGAAGCTGTATAGTGTGGCGCGTCTTGCTCCGGCTGATTATCGTATATACAAGGCGAATGTTATTAAGAACAGTCTGAATAAGGCGGATAATTACATAACGTTGGATCGTGGTTCAGCAGACAGCATTCGTCCGGAGATGGGCGTAGTGGATGCCAACGGAGTGGTGGGCATTGTATATAAGACTTCTCCCCGTTACTCGTTGGTTATTCCATTGTTGAATAGTAAATCGAGCATTAGTTGCAAGATTGTGGGTAGTGACTATTTTGGTTATTTGAAATGGGAAGGCGGGGACTCCCGCTTCGCTTATCTGAAAGATTTACCTCGCCATGCGGAGTTCAATTTGGGGGATACGGTGGTAACCAGCGGTTACTCTACGGTCTTTCCTGAGGGAGTTATGGTAGGGACGGTTGATGATATGTCCGATTCTCATGACGGGCTTTCGTATCTGTTGAAGATAAAGCTGGCTACGGACTTTGGCAAAGTGGGCAATGTCCGTGTCATATCCCGCAACGGGCAGGATGAACAAAAGGCATTGGAGGCAAGGGCGGACGAGAAGTGACTAAGAAATTAGGGATTAGGGGTTAAGGATTAGGGATTAATCATCTTTATATCTTATAACTTATACACTCAATAACTTGTAACTCGTAACTTATTAGCGTTGTTAATTAATTATCTGCATAAAATAGGATGGTTCATAGGTTTGGTGCTGCTTCAGGTACTGATACTGAACAATGTGCATATTGCAGGATATGCCACTCCATTTCTGTACATTTATCTGATATTGAAGTTCGAATCGGACACTCCCCGTAATGCATTGATGTTATGGGCATTCTTCCTGGGACTGGCTGTCGATATCTTTTCCGATACGCCGGGGATGAATGCCGCAGCTACGGTATTGCTGGCTTTCCTGCGCCCTGCTTTCCTGCGCTTGTTCGTACCCCGTGACACACTGGATACACTGGTTCCTGCTATCCGCACAATGGGAATCCTTCCTTTCCTGAAATATCTGGTAGTGAGTGTTCTGGTACATCACGGCTTGTTGCTTACCCTTGAATTCTTTTCTTTTGCCCATATCGCCACGCTGCTGTTGAGGATTGTGGCAAGTGCCCTGCTTACTGTGACCTGCATTATGGCCGTTGAGGGAATAAGGAAGAAGTGAGGATTCATAACTCAAAATTGAATGAAGGACTATACACTGGAAAAGCGGAAATATGTGATCGGAGCGGCGGCTGTTGCCATCGTTTTGATTTACGTGTTCCGGCTGTTCGACCTGCAAATCATGACCGATGACTACAAGAAGAACGCGGACAGCAATGCTTTTCTGAACAAGATACAATATCCCTCACGGGGGGCAATCTACGACCGTAACGGTAAGTTGCTCGTATTCAACCAGCCTGCATACGACATTACATTTGTTCCGCGGGAGGTGACACAGTTGGATACACTCGACCTTTGCAGGGCCTTGAACATTACCCGTGAGCAGTTTGACAAGCGGATGAATGACGTCAAGAACCGTTGGATGAATCCCGGTTATTCCAAATATACCCATCAGGTGTTTATGACGCAGCTCTCTGCCGAGGAATCCGGTGTGTTTCAGGAAAAGTTGTTCAAGATCCCCGGCTTCTATATTCAGAGGCGTACCATCCGCCAATATACCTATAACTCCGCAGGCCATTTGTTGGGAGACATCGGCGAAGTGTCCAAGAAAGACATTGAGAATGATGACTACTATATCCGCGGAGACTATATAGGCAAGCAAGGCATCGAGAAATCTTATGAAAAGTATCTGCGTGGAGAGAAGGGGGTGGAGATTCTGCTTCGCGACGCCCATGGACGCATCCAGGGGCACTACATGGACGGACAGTTGGATCGGCCCTCCATACCCGGCAAGAATCTGACACTTGGCATCGACATAGACCTCCAGATGCTGGGTGAGCGACTGCTTCAGCATAAGATAGGTGCCATTGTTGCCATCGAGCCGGCTACGGGTGAGATTCTGTGTATGGTTTCCTCGCCCACCTTCGACCCCCATCTGATGATAGGCCGCCAGCGGGGGAAGAACCACCGCCTGCTGCAGATGGACAAGCGGAAACCGTTGCTGAACCGTGCCATCATGGGAGCATATCCGCCGGGCTCTACCTTCAAGACGGCCCAGGCACTGACCTTTCTTCAGGAAGGGATTATCCATGAAGATTATCCGGCTTTCCCTTGTGCGCATGGCTTCAATTATAAAAGCCTCCATGTGGGCTGCCATGGACATGGCTCGCCCCCACCGCTGATTCCGGCCATCGCTACCTCCTGCAACTCTTACTTCTGCTGGGGATTGTACCGTATGTTCGGTGATAAAAAATACGGTTCGCCGCAGAATGCCATCACCGTATGGAAAGACCACATGGTGTCGCAGGGCTTCGGCTATCGGCTCGGAACCGACCTTCCCGGCGAACAGCGCGGATTGATACCGAACGCCAAGTTTTATGACAAGCCTTATCGGGGCTCGTGGAACGGCCTGACGGTTATCAGTATTGCCATCGGGCAGGGAGAGATTCTTGCCACACCGTTGCAGATTGCCAATCTTGGCGCAACCATTGCCAACCGGGGGCATTTCATCACTCCGCACATCGTGAAGGAGATAGAAGACAATGAACTGGACAGTATCTATCGCAATCCCCGTTATCCCACTATCGACCGCGAATATTATGAGATGGTGGTGAAAGGCATGCGTGCCGCTGTAGACGGAAGCACGGGTAGCGCCACTTGCCGCATGGCGGGAGCCATCCTGCCGGGTGTGGAGGTTTGCGGAAAGACGGGTACGGCGCAGAACCGTGGTAAGGACCATTCCGTCTTTATGGGCTTTGCCCCAATGGACAACCCCAAGATTGCCATTGCCGTATATGTGGAGAATGGCGGTTTCGGTGCTACGTATGGTGTGCCTATCGGTGCTATGATGATGGACCAGTACCTGCATGGGAAGCTGTCGCCCGAGAATGAGATACGGGCAGAAGAATTCAGTAATCGAGTTATATTGTATGGTGACGAGGAGAGATGATGATTAGGGGTTAGGAATGAACGGTGAGTGACTTCAATAGTAAATAGTAAATCGTAAAATCGTAAATAAATTGGTGACAAGGAGAGATAGTATATGGAAATCATTGGACTGGGTGACGATTGTCGTTTACCTGCTGCTGATTGTATTCGGCTGGTTCAGTATTTGTGGGGCAAGCTATGATTATGGTGACCGTGACTTTCTGGATTTCTCTACTCGTGCCGGCAAGCAGTTTGTCTGGATAATATGTTCCTTCGGGTTGGGGTTTGTGCTGCTGATGCTGGACGATTCTCTCTACGACATGTTTGCCTACCTTATATATATAGGGCTGATGTTGCTGCTGATTGTCACGATATTCATTGCGCCCGACACGAAAGGGTCGCGCTCATGGCTCATTCTGGGGCCGGTCAGTCTGCAGCCGGCGGAGTTTGCCAAGTTTGCCACGGCGCTGGCGCTGGCCAAGTATATGAGTGCCTATTCGTTTACGATGAAGAACTGGAGAAGTGCCCTTATGTTGGTTTTCCTGATTCTCTTCCCCATGTTGCTGATTATCCTGCAACGGGAGACGGGTTCGGCATTGGTATATTCGGCATTTTTCCTGATGCTTTATCGGGAGGGGATGCCGGGCGTGGTGCTATTCTCGGGTATATGTGCTGTGGTCTACTTTGTGGTGGGCATCCGTTTTGACGCGGTGATGATTGCCGATACGCCGACACCTATCGGAGAATTTGCCGTATTGCTGATGGTGCTGCTTTTTGCCGGAGGTATGGTATGGGTATATAAGAAGCGTTGGGAGCCGGCAAGGAATATTATTGGCGGTTCGCTGGGAGCGTTGTTTGTGGCTTATCTGATTTCGGAATATGTGACGCCTTTCAACTTGGTGTGGGTACAGTGGGGACTTTGTGCGCTTGTTGTCGGCTATCTTGTCTTTCTCTCTTTAAGCGAGCGCCATTTATCTTATTTCCTGATAGGGCTGTTTGCTTTGGGCTCCGTCGGTTTTCTCTATTCCAGCGACTACTTCTTCAACAAGGTACTGGAACCCCATCAGCAGATACGTATCAAGGTGGTGCTCGGCATGGAGGAAGACCTTGCCGGTGCCGGTTATAATGTGAACCAGTCGAAGATAGCCATCGGCTCCGGAGGGCTGACCGGCAAGGGCTTCTTGAACGGTACGCAGACAAAACTGAAGTATGTGCCGGAGCAAGATACAGACTTCATCTTTTGCACGGTGGGCGAGGAGGAAGGTTTCGTAGGCTCCACAGCTGTGTTGCTACTGTTCCTCATTCTCATTTTGCGGCTTATTGTTGTGGCCGAGCGGCAACAGTCCCCGTTTGGGCGGGTGTACGGCTATTCTGTGCTCAGCATATTCCTATTCCATTTGTTCATCAATATCGGCATGGTGCTGGGGCTGACTCCTGTAATCGGCATTCCGTTGCCTTTCTTTAGCTACGGTGGCTCTTCTCTTTGGGGGTTCACCATTCTGCTGTTTATCTTCCTGCGTATTGATGCGGGAAGAAACCGGCGGCTCTGATCAACTATCCTGTGCATTTCATTGGATGTGCGTCTTTGGGATGTCGTTCCCACTTGTGGTTACTGTCGTTCCCACTTGTGGTTACTGCCGTTCCCACTTGGGGAAACTGCCGTTCCCACTTGGGGAAACTGTCGTTCCCGCTTGGGGAAACTGTCGTTCCTGTCTTTTCCTGATTTAGCTAGACGCTTTTTTGATTAATAAACTATATCCATAGACAGTTTCTAAAATGTAGTACTGATATAGTAGTCATTGGTTCCGAAGTCATACTGTCCGAATAGACACAACCGAAGAGGTTGTGCTGTTTTCGTTGACACCGTTCTTGCTGACTTGTAGTTCAGCCCTGCAAAGATATTGAATCCTGTCTTTCCTTGCAGTCTTTGGCAGGATATTCTTTCTTTTTCCATTTCCTTTTCTGCTCCCCCGTTTCCAGATGAGCCAATGCGGGTGTCTTGTATCCGATGCTCATATGCGGTCTGCGGTAATTGTAGAAGTGGATATAGCGTCCTATAACCTGCTTCGCATGCCCGATGTCATTGAATCTGTCCCTTCGATAGACACATTCCGTCTTGATAATCCCGTTGGCACGTTCCGCGACAGCATTGTCCGTCGGCTT
>CAJJYX010000031.1 GCA_905197435.1 uncultured Bacteroides sp.
CCGACAGATGAGATTGAATGAGAATAGAGCATGACACAGTTTAATTTACACAACCTCTATTTTACTTTTTATCTGCCCAGCAGTTCCTTTTCGGCAGCCTGCATCGTTTCAAAATTAAAGCCATCCACCACTTTCTGCATCAATGCAGTAATTTCATCATTGCAAAGGTTTCCGATACTTCCTTCATGGGTATGGTGCACTTTCTTATCATGCGCAAAGTTTCCGGCTTCAATATCCAGCCCCACTTTCTTGTAGGCATCACGGAAAGGCATTCCTTCACGTGCCAGGCGATTCACCTCTTCCACACTGAAGATAAGCAGATACTTATCATCATCAAGAATATGCTCGTTCACCTTGATTTCATTCATAATGTAAGTCGTCATCTGCAGACAGTCTTTCAACTCCTGAAACGCGGGTAGGAAGACCTCTTTGATAATCTGCAAGTCACGGAAATAGCCGGAAGGAAGATTATTGGCTATCATCATAATCTGCTGGGGAAGGGATTGCAGCTTGTTGCACTTGGCACGCGTCAGTTCAAAAACATCCGGATTCTTCTTGTGAGGCATAATACTGGAACCGGTGGTGCAATCGTCCGGAAGCTTCACAAAGCCGAAATTCTGACTATTGAACAGACATGCATCAAAAGCCAATTTGGATATCGTTCCAGCTACACTGGCAAGAGCAAAGGCTACATTACGTTCCATTTTACCACGCCCCATCTGGGCATATACCACGTTGTAATTAAGAGAGTCGAATCCCAAAAGACGGGTAGTCATCGTACGGTTCAACGGAAATGAAGAGCCATATCCCGCAGCAGAGCCCAAAGGATTACGGTTGCACATCTTGAAAGCAGCCTGAAGGAACAACATATCGTCTACCAAGCTCTCAGCATATGCCCCGAACCAAAGCCCGAAAGAAGACGGCATGGCTATCTGCAAGTGGGTATACCCCGGCATCAACACATTCTTGTAGCGTTCGCTCTGCATAATCAATACATGGAACAATTGCTCCACAGCTTCCGCCACTTCCTTTATCTCCGCACGGGTAAAGAGTTTCAAGTCAAGCAGCACTTGGTCGTTGCGCGAACGTCCACTATGTATTTTCTTGCCTACATCACCCAAGCTGCGTGTCAGCATAAGCTCCACTTGAGAGTGGACGTCTTCTACCCCCTCTTCTATTACAAATTCTCCACGCTCGGCCATTGCATAGATATTCTTCAACTCGACAAGCAGTTGCTGCAGTTCTGCCTTCGTCAGCAAGCCTATACTTTCGAGCATCGTGATGTGTGCCATGGACCCCAGCACATCATACTTTGCCAAATAAAGATCCATTTCACGATCACGACCTACCGTGAAGCGTTCGATATCCTTATTTACCTGAACGGATTTTTCCCAAAGTTTCTGAGCCATAAAATTGAGTTATAAGTTATAACGACTAATATTGTATCATCGCCAGCATATCTGCCATCTTCTCCAACCCTTCCTGCAAGGGCTTCTGTACCATAGTTTTCATAAACGGATTTATCTCCATGCCGATGGTCAGCTTCATCTTGCATTCGGTTTCGGTTACAGGCACAATCTGTATCCACAGATTGAACGGCAGCGGTGAAGTGGTTGTTGCAAACTTAATGCACTTGCAAGGTTCCTTTTCCACAATCTGCAGCGTAATCTTTCCTACGGGAGCTACTTCTATCGTCATACTCTCCTCATCAAAACTCAAGTTCTTCACTTTGTCTTCAGGCAGACGGTCCTTCACCTTCTCCAGATTGCTCAGGTTGGAAAGTGTCTTATAAACAGCTTCTTGCGAAGCCGGTACTACCTTTACTCCACTCTCAAATTTCGTCATAATCCAATCGTATTTAAAAAGAAAAAAGAACTATCCGGACAGAATCTATCCGAATGGCTCTTTTATCCATATTGACATTTTTACAAATAAGTTCTTATTTCCCTGATTCCCAATGTGCAGGGTCTTTACGCCATTCATTCAAAGTCGCCACATCTTTTTCCTCGATATAGCCCGTACGCAATGCCACTTCCATCACAGCTTCGTAATTAGTCAGCGTCACCAAAGGCACTTTGGCATCTTTGAAAGCCTTTTCGGCAACCGGGAAACCATAAGTATAGGCAGCAACCATACCGATAACCTCACATCCGTCACGGCGAATAGCTTCCACTGCCTTCAAGCTGCTTCCGCCCGTAGAAATCAAATCTTCTACGACCACCACCTTCATGCCGGGACGAAGTTCGCCTTCAATCAAATTCTCCAATCCATGGTCTTTCGGAGTGGAGCGTACATATACAAACGGCAGGTTCAATGCATCGGCCACCAAGGCACCTTGTGGTATAGCTCCTGTAGCCACACCTGCAATGGCATCTACCTGTCCGAAACGTTCCAAAATCAAACGCGTAATTTCAGTCTTCACAAAATTACGGAGAGAAGGATAAGAAAGGGTTTTGCGGTTATCACAATAAAACGGGGACTTCCATCCGGACGCCCAAGTAAACGGGTTAGCCGGTTGTAGTTTAATCGCTTTTATCTTCAGCAACTTCTCTGCAAACAATCTTTCTAAAGTTTTCATAGCAAAACTAATCTATTATGATAAATATGGCACAAAAATACGGAAACAGAACGAGAATAGAAAAGAGAAAGCCGATATTTTTTCATTCAAGACAGTCATTTTCCTCAGAAACGGCAATGCAACGGCATATATCCTTCATTTCAAATCCTCTGCTCAATGCAAAACGAACCAGTTTACCATTCAATTCATATTCGTTTTCGGCACGGACGCTTTTCCGCTTTGCCGCCAGCAGTTTCTGCAGAACAGCATGATATTCCTCTTCATCGATCTCATTCAGATAAGGGCGATAGACAGACGAAGATATCTTTTTCAATTGAAGTGCCTGCCCAATCTTCATCTTGCCCCACTTGGCAAAGCGGTATTTGTCGCTGATGAAAGCACGGCAAAAACGCTCCTCATCAATATACTTTTCTTGTTCCAAGCGGTTGATTATACGGTCTATGGCATCATAAGCAATGCCCCAACGTTGCAGTTTCTCAGCAATCTCCGTCCGGCAATGCTCGGCAGTGGAACAATAAGCTGCCACTCTGTTCAAAGCTTCTGTTTCAGTTATTCCCATCATCGTTCTGCAATTACATACCGGTCATTGCCGGAAATATCTTTTCGGATATGGACATTCGCATAGCCTTGCCCGCGAAGCATCGAAGCAACAGCATCTCCGAATGCCCGGTTAATTTCAAAATAGAGCCGGCCGCCGGCCACCAACATCTTCCGCCCCAATTCACCTATACGCCGATAGAAACGGAGCGGATCATTATTTGGAACAAACAAAGCCACAGAAGGTTCCCAGCCCAAGACATTTTGTTCCATATCCTGCTTTTCCGCCTCCGTAACATAAGGCGGATTACTGACTATCACATCAAAACAATCATCCTCTACCGGCTGGTACGTCAGGACATCATGCTGCACGAACCGTACAGAAGCCTGCAAAAATCGGTTATTATCACCGGCTATGGAAAGAGCCTCTTCGGAAATATCCCAAGCAGTCACTTCCGCCTCCGGCAATTCCTTGGACAGAGTCACGGCAATGCAACCACTGCCTGTACCAATATCAAGGATGCGGGAAGACGGAGCGACTTCCTTCAGCATTCTTTCCACCAACTCTTCCGTTTCGGGACGGGGAATAAGTACTCCCGGAGCTACTCGAAAAGTGCGTCCCAAGAAACGGGCAATGCCCTGTACATACTGTATCGGTTCAAAATTACACAGGCGGGAAAGAATGCTTTCCAATTCCCTTTTATCTTTTGAAGATAAAATCATATCTTTGCCCAGATAATAATCAATATCACTCTGGCCAAACATTTCACAACAGACTATGCGGGAAAGATTGGCGGCCTCCCGGGGAGGATAGCATTCTTGCAAAATGTTGCGGATATGTGAAATGGTTACATTCATGGGGTCAGGCCTTATTCGGGCTGCAAAAGTAATCATTAATTTTGATTATTCAACCAAAAGGTAAACAAGGATATGAATTCAGAAGAAGAGAAATACATGCTGCGATGCATCCAACTGGCACAAAACGGTCTATGCAACGTAGCGCCCAACCCGATGGTGGGGGCAGTAATAGTATGTGACGGGAAAATCATAGGCGAAGGTTACCATGCGCACTATGGAGAGGCTCACGCCGAAGTCAACGCCATCCGCTCCGTAAAAGAGGCATCCCTGCTGAGACATTCCACTATCTATGTCAGTCTGGAACCATGTTCACATTACGGCAAGACTCCCCCCTGCGCAGACTTAATCATTGAGAAACAGATTCCACGCATCGTCATCGGATGTCAAGACCCCTTCTCCAGAGTTGCAGGCCGGGGCATACAGAAACTGAAAGATGCCGGACGTGAAGTTACGGTCGGAGTATTGGAAGCAGAATGCCGGCAACTTATCCGCAGGTTCATCACCTTCCATACCCTGAGACGCCCCTATATCACATTGAAGTGGGCGGAATCTTCTGATAGATTCATTGATATTTCCCGCACAGACGGTAAACCGGTTATCCTTTCCAGCCCACTGACATCGATGCTGGTGCACAAAAAGCGAGCAGAGCACAGTGCCATTCTGGTAGGTACCCATACAGCCAAGCTGGACAATCCCAACTTGAATGTCCGCCATTGGTGCGGCCACTCGCCTGTGCGTATTGTGCTGGACCGGAAACAAACATTATCCTCCGGCATGCATCTGTTTGACGGCAGCGTACCGACCCTTGTATTTACAGAAACTCCGCATGCATCGTTGCCCAATGTCGAATATCTGTCGGTTAGCGACTACCGACAGAATATTCTTCCCGCCATCATGGAAACAATGTACACACGCGGTTTACAATCCCTTCTGGTAGAGGGAGGGAGCCAAACGCTCCAGTCATTCATTGATGCCGGGTTGTGGGATGAAATCTTCGTAGAAGAAGCCCCATGCCTCCTTCACTCCGGAATCAAAGCACCTGAAATCGGAGATAAATATCCATTTACGAGAGAATATTCTTTCAGCAGGAGTTTTCGTCATTACACGGCTGCAGGAAACAGCCAATAGCCTCATTTCAGGGCTTTTTTATCGAGAAAAACAGTCATATTATCTATAATTTTATATAAAACTTCCCCTTAAAGCTGTTTATAGAAAAAAATGTTCCTATTTTTGCAACTTGTAAATAAACACTAACTTTCAAAATGAGAATAAAGTTTCTATCAGTAATTGTGAGTTTTCTTATTGTGTCATTTTCTATAAGTTCATGCCTTGACTCTGACGACAATTATGAATTTAGCTCCGATGCTACTATACATGCTTTTGGTATTGATACCATACATGGCAGACATTACAAATTTACAATTGACCAGATCAATAGACTCATCTATAACAGAGATTCATTGCCTGTAGGTTCAGATACCATCATCGATCGTATCCTGATTGACACAATGACCGTTACAGGTTGGATAACCTCAGGTTCACCTACCGATACGGTATTTGTCATGTCGGACTCCGTAGACTTAAGACCCGCCATGAATAACGATGCCGGCATGCTGTTCAAAGCACATGCAGCCGATGGGGTTACAGTTCGCGAATATAAGCTGAAAGTTAATGTACACTTGCAAGATCCGGACTCACTTGTCTGGACAGACATGCAGGAAAGAGGACCTATATTCTCCAATACTATCAATACCGGTAAGCAGAAAGCAATTGTACTGGGAGATGAGCTGTTTGTCTATACCTCCTACACTACCGCTTATAAGACGTCGACAGCACCCGATAAATACAATTGGAGTGAAGTCAATATCACCAACCTGCCCCCGGATGCAAAACTGACATCTGCGATAGAGTATAACAATGCACTCTACATGGTTACAGAAAGTAAAAAAGTATTCGGTTCCACCAATGGTGCCGTTTGGACGGAAGTCACCACATTGGGGAATAACGTCATAGCCCTCATCAACGGTTTCTCCGACCAGATTTCCGGCATTGTAGAAATCGATGGAAAGCAATATTTCAATATCTGCAAGGATGGAAAGAATTGGGAAGACGCGGAAGATACGGGTGGAAGCCTTATCCTTGAGGAAGTACCGGCAGGATTCCCTACCGAAAATATATCCACCACCAGGACCAGCACCGGCAATGGTGTAGAAAAAGTGGTTCTGGCAGGAATGCCGTTAGCTAATGCTAAAGAAACAGTACCCTGGTTCTCTTTGGACGGCAAAGGTTGGGCAAGCCTGGTCAATACTTGGTATGACACATACTGTCCCGGCATGACCAACCCCGCCATCATGTACTATGGCGACATGTTCTATTGTTTCGGAGGAGAACTTGATGCCATCTACAACTCCATTACAGGCATTGCATGGAATAAGACAGAGACCAAGTTCCTGCTACCTCAGGAGTTCAAAGGTAAAGGTGCGTACTCCATTATAGTAGAACCAACGAAAGACAAAACAGTAGCCCCAGCAGACAAGCGGGATTTCATTTGGGTAATATTTGGTGGTGACGGCACCAAGAATGAAGTATGGCGCGGACGTCTTAACAGATTGGGCTTCGAAATACAATAATAATGATGTCATATAAGGAAGAAATCGATCTAAAGCGGATACCCAAGCACGTGGCGATTATCATGGACGGTAACGGACGGTGGGCCAAGCAGCGTGGACACGAGCGCAGCTATGGACACCATGTCGGTGCAGAAACGGTGCACGTCATTGCAGAAGAAGCCGCCAAATTAGGAGTCAGATACCTTACTTTATACACGTTCTCTACCGAGAACTGGAATCGCCCGTCGGACGAGGTAGCTGCTTTGATGGGACTTCTCTTTGACTCTATCGAAGAAGAGACGTTCATGAAGAACAATATCAGTTTCCGGGTTATTGGAGATCTTGAAAAGTTGCCTGACAACGTACAGCAACGGCTCAGCACTTGCGTGGCACATACCTCCCACAACACGGGGATGTGTCTGGTACTGGCACTGAGCTATTCTTCCCGCTGGGAAATGACGGAAGCTGCCAGGCAAATGGCGGAATTGGTACAAAAGGGTGAGTTGGAACCCGAACAAATCGACAGTGAGCTCATATCCCGCCATCTTACAACAAACTTCATGCCCGACCCCGACCTGCTTATACGCACCGGAGGAGAGCTCCGCCTCAGCAACTACATGCTTTGGCAATGCGCCTATTCGGAACTTTATTTCTGTGACACCTACTGGCCCGACTTCCGTGAAGAAGAATTTCGCAAAGCCATATGTGATTATCAGAAACGCGAACGCAGATTTGGCAAGACCAGTGAGCAAATCAGTTAATCACCGGACACACAAATAGTAAATAGTAAATTGTAAAATAGTAAATAAAAAAGATGCACTATCGTATTTTCTCCATACTCGTAACGTTTGTCTGCCTTTTTGGCTGCGCACTGACAACCGCAGCACAAGACGTAAACAACACCGATGAAACCGAAAAGCCGGTTATACTCTATTCGGGAACACCCAAAAAGTATGAAATAGCAGACATTAAGGTCGAAGGAGCCCAGAACTATGAGGACTATGTAATTGTCGGATTATCCGGGCTGTCTAAAGGACAGACTATCACCGTGCCTGGCGATGAAATTACACAAGCTTGTAAGCGCTACTGGCGTCACGGTCTGTTCTCTGACGTGGAAATCACAGCAGACAAGATCGAAGGTGACCAGATTTGGCTGACCATTCATCTGACCATGCGCCCGCGTGTTTCCGATATCCGTTACAACGGTGTGAAAAAGTCGGAGCGTGAAGACCTGGAAAGCAGAATCGGTATGATAAAGGGCGGGCAAATTACACCTAACTTAGTGGATCGTGCCAAAACCCTGATAAAACGCTATTTTGACGATAAAGGCTTCAAAAATGCAGATGTGATTATCACCCAGCGGGATGATCCGGAAAAGAAGAACGAAGTGATTGTCAACATCGACATCGACAAGAAAGAAAAAGTGAAAGTGCATCAAATCACTATCACAGGCAACGAGGCGCTCGCGACCAAGAAGCTGAAGCGTGTGATGAAGAAAACAAACGAAAAGGGCAAGTTACTCAATCTATTCCGCACCAAGAAATTCATTGAGGACAACTACGAAGCGGACAAGCAGTTGATTATTGATAAATATAACGAGTTGGGTTATCGTGACGCCATTATCGTGACAGACAGCATCAAACCGTATGATGACCGTACGGTGGATATCTTTATGCAAATCGAGGAAGGACAGAAATACTACCTCCGCAATGTAACGTGGGTAGGTAACACGCTGTATCCTTCCGAACAACTGAACTACCTCCTCCAAATGAAGAAGGGTGACGTCTACAACCAAAAATTACTTGAAGAACGTACCATGACCGATGATGACGCCATTGGTAACCTATACTATAATAACGGTTATCTGTTCTATAGCCTCGAACCAGTGGAAGTGAACATCGTAGGAGACTCCATCGACCTGGAGATGCGTATTTACGAAGGTCGCCAAGCTACCATCAATAAAGTCAGCATCAACGGTAACGACCGTTTGTATGAAAACGTAGTACGTCGTGAACTTCGTACCCGTCCGGGCGAACTGTTCAGCCGTGAAGACCTGATGCGTTCCATGCGTGAAATCCAGCAGATGGGACACTTCGACCCCGAACAAATCAAGCCCGACATCCAGCCGAGACCGGAAGACGGTACGGTAGACATCGGCTACGACCTTGTATCCAAAGCCAACGACCAGGTAGAGTTCTCCGCCGGTTGGGGACAAACGGGTATTATCGGTAAGTTAAGTCTGAAGTTCACCAACTTCTCACTGTCAAACTTGTTGCATCCAGGCGAGAACTACCGTGGTATCCTCCCGCAAGGTGACGGCCAGACATTGACCATCAGCGGCCAGACCAATGCCAAATACTATCAGTCATACAGCGTTTCGTTCTATGACCCGTGGTTTGGCGGTAAGCGCCCGAACGCATTCTCCGTATCGGCATTTTATTCACGCCAGACTGACATCAGTAGCCGTTACTACAACTCGGCCTACATGAACAATTACTACAACAGCTATTACAGCGGCATGTATGGTTACGGCATGTATAACTACGGTAACTACAACAGTTATGAGAATTATTACGATCCAGATAAGTCTATCCAGATGTATGGTCTTGCTGTGATGTTCGGTAAACGTCTGAAGTGGCCGGATGACTACTTCCAGTTCACAGCCGAATTGTCTTACCAACGGTATATCCTGAGCGATTGGCAATACTTCCCGGTTACCAATGGTAAGTGTAACAACCTCAGCATCAATTTGACCTTGTCCCGTAGCTCTATCGACAACCCGATTTATCCTCGCCAAGGCTCCGAGTTCTCGCTGTCTGCTCAAATCACACCGCCCTACTCTTTGTTTGACGGTACCGATTATAGCAAGTACAGCACCAGCAACCAGGAAGACATGAACAAGATGCACAAGTGGATTGAATATCACAAGTGGAAATTCAAATCTAAAATTTACATCCCGTTGATGGACCCGATTACCGTTAAGCGCACTCCGGTATTAATGGGACGCGTGGAATTCGGTTTGCTGGGACATTACAACAAATACAAAAAGTCTCCGTTCGAAACATTTGACGTGGGTGGTGACGGTATGACCGGCTACTCCAGCTATGCAACGGAAAGTGTTGCCCTCCGCGGTTATGAAAACAGTTCATTGACCCCGTACGGTTACGAGGGTTATGCCTATACCCGTCTCGGCCTGGAATTAAGATATCCGTTGATGTTGGAAACAAGTACGAGTATTTATGCGTTAACGTTCGTGGAAGCCGGTAATGCTTGGCAGGATGTCAACAAGTTCAACCCGTTCGAATTGAAGCGTTCAGCCGGTGTCGGTGTCCGCATCTTCCTCCCTATGATTGGTATGATGGGGATTGACTGGGCTTACGGTTTCGACAAAGTATTAGGTTCCTCGCAATATGGCGGCAGCCAGTTCCACTTCATTCTGGGACAGGAATTCTAAGCAATGGATAATTGACAATTAATGCAGTATCGTTATGAAGAAGAGTTTATTGATCCTTTTTACGCTGTTTGCTGTAAGCATAACGGCCAGTGCACAGAAGTTCGCCTTGATTGACATGGAATATATCTTGGAGAATATTCCTGCATACGAACGTGCCAACGAGCAACTGGAGCAAGCCTCCAGGCAATGGCAAAGCGAAGTCGAAAAGATTTCCGAAGAAGCCAAAACTCTGTATAAGAGCTATCAGTCTCAGATAGCTTCCCTTTCTGAAACACAGAGAGGTAAAAAGGAAGAAGAGATTGTCGCTAAAGAAAAATCAGCAGCCGAACTGCGCCGCAAATACTTTGGTCCGGAAGGCGAACTGTATAAAAAACGTGAAAGTCTGATGCAACCTATTCAGGATGAAATATACAATGTTGTGAAGGAAATTGCTGCACAGAACGGATATGCGGTAGTTGTAGACCGCGCTTCCGCATCAAGTATCATTTTTGCCTCACCGAGTATCGACATCAGCAATGAGGTACTTGCAAAACTGGGATATTCAAATTAATTTTATACATTTGTTCCAGCATATTGACTGCATTCAGAATTAAAAATAGGCTTGCTTATTTTGTATTGCGTTCAGTTTGCGCTATATTTGTCCCCAACGAATAATCATTTAAATAAATAATAAACATTATGCTTAAAAAAATCGCACTACTCGTAATTATGTTCGCCCTCCCGCTGGGAGCTATGGCGCAAGCTAAATTCGCTCACATGAATTCTCAAGAAGTAATCGCTGTTATGCCTGAATTTACCAAAGCACAAGCCGACCTGGATGCTATGTCTAAAAAATACCAGGATGAAATGCAGCGTACCAATGAAGAATTCCAAAAGAAGTATCAAGAATTTTTAGCACAAGCAGACTCTTTGCCGAAGAACATTGCAGATAGACGCCAGAAAGAATTGCAGGATATGGCTCAACGCCAGGAGCAATTCCAACAGGAAGCTTATCAAAGTATGCAGAAAGCACAGCAAGATGCTATGGCTCCTATCTATAAAAAACTGGATGATGCTATCCAAGCTGTAGGTAAAGCAGAAGGCGTTGTATACATCTTCGATCTGGCCCGTACCCCGATACCTTTCGTAGGAGCACAAAGTGTTGATGTAACAGCCAAAGTTAAAACACAATTGGGCATTAAATAACAAAATTATTTAAGATAGAGTAAGCGCGGGTAGTTTTATCCGCGCTTATTTTTTGTACATTACTGAGAAATTTGCACTATCTTTGCATGGTACATAGCCTTTAGAAGCATGAAACAGACATTACCTTCTGCAGCCGGTCCCATCGGAGTATTCGATTCCGGATATGGCGGACTAACTATCCTGAGCAAAATACGGGAAGCCCTTCCCCAATACGACTACATCTACTTGGGTGACAATGCGCGTGCCCCTTACGGGACCCGTTCATTCGAGATTGTCTACGAATTCACCCTGCAGGCAGTCACTAAACTGTTCGAGATGGGTTGCCATCTCGTCATCCTGGCATGCAACACTGCTTCGGCAAAAGCCTTACGCAGCATACAGATGAACGATTTACCCCGCCTCGACCCAATGCGCCGTGTATTGGGAGTGATCCGCCCCACTGTAGAATGTATAGGCAGTATTACCCACAGTCGCCATATCGGTGTACTCGCTACGGCCGGAACCATCAAATCGGAATCCTACCCGTTGGAAGTGCACAAGCTCTTCCCCGACATAAAGGTCAGCGGAGAGGCTTGCCCGTTATGGGTCTCTCTGGTGGAAAACAATGAAGCACAAGGAGACGGTACTGATTATTTTGTACGTAAATATATCAGTGAATTGCTGGCCAAGGACAAGCAGATAGATACCGTTATTCTGGGATGTACCCACTTCCCTCTACTGCTACCTAAGATACAGCAATACATGCCCGACGGCATCACAACCGTCACTCAAGGAGAGCTGGTGGCAGATAGCTTGAAAGACTATCTTCACCGCCATCCGGAAATGGACAAGAAATGTACCAAAGGCGGAAGATGCGTCTACCGTACCACAGAATCAGAAGAGAAATTTACGGAATCGGCTTCCACATTCTTAAATGAATCAATAAGAGTTGAGAGGATTGAGCTATAAATCCGTCAGTATTAAACATTAAAACAAAAACATTTGTTATATTTGTAGGACAGAAAACTCTAAATTCATACCATCATGAAAGAAGAAGATAAGAGCAAACTCGTTGAGGTGTTCACCGGTTCACCTTGGGAAGCAGAACTTGTAAAGAGCCTGCTGGGAAATAGCGATATTGAAGCTGTAACAAAAGATGAAATGGTAGTAAACGTTGTGCTGCCTGCCACTGCTGTTGACATTTCCGTTCTCGTCAATGAGAAGGACTACGAAGCTGCAATGGAAGTGGTTCGCGAATACGAAAAGAAAGAAAATGGAGATTGATTTCAGTAGGATTGCTGTCAAAGTAGGCAGCAATGTTTTGACACGTCGTGACGGCACTCTCGACGTTACCCGTATGTCCGCTCTGGTGGACCAGATAGCCGAGCTGCACAAGGCAGGCAAAGAAATAATACTTATCTCCTCCGGGGCAGTTGCCTCAGGACGTAGCGAGGTGCACCCTGCCAAGAAGTTGGACAGTGTAGACCAACGCCAATTGTTTTCCGCTGTGGGACAAGCCAAGCTGATCAACCGCTATTACGAGCTGTTCCGCGAGCATGGCATCCCTGTGGGGCAAGTACTCACAATGAAAGAAAACTTTTCCACCCGCCGCCATTACCTCAACCAAAAAAACTGTATGACCGTAATGTTGGAAAACGGTGTGATCCCCATTGTCAATGAGAACGATACCATCTCCGTGAGTGAGCTGATGTTCACCGATAACGATGAGCTATCCGGCCTGATAGCTTCTATGATGGACGCGCAAGCACTGATCATTCTCAGTAACATCGACGGCATCTACAATGGTTCACCCGCCGATCCGGACTCTCAAGTCATCCGCGAGATAGGGCAAGGCAAAGATCTCTCCTCCTACATACAAACTTCCAAGTCCAGTTTCGGACGTGGCGGCATGCTGACCAAAACCAATATTGCCCGCAAAGTGGCCGATGAGGGCATCACAGTCATCATAGCCAACGGAAAGCGTGACAACATCCTCGTGGAGATACTGAAAAATGAAGAACGAAGGATGAAAAATGAAGGAATGAGCACCGTGCAGGATGATTACCAACTGCCCTATACCCGCTTCATCCCGTCTCCGCAACCGGTATCGAGCATCAAAAAGTGGATTGCACACAGTGAAGGGTTTGCCAAAGGCGAACTACACATCAATCACTGTGCCACCGAATTGCTTTTCTCTGACAAAGCAGTAAGCATCCTTCCGGTAGGTATCACTGACGTCATAGGTGAGTTTGAGAAGGATGATATCGTACGGATTATCGACTTCGGGGGCAAACCCATCGGGGTGGGGAAAGCCAATTGCGACTCCAATCAGGCACGGGAAGCGATGGGAAAACATGGAAAGAAACCCGTAGTACACTATGATTACTTGTACATAGAATAAGCCACTGACGAATACTATTTCATAATATATTATACTTACATATTTATCACATTCTATTAACTAAGAAAATGAACTTAAACAAAACTTTTGTTGCTGTGCAAAATGCCAGCCGAAACATTTTGGCATTAAGCGACAAAGAAATCAACCAGATATTACAGGCTGTTGCAGACGCTGCCATTGACAAAACGGCTTTCATTCTGAGTGAAAACCAGAAAGATTTGGAGCGCATGAATCCCACCAATCCGAAATACGACCGCCTGAAACTGACAAAAAGCCGTTTGCAAGACATTGCTGCAGACATCCGCAATGTAGCCGCCCTTCCTTCGCCATTAGGACGGATTCTCAAAGAGAATGTATTACCCAACGGACTGAAGATAAGAAGGGTCAGTGTACCTTTCGGTGTCATCGGTATCATCTACGAAGCCCGCCCCAACGTCAGTTTCGACGTATTCTCACTCTGCCTCAAAAGCGGCAATGCCTGTATCCTGAAAGGCGGAAGCGATGCCGACTATTCCAATCGTGCCATAATCAGTGTGATACATGAGGTATTGGAACACTTCAATGTGGATACACATATTGTGGAACTGCTCCCTGCCGACAGAGAGGCAACAACCGAGCTACTGCATGCCAACAATTATGTAGATTTGATAATTCCCCGTGGCAGCAGCAGTCTGATAAACTTCGTACGCCAGAATGCCACAGTGCCGGTTATAGAAACCGGTGCCGGCGTATGCCACACATTCTTCGACCGCTATGGCGACATTATCATAGGCCCATCCATCATTGCCAATGCCAAAACACGCCGCGTCAGTGTCTGCAATGCTTTGGATTGCCTGATTATCGAAGCCGACAGTCTGATTGATTTGCCAGACCTATGCCTGCCGCTACAATTAAGCAATGTAGAGATATTTGCCGATGAGCCCGCCTATCACAGCCTGCTTGGCAAATATCCTGCCGAACTGTTGAGACTTGCCACTGAAGACTGTTACGGAAGAGAATTCCTGGACTACAAAATGGCCATTAAGACCGTGAATTCCTTTCAAGAAGCACTGGCACATATCCGGAAATACGGCTCCAAACATAGCGAATGCATCATTACAGAAGACAAGGCACGCGCCGAACAGTTCTGCCGCGAAGTAGACGCTGCTTGTGTGTACGTCAATGCACCGACCTCTTTCACAGATGGTGCACAATTCGGACTTGGCGCCGAAATCGGCATCAGTACCCAGAAGCTGCATGCCCGTGGCCCGATGGCTTTGGAAGAGATCACCACGTACAAGTGGATTATTGAAGGCTCCGGACAAACCAGGCCCTAATTGCTAATGCAACAAAGATATAGATACACTAAAAAGACTATAAATATATGAAGAACTTTACTTGCGTGCAGGACATCGGTAACCTGAAGTCTGCACTGGACGAAGCATTTGAAATCAAGAAAGACCGTTTCAAATATGTGGAACTCGGACGTAACAAAACGTTGATGATGATTTTCTTCAACTCAAGCCTGCGTACCCGCCTCAGCACACAGAAAGCCGCATTGAATCTAGGTATGAACGTGATTGTACTGGACATCAACCAGGGAGCCTGGAAACTGGAAACAGAACGCGGCGTCATCATGGATGGTGACAAACCGGAACATTTGCTGGAAGCCATTCCCGTGATGGGTTGTTATTGCGATGTCATCGGTGTACGTTCTTTTGCGCGTTTTGAGAACAAGGAAGACGATTACAACGAAGTGATACTGAACCAATTCATCAAGTATTCCGGCCGTCCGGTATTCTCCATGGAAGCTGCCACGCGCCATCCACTGCAGAGTTTCGCCGATCTGATTACGATTGAGGAGTACAAGAAGACAGCACGTCCCAAAATAGTGATGACATGGGCTCCGCATCCGCGTCCATTGCCCCAGGCTGTCCCCAACTCCTTTGCCGAATGGATGAATGCAACGGATTATGACTTTGTGATTACACACCCCGAAGGTTATGAGCTCGACCCCAAATTCGTAGGAAATGCCCGCGTAGAATATGATCAGATGAAGGCCTTTGAAGGAGCCGATTTTGTCTACGCCAAGAACTGGGCTGCCTATACGGGCGACAACTATGGACAAATATTGAGTAAAGACCGTGCCTGGACAGTAAGTGACCGCCAAATGGCAGTTACCAATAATGCCTACTTCATGCACTGCCTGCCGGTTCGACGCAACATGATTGTAACGGATGATGTAATAGAAAGCCCGCAATCTATCGTAATCCCCGAAGCTGCCAACCGGGAGATTTCGGCAACAGTAGTATTGAAGAGACTGATTGAAAAACAATAATAGAGTGACAGAAGATGAAGGTGTGCCGTTCAGAGTTTGAACCGCACACCCTCTTTATCACTCTCTCGCTCTATTATCCTATCACTTTTCCACTTCCTTGCCCGCTTCTTCCCAACCGATAAAGCCTTTGTCGAGGTCATAGATTATATACCCTTTTTTGCTCAGTATGGCAGCAGCCTTTTTACTGCGCTTACCGCTACGGCAGTACACTGCGACCGGTTTGTCTTTCTGCAGAGTAGAGTCGGCCATCGCTTCAAACGACTTATCCAGCACATTGATATTAATGCTGTGGGGCACATGCCCTTCCGAGTATTCGGCAACAGTGCGTACATCCAGCAGTTGCACCTCCGGATTGGCTATCAATGCGGAAAAGTCATCCACTGAAACCGACTTGAATTGTCCTTCCTTCTGCTGGCAGGAAAAGAGAGTTGTAAAAGCGAGGCAAAGGCCCGCGAACCATGTCTTCATCGAAAATTCCATTTTTAATCAGGGTATATAAACAAAATCGTAAGTCTTGATGTCACCGGAATAAGTGTGTATACTGAAATGAACCATAACTTCCCGTATGCCCTCTACAGCATACTGCCGCAAGGGGACAGAAGCATAAGCGCGCCTGGTATAAGACTGTACTTTCTCCTTTGCCTCATGATAAAGTGTCAGATGCACCTCACTCCGCCCGGTAACAGCATCCACAGTCACCTCATCTTCGACAAAATGAAACTTATGCTCACCGTTTTCCTTGACTTCAAGTGTCATATTGAGGTAGTCGTGCCCCATCCAGATAGCCAGCATGTCAGCCGGATCCGTCTTGACACCCTCCTCAAACTTATCGGCCGTCCGGGGAGTAACAGAAAGAACGCCGTTCAAGGCATACAGCACTACACCGGCAGTCCCGTCAGCAGTCATCTCCGAAGCATAATTACTGATGATGCGGACTGAGGCATTTGCCTCTATTTTCGTCTTCGTCTTGTCCTCCACTACCGGCAGAGTCTCCCCCTCATCCGTCACGACAGACTGCAGATAACCGTCCGGCCCCGCAAAGGCAGTCAGAAACTCCAGCTTCACAGAAGGATAATGATAATCGTCATCGCCACAGCCTGCCAACAGGCAAACCTGCAAAAGTAAAATCCACCAATAACAGTACTTCTTCATGTATTTATTCTTTTATGGCTGCCAAATAATTCTTCAACGGGTTGGCATACATCAGTAACATCTTCTCGCGCAGGAAAGCCACATCTTTATTGGGAAGGGCGATGCGTTCCAATTGCTTTTCCATATAAGCCACGAAACGCTGCTTGTCCCCGGCAGTGTAATGAGCCGAAAAAGCCTCATTCCCTTCGAGAAGGTCATACGCCACATAATTATTGGGATATATACGATAACCGGCATGAATGCGCTTGTCTATCAATGCAGATATGCGTGCAAAAAGTTCGGGTTTCGGGAGTGAGCGGTCCATCCCGGCCAATTCATCATTGATGCAAGCGCCTATTTGGAAATGTACCCGGCCCTTATAGCCGAACAGCCCGGTCTGCATATTCAGCAAGTCATCAGCCGTCGTTTTCTTATAGCCTTCAACATCCCGTTTCAGCTGGAACTCCTGTGCCTTCAGAAAGTCGCAAGGGTCGTATTCGTAAGAAATGGCAAGCGGAGCGATATTCATCTCCATCAAGCGGTCAATAACGTCGCCTTCACCGCCCATCGCCAGCATCTTCAGTACACTGTCCTGCGTACGGTCGTTGGAATCCTTGGCACGTCCTTCGCGCTGTGCAATCCAGATGGATTGCTTCTTCTCTCTGATGGTATGGTGCATATAACGGGACATACGTGCAGAAGCCTCCAGCATCTGGCGCATGGTCAGCCCGCGCTGCACGATGAAGGACTTATTGACACGCACGAATTTCTTAATCCACGGGTAGACAAGCAAGTTGTCGCCAATGGCTATCTCTACCGTATCCATGCCCTGGTCTACCAGGAGGACGGACAAGAAACCGGAATCGAGGATAATGTCGCGGTGGTTGGATATATAAGTATAAGCCGTCGACTTATCAGCCGGCAGGGCAGTATGGTCCAAAGTCAATCCATCCGTAGCCTCTTTAGCCAGCTTCCACAGAAGTCCATAACAGAAGGTCTTCTGGAACTCCAGCTTGGTTTTACACGCGCGCATTTTCTGCGACCACACCTCAAAAGGTACACCGGGCATCACAGTATCAACTGCCTGCCGAAATGCGGGGTCGGCAATCAACTCCTCAAAAATCTGAGGAAGCTCCTCGTCATGATAAGGACGGATTTCATCAAATTCCACGTTCGCATTCATAATGAATAATGATTAAGGGTTAGGGATTAGGGGTTAGGGGTTAGGGGTTAGGGATTAGGGGTAGATAATTAATTTTTATATCGTACACCCACTAACCCTTAATCCCTAATCCTTAATCCCTAATCCTTAAACTTGTTTTCTATAATATCTGTCATTACATCCTTTATATCCATCCCGGCAGCACGGACCTGCTGGGGAATGAAGCTGGTGGGAGTCATTCCGGGGGTGGTATTTATGTCCAACAGATTGATTTTCTCGCCTTCGGTGATGATGTAATCCACACGGATAATGCCGGAAGCCCCGAGAATGTCATAAATGGCCGAGGTCAACGTCTGTACCCGGCAGGTCAAATCATCCGAAATACGTGCAGGGGTAATTTCATCAGACTCGCCATTGTACTTGGCTTCATAATCGAAGTATTCGTTATGAGTCACCACCTCTGTTATAGGGAACACCACAGACTTGTCTTTTGTTTTATAACAGCCGCAAGTAACTTCCGTTCCATCCATGAAGGCTTCCACCAACACTTCCCGGGCTTCTTCAAAAGCCTTGGCTATGGCGGGCTGTATTTGCTCCTTTGTCTTTACCTTGGTCACGCCGAAGCTGGAGCCTCCCTGACTGGGCTTGATGAAGCAGGGCAAACCGATCTTGTCCATCACATCTTCATCCGTCACCGACTGTCCGCTGCGCAGCAGCAATGACTCGGCAATACGTACGCCGAACGCTTTGAGATAATGATTGCAGGCAAACTTATCGTAAGTGAGCGCCGCTGCCAGCACCCCACAGCACGAATAAGGAATGTGGAGCATATCGAAATACCCCTGCAAGCGTCCGTCCTCGCCCGGAGTGCCGTGAATAGTGATATAGGCAAAGTCAAACGCCACTTTCTCACCATTCAGCATGAAGCTGAAGTCATTGCGGTCCACGGGGACTTTGGTACCGTCGGGCAGCCGGACATGCCAGTCCGGTCCGTGCATTTCTACAATATACAATGTATACTTCTCCTTGTCGATGAAGGAGTAAATCCCTTGTGCGCTACGCAGGGAGACGTGGTATTCGGAGGTATCTCCTCCGCCTACAATAGCAATAGTGCGTTTCATTCTAATTCTCTGTTACTGATATAGCCTCTCCATTTATCTATCAACCGGGTCATGTCATCGGGCAATTCCGAGGTGAAGTACATCTCTTCTCCGGTGACGGGATGCACAAACCCCAGCGTCATGGCATGCAATGCCTGCCGCGGACAAGTGTCGAAGCAGTTGTTTACAAATTGTTTATATTTGGCGAAATGGGTTCCTTTCAGGATTTCATGCCCGCCGTAACGTTCGTCATTGAAAAGTATATGGCCGATGTGCTTCATGTGCACACGGATTTGATGGGTACGCCCCGTTTCAAGGATACATTCCACCAATGTGACATATCCCAAACGTTCGAGCACCTTGTAATGGGTGACGGCATGCTTTCCCTGACCGTCGGGAAGAACAGTCATCTGCATGCGGTCTTTGGGATTACGGCCGATGTCACCGACAACGGTACCTTCATCCTGCTCCACATTGCCCCAGACCAGCGCACGGTATCGGCGCTTGGTCGTCTTATTGAAAAACTGGTTGCCGAGATTTGTCTTGGCGTCCGGAGTCTTGGCTATTACCAGCAGACCGGAAGTGTCCTTGTCGATGCGGTGCACCAAACCCACATGCGGGTCGTTGGCGTCATAATCGGGATTATCCTTCATGTGCCAGGCTATGGCGTTGACAAGCGTACCGCGATAGTTGCCATGACCGGGATGCACCACCAGGCCGGCTGGTTTGTTCACGACCATCAGGTACTTGTCCTCATATACAATATTAAGGGGGATGTCTTCGGGAATGACTTCATTCTCATAGCGTGGACGGTCCATCATCACGGTAATGACATCCAACGGCTTTACTTTATAACTGCTTTTCACAGCCTTGCCGTTGGCCATTACAAAACCTGCATCGGCGGCCTTCTGGATACGGTTACGGGAAGCGTTTGTCAGACGGTCGAACAAATATTTGTCCACACGCATCATCTCCTGCCCCTTGTCCACCACCACACGGAAGTGTTCGTAGAGTTGCGCCTCGTCACCGACCGGTTCTACATCGTCCAGTTCATCATTATCTATATCTATGTCATCCGGCAATTCTTCTATCATCACGGTTTACTGTTTTTTTACGATTGAAGTTTGTCTTTGTTCAGAACCAGGACTCGTCTGCTGCGGAATCTCCGGACGACATTGGTTCAACGGCACCTCCGACAGAGTCCACTCCCAGGGAATCTGTCGGCAAGACACCTCCATCTCCCACCATCAAGGTCAGCACTGCACCGGTAGGCACTTTTTCGCCGATAGAAAGTTGGCGGCCCTTATACTTCACACCATATACCCAGTCCCTCTCACCCGGAATATATTCTATCTCGGCCAGTTTAAACCCTGAAGCCAGGATACGCGCTTCCGCCTGCCGCAGCGAACTGTTGTCTGCCACATCGGGCACTACATGCAAAGGGATGTCAATCGTATTGATTGTAAGATAGATAGTACGTCCTTCTTTTACTTTTTGTCCGGCTGCCGGATTATATTCAAGGATGCAGCCGGCAGGAAGAGTCTTGACATAGCTGGAATCTGAGACGACACAGGCCAGACCGCGGTTACGGAACATTTGCTCAGCTTCCGCCACGCCCATGCCCTTTACATCAGGCACTACCACAGCCTCGCCGTGACGGGTATATATGTCCAGCCCTTTCAACACTCCGAACAGCAGTCCGAATACCACAACGACCATCGCAAGAATGTTCACCCAGAAGAATCTGTTCTGCCGGAAAGAGAAAAAATCTTTTATTGTCATAATCGATAATGCATTATTTGGGGCAAAGATACAATTTTCGCCCTGATAGTACGCGGAGTTGGCAGTAGTTTTTTGAATCACCGGCAAAACTATGTGTGTATACGCCCGTTCCCGCACGCAGGAACGACAGTTTCCCCAAGTGGGAACGACAATAATCTGTCTTTTCCTGATTTAGCTAGACGCTTTTTTGATTAATAAACTATATCCATAG
>CAJJYX010000032.1 GCA_905197435.1 uncultured Bacteroides sp.
GATATAGTTTATTAATCAAAAAAGCGTCTAGCTAAATCAGGAAAAGACAGGAACGCTCGTTTCCACTCGCAGATACGCCCGTTTCCACTTGTGGATACGCCAGTTCCCACTTGCGGAAACGAGCGTTCCCTCTTGGGGAAACTGCTGTTTCCATCAGGGGGAACTGTCGTTCCCGCGTGTGTTTAATTTTCCCAATTATAACCGTCCACATATCCGTCGAAGTACTCATCTGCCTGCAAGCCAAGTTCTTGAGCCAGGTCGATGATATATTTCTGGTCGGCAGGTTTAATCAAGTACTCACCTCTGCGAGCCAGATAGTAGTTCTTACGGCCCAAGCGGGCAATGAGCCGCCAACGGAATGTATCAGCAACCCGCACAGTCAGAGACTCGATAGTACGAGTGAAACCACAAGCATAGCGCACCGTCTTATTGGAGCAATAATATTCACAATTCCCCTCCTTTATAGTTGCCAGCTTCTGGGGCGTCAGCGTCGGAAGGAATGCATGTTTCACAGGAGCGTGTTCTAAGGCTATATGGCGCAAACAAGTAGAAGTTTTCGGACAATCGACAGAAGCGCATACTCCAAAGCCGTACGGCACTTGCGAGTAATCAAATTTTTCCATTTTTCATTATTTAAGTTTAAGTCACAAAGGTAATCAGAATAAACCGGAACATTGAAGAAAAGCCCATAAATATATAAGCAATACCCGAATCCTCAAGAAGCAAATACTATGCAGACAGGAAATAAATTCATTGCAATTCGGCATAGACCGCCGGATGCAGGAAATAGCGCACATCTTTCCCCTCTGCCATTGCCTGACGGATAAAAGTAGAGCTGATTTCGAACACCGGAGAAGAAACCATCCGTACATTCTGCGGTAAAGATGCGGCCTCCACCGGATAACCGGGGCGGGGATAAACAAGAATATGGTTTTCAGCAAGAATACGTTCCGATTCATACCAACGGGGGAAGAGTTGCCAGTTGTCGGAACCGATGACAAGATGGAAAGCATGTTGTGGATAAGCTTGTTTCAGCGCATCCAGCGTATGGACGGTATAGGAAGGACGGGGCAAATGGCATTCAAAATCGGAAGCACGGAACCTGGGATAACCTTCAATGGCAAGCCGGACCAGTTTCAAGCGCAACTTGTCATCCATCAGCCCGCTTTCCTCCTTCAGCGGGTTGTGGGGGGTAACCATAAACCACACTTCATCCAGCCCCCCGTATTCGCAAAGATAATTGGCGAGAGCCAGATGTCCGATGTGTATCGGATTGAATGAGCCGCTGAAGATTCCTATATTCACTTATTCAATTAAGCTACAATGAGAAAATCACAAGGATGTTCCCCGCTCCGTTTCATGAGTTCAAAAATCGAGTAATCACTTTCAAAGCTTCCGCTTTGGCAGTCTCCAAGTCATCGTTCACAATCACAGTGTCGAATTTCGGTGCAAAGCCCAGTTCGTATTCGGCTTTCGCCACGCGGCTCTCTATTACTTCGGGAGCATCCGTTCCACGACCCACCAGGCGCTTGCGCAATTCCTCCACCGAAGGCGGCTGAATGAAAACAGACAAAGCACGTTCACCGTAGAATTTCTTGATGTTACAACCACCCACTACATCCACATCGAACACGACATTCTGCCCTGCGGCCAACTGCTTTTCCACCTGCTCCTTCAGTGTTCCGTAGAAACGGTCCTGATACACCTCTTCATACTCCAGGAATTCATCATTGGCTATGCGGCGGCGGAACTCGTCGGGAGTCAGGAAGAAGTACTCCACTCCATCTCTTTCCGTTCCACGGGGCGGACGGCTGGTGGCCGAGATGGAGAAAGCCAGATTCAGATTCTGCGTCAGCAGATAATTGATAATCGTAGACTTGCCGGAACCCGAAGGGGCTGAAAATATGATAAGTTTTGCCATTTACCTATTCACGATTTGACTATTTGACTTTGACATTACATGACATTCAGCACTTGCTCCTTGATTTGCTCCAGCTCATCCTTCATCTGAACGACAATCTTCTGCATCTCCGCATGATTGGACTTACTGCCCAACGTATTGATTTCACGTCCCATCTCCTGAGCGATGAAACCCAACTTCTTGCCTTGTCCGCTTCCTGTTTCCAGCGTACTGATAAAGTATTTCAGGTGATTGCCGAGACGCTGCTTCTCTTCGTTTACATCCAGCTTTTCGATATAGTAGATGAGTTCCTGTTCCAAGCGGTTCTTGTCATAATCCACGCTCAAGGTCTTTTCCAGTGCATCGGTAATGCGTTCCTTCACTTTGGCAACGCGTTCTTTCTCGTAGGGGGCGATGGTTTCCAGCAGATGGGAGATATTGGCAATCTTCTCGCGGAACTTTTTTTCAAGGGCAGCGCCTTCCTGCTTGCGGAAATCGACCAGAGCGTCGACAGCTTTCTCTACAGCCGTATAGACCACAGCCCATTCTTCCTCACTCAGTTCCTGCGTTTCATTCTTGGTCATCACGTCCGGCATGCGGAGCAAGGTGGCAAACCAGTCCGTCGCATCCGGTACCGGTATTCCGAGATTCTCGGATATGGCACAAATCTGCTTGTAATATCCCTCCACCAATGTCTGGTTGATGGGAGTGGCACTTTCCGCACTCTCCTTCTTTTCTATCCAAAGGCTGAAGTCTACTTTTCCCCGCTCCAGTTTCCGGGATATTTCATTACGGATTTCCATTTCCTTCTCGCGATAAAGCGGAGCAATGCGGGCAGAAAAATCCATAGCCTTACTATTGAGCGACTTTATTTCAACGTTGATTTTCTTATCAGGCAGTTCGACGGTTGCTTTGCCGTAGCCTGTCATAGATTGTATCATAATGTTATAGTTTTGCGCAAATTTACACGATTATTTTAATTAGTGAAAATAATCACGTAAATTTGCCACAATAAAATCAAGAATAAAAGTTATGTCATGTATCTTGCATATTGAAACGTCTACCTCGGCCTGCTCCGTAGCCGTGAGCGAAGACGGGCAGAACGTTTTCAAGAAAGAGGACCTGAATGGCCCTTCACACGCCGTTTCATTGGGAGTCTTTGTGGACGAGGCGCTATCCTTTGCCGATAGCCATGCCATGCCGTTGGATGCAGTTGCCGTGAGCTGCGGTCCGGGTTCGTATACCGGACTGCGTATCGGCGTGTCGATGGCAAAAGGTGTCTGCTATGGACGTAACCTGCCGCTTATCGGGCTGGAGACCCTGAAAGTACAGTGTGTACCGGTATTGCTCTACCACGATGAACTGCCCGATGACGCACTGCTCTGTCCCATGATCGACGCCCGCCGCATGGAAGTCTACGCTGCCATCTACGACCGCGCCTTGAAACCGGTCCGTGACATTGCAGCCGATATCGTGGACGAAAACTCCTACCGGGAGTTCTTGGAGCAACATCCCGTCTACTTCTTCGGTGACGGTGCAGCCAAATGCAAAGAGAAAATCACGCATCCCAATGCACACTTCATCGACGGCATCCGACCTCTTGCCAGCATGATGTTCCCGTTGGCAGAGAAGGCAATAGCCGAACAGGACTTCAAGGATGTGGCCTATTTCGAGCCTTTCTATTTGAAGGAATTCGTAGCCGGCACACCTAAAAAACTTATTTAGGGATTAGTGTTTAGGGATTAGGGATTAATGCCATGCGGTATCACTGTGCAGCCCATTAATCACTAATCACTAATCCCTAAACACTAATCCCTCATCATTGAACATTAATCATTAAAACGATGCAATATAACACTCAACAAAAGCGGATGCCCCTGCCCGAATATGGTCGCAGCATCCAGAATATGGTAGACCATGCGCTGACAATCGAAGACCGTGCAGAGCGTCAGCGTTGTGCGAATACAATCATCAACATCATGGGAAACATGTTTCCCCATCTGCGCGATGTGCCCGACTTCAAGCATAAGCTGTGGGACCATCTTGCCATCATGTCCAATTTCCAACTGGATATAGATTACCCGTACGAGATTATCCGCAAGGACAATCTGAACACCAAGCCGGAGAGCATTCCCTACCCCAGCACCAAAATCCGCTACCGCCACTACGGCCGTACGCTGGAAGTGCTGATAAAAAAAGCCATCGAATTCCCGGAAGGAGACGAGAAGCAGAACCTGATAGCCCTCATCTGCAACCACATGAAGAAGGACTACATGGCATGGAACAAAGATACCGTCGACGACCGTAAGATTTCAGACGACCTCACCGAGCTCTCTGACGGGAAACTGCAAATGACAGACAGCATCGTCCGCCTCATGGCCGAACGTATTGACCAGAACTACCGTCCGAAAGTGAACAACCAGAATAACCGGAACAACAACCGGAACAATAAACGAAAATACTAAAATTGAATGATTAGCGATTAGTGGTTAGTGATGAATGCCATGTGGCATCACCATGCAAACCACTAATCACTAACCACTAACCACTAATTTCATGGCATCATTTGTAATAGAAGGAGGACACAGCCTTTCCGGTGATATCTACCCCCAAGGAGCGAAAAACGAGGTGTTGCAGATTATCTGCGCCACGTTGCTCACTGCCGAAGAGGTGACTGTACACAATATTCCGGACATACTGGACGTCAATAACCTCATCCAACTGATGCGGGATATGGGAGTCAGCGTATCGAAAAAAGGCATCGATACTTACAGCTTCCAAGCCGCCGACGTCGACCCCGCCTATCTGGAAAGTGACGCGTTTCTGAAGAAATGTTCCAGCCTGCGCGGTTCCGTCATGCTGGTGGGACCGATGGTGGCACGTTTCGGCAAAGCCATGATTTCCAAACCGGGTGGAGACAAGATAGGACGCCGCCGTCTGGACACACACTTCATCGGCATCCGGAATTTAGGAGCCGGCTTCACCTATCATGAGGAACGTGGAATCTACGAAATATCAGCCAAGCAACTGCATGGCTGCTACATGCTGCTCGACGAGGCATCTGTAACGGGAACCGCCAACATTATCATGGCAGGCCGTTCTTGCCAAAGGCAAGACCACCATCTACAATGCCGCCTGCGAGCCCTACGTGCAGCAACTTTGCAGAATGCTGAACCGGATGGGAGCCAAGATAGAAGGTATCGCCTCCAACCTCCTGACTATCGAAGGAGTGGACGAGCTGCACGGTACCGAACACACCATCCTGCCCGACATGATTGAAGTGGGCAGTTTTATCGGCATGGCAGCCATGACCCGCAGCGAACTGAACATCAAGAATGTCTCATACGAAAACTTGGGAATTATCCCCGACAGTTTCCGCCGCCTCGGCATCAAAATGGAGCAACGGGGAGACGACATTTACGTACCGGCACAAGAGACGTATCAGATAGAATCCTTTATCGACGGTTCCATCATGACCATTGCCGATGCGCCCTGGCCCGGACTGACGCCGGACTTGCTCAGTGTGCTGCTGGTGGTTGCCACCCAGGCAAAAGGCAGCGTACTCATTCATCAGAAAATGTTCGAAAGCCGCTTGTTCTTTGTGGACAAGCTGATAGATATGGGAGCACAAATCATTCTCTGCGACCCGCACCGTGCCGTTGTCATCGGCCACGACCACGGCTTCAAACTACGTGGCGGCAACATGACATCGCCCGATATCCGTGCCGGCATCGCCCTGTTGATAGCTGCTATGAGTGCAGACGGCATCAGCCGCATCCACAACATAGAGCAGATAGACCGCGGGTATCAGAACATCGAAGGGCGATTGAATGCGCTCGGAGCAAGAATCACAAGAATAGAATAAGATGATAAAAAGAGAAGAAGTATATAAGATAGGCATATTCAACAAGCCCCACGGCATTCATGGAGAACTGTCGTTCACTTTCACGGACGACATCTTCGACCGAGTGGAGGCTGGATATCTTATCTGCCTGCTGGACGGCATACTGGTACCTTTCTTCCTGGAAGAATACCGCTTCCGCTCCGACACCACTGCCCTTGTTAAACTGGAAGGCGTGGACACGGCGGAACGCGCCCGCATGTTTACCAACATCGAGGTCTACTTTCCCGTGAAGCATGCGGAAGAGGCCGGACCGGGTGAACTGAGCTGGGACTTCTTCGTCGGTTTCCGTATGGAGGAAGTACACCACGGCAAATTAGGAGAAGTGACGGATGTGGACACATCGACCATCAACACGCTGTTTGTAGTGGACTACCGGGGAGAGGAACTGTTGATTCCGGCACAAGAAGAGTTTATTGTAGACATAGACCAGAAACACAAGGTCATCACCGTAAACCTGCCGGAAGGTCTAATAGCCATAGACGAGACAGAAGAGGTATGAAAAAGAAACGAAGAAAAGCATTTTGGAGTAACATCAAGTTCAAGTACAGGCTGACGATTACAAACGAGAATACCCTCGAGGATATCATCACGTTGCGTGTGTCCAAGCTGAACGGACTTTCCGTGTTGCTTTCCGTGCTGTTCGTATTGTTTCTCATCACCTCCCTGATTGTAGCTTTCACCCCGCTGCGCAACTATCTGCCCGGATATATGAACAGTGAAATCCGTGCCCAAGTGGTGGAGAATGCCTTGCGCGTAGATTCCCTCCAACAACTGGTGAACAGACAGAACTTTTACATCATGAATATCCAGGACATCTTCCAAGGCAAGATAAAGGCAGATACCATACACTCCATCGACTCGCTGACCAACCTGCGTGAGGACTCGCTCATGGAGCGCACACAACGGGAGGCCGATTTCCGCAAACAGTATGAGGAGACAGAGAAGTATAACCTGACAGGCATCACCGCCCGTCCCGAAATAGACGGGCTGATTTTCTACCGCCCCACACGCGGCATGATTTCATCCCCTTTCAATGCCGAAGCAAAACACTTCGGCACGGATATAGCCGCCAAGCCGGGCGAAAGCGTATTGGCTACTTTAGATGGCACCGTCATACTGAGCACCTACACCGCCGAGACGGGTTATCTGATAGAAATACAGCACAACCAGGACTTCGTGTCAGTCTATAAGCATTGCGGTTCTCTGCTGAAACGGGAAGGCGAACCGGTGAAAGGAGGCGAAGCCATTGCATTGGTAGGAAATACCGGCCAACTGTCCACCGGGCCACATCTCCACTTTGAGCTGTGGCACAAGGGCAGAGCTGTAAACCCTGAACTTTACATCGTGTTTTAGTCTCTAAATAGTAATAGTATAATAGTAAATAATATCAAGGTGAAGAAACAAATTGCCATACTCGGCTCTACCGGTTCCATAGGTACACAAGCGTTGCAGGTCATCGAAGAACATCCTGACCAATATGAAGCATACGTATTGACTGCCAACAACCGTGTAGAGGAACTCATAGCCCAGGCGCGCAAATTCAAACCTGAGGCAGTGGTAATAGCCAACGAATCTAAATATACACAACTGAAAGAAGCACTCGCCGACCTGCCCATCAAGGTATATGCCGGTGAAGAGGCCCTCTGCCAGATTGTAACCGAAAATCCCATTGACATGGTACTGACCGCCATGGTGGGGTATGCAGGATTGAAGCCGACCATGAATGCTATCCGCGCCCGCAAAGCGATAGCCCTTGCCAACAAAGAGACATTAGTGGTAGCGGGCGAACTCATCAATGACTTGGCACGCTTCAGCGGCGTTCCCATCTTACCGGTCGATTCTGAGCACTCCGCAGTTTTCCAGTGCTTGGCCGGAGAGATAGGCAATCAAATAGAAAAAGTGATACTGACCGCCTCCGGAGGCCCGTTCCGTACTTGTACAATGGAACAACTGGCAACCGTCACCAAAGCGCAAGCATTGAAACATCCCAACTGGGATATGGGTGCCAAAATCACAATAGATTCTGCCTCCATGATGAATAAAGGGTTTGAGGTAATCGAAGCCAAATGGCTGTTTGGTGTACGTCCCGACCAGATAGAGGTCGTAGTGCATCCGCAATCCGTCATCCATTCCATGGTGCAGTTTGAGGATGGTGCCGTAAAAGCGCAACTGGGAATGCCGGACATGCGCCTGCCCATCCAGTACGCCTTCTCCTACCCTGACAGATTGAAATCCTCTTTCCCGCGCTTGGACTTCAAGCTATGTACGGAACTGACGTTCGAGCAACCGGACACTACCCGTTTCCGCAACCTCGCCCTGGCCTACGAGGCATTGCACCGTGCAGGCAATATGCCTTGTATCGTCAATGCCGCCAATGAAGTAGTGGTAGCCACCTTCCTGCAGGATAAGATTTCATTCTTAGGCATGAGTGACGTGATAGAAAAAACCATGTCGCGCGTATCCTACTTGCAAAAGCCCACTTATGAAGACTATGTGGCTACGGATGCCGAAGCCCGCCGGATAGCAGCAGAGCTGATTGGGAAATAATAGAAGGACAGCAACTATTGGAATAATAAGATAACAGATAAATGAAACAAGGCCGCAAGCCTTAAAATAGTAAATAATAAAATAGTAAATAATTAGATGGAAACATTCTTGATTCGTGCCCTGCAACTCATTATGAGCCTTTCGTTGCTCGTTATTGTTCATGAAGGGGGGCACTTCCTTTTTGCACGTCTGTTCAAGACGCGGGTAGAAAAGTTCTGCTTATTCTTTGACCCTTGGTTCACACTATTCAAGTTCAAGCCCAAACATAGTGACACGGAATACGGCATCGGATGGCTTCCCTTAGGCGGCTACGTAAAAATAGCAGGTATGATAGACGAGTCTATGGATACCGAACAGATGAAACAGCCCATGCAACCGTGGGAATTCCGTGCCAAACCGGCATGGCAACGCCTGTTGATTATGGTGGGCGGTGTATTGTTCAACTTCCTGCTCGCGTTGTTCATCTACTCCATGATATTGTTCACCTGGGGAGACGAATATATACCGGTACAGAAAGCCCCGCTTGGTATGGACTTCAATGAAACGGCCAAAGCCATCGGTTTCCGTGACGGTGACATTTTAATCTCTGCCGACGGCGTGCCGTTCGAACGCTATGACGGCGACCTACTGACCAGTATTGTTGATGCCCGCCAGGTAAGCGTACTCCGTGACGGAAAAGCCGCTTCAATCTATATTCCCGAAGACATGATGAACCGCTTGCTGGCAGACAGCGTACGTTTTGCCAGCTTCCGTTTCCCGTATGTGGTCGACAGCCTGATTGTTGGATACCCTGCCGCCGCTGCCGGTCTGCAGGTAGGTGACAGCATCACTCTTCTGGATGGAAAATCAATATCCTTCTACGACTTCAAGGAAGAGATGCTGAAGCGCAAGAAAGCCAATGCATCCCATGAGATAACCCTGACATACGTCCGTAACGGCGTGACCGATACCCTAAGTATGACAACCAATGCAGATTATGAGATAGGTGTAACTGCACGCAGCGCTACAGACAAACTGCTGCCTGTCGTCCGCAAGGAATATAGCTTCCTCTCCTCCTTCCCCGCCGGCGTATCTTTGGGAGTAAAGACCCTGAAAGGTTACGTAGGCCAGATGAAATACCTCTTTTCCAAGGAAGGGGCCAAGCAGCTCGGAGGTTTCGGAACCATCGGCAGCATCTTCCCCGCCACGTGGGACTGGCACCAGTTCTGGTATATGACGGCATTCCTCTCCATCATCCTCGCTTTCATGAACATTCTGCCCATTCCTGCCTTGGATGGCGGACATGTATTGTTCCTGATTTACGAAATCATAGCACGCCGCAAGCCCAGCGACAAGTTTATGGAACGTGCGCAGATGATGGGTATGTTCCTCTTGTTCGGTCTGCTGATTTGGGCAAACTTCAACGATATACTGAGGTATTTCTTTTAATCGGCTCTGGTTCCTTTAACTTCCAACGAAATAATAGCTAACAAACAGAAAAGGCTCCCCGATATTTAAATATCAAGGAGCCTTTTCTATGTTTATCGGATGTTTTTATACCAAATGACCGATCCACTCTTCACGGTCGCCCGGAAGGAGGTCGATTACCGGAATCTCAACCATCGTATAACAACCCGGCTGCTGACGCATGGCGGCACGTGCCACACATACCAGCACTTGTGCAGTAAGAGCAGGATTATTAATACGCATGTTGAATTCAAAAAGCTGGTTCTGTGTCTTGCCGGACACACCTTTGCGGGTCAGATGTACGCCGTGTCCCATATCAAGCAGTGCATCCACACTCGGAACCAGTTTCACATGTGTCTCGTCATTCACGAAGTACGGGTCGGCCTTGATGGCGGCAGCCACTTTGTCAAACTCGTAACCATCCTTTAATTCGATATACACCATACGCCGGTGAATACCGGTTCCCGTAGGTATAGTCATGGAGAGGGCAGCTTTCACACCGTCGATAGCCTTTACAGCCACAGTATGCCCCATGCTCATGCCCGGACCAAAGTTTGTATAAGTAATGCCTTTCGGAGCAATAGCTTCGAGCATGGTGCGGACAATGGAATCACTTCCCGGATCCCAACCGGCAGAGATGACAGATACCGTATTATGCTTCTTAGCCTCCGCACCCAGTGTACGGCGCAAAGCAGTGATACCCGTATGAATGTCGAAACTGTCTACAGTATGAATGCCTAAAGCAAGGATTTCCTTTGCATACTCTTCCACCTTGCGGGTAGGCGTACAAAGAATAGCAACATCTACGTCTTTCAATTCTTTGATATTCTTCACAACGGAATACTCACTTAGTTCTGCTGGGCGGTTCTCAGCTCCGGCACGGCGTACTACACCGGCAATTTCAAAATCAGGGGCTGCTTGCAAGGCTTCGAGTACATAGTGCCCGATATTGCCATAGCCAACAATGGCTGCTCTTACTTTTTTCATTCTTTTTTATGGTTTTATTTATCAGTTTTCTACTTTATAGCCGCAAAAGTAAGCATTTTCATTTATTATATTAGTAGGTCCCCCTACAGTTTTACACAGTTTTTCTTTTTTTAGTGAGTGAAAGTCCAATAATAATTCATACATTCGCAGATGATATGTGTGCAAGGCACATTTTAGGCCAACAAGCAAATTATTATGATAGAATACATCAGAGGCGGAATTGCCGAACTAAGTCCGGCAACCGTGGTAATAGACTGCAACGGACTGGGATACGGAATCAATATTTCATTGAATACGTATGCCGCCATCCAAGGCAAAAAAGAATGCAAGCTATATATATACGAAGCCATCCGTGAAGATGCATACATCCTCTACGGCTTCGCCGACAAGCAAGAACGTGAACTTTTCTTGCTGCTCATCTCCGTATCAGGTATCGGTGGAAACACAGCCCGCATGATTCTTTCGGCGCTCTCACCATCAGAACTGATAAACGTCATCAGCACGGAGAATGCCAATCTGCTGAAAACAGTAAAAGGCATCGGACTGAAAACAGCCCAACGGGTGATTGTAGACTTGAAGGATAAAATCAAGGCCGGCAGTACGGCAGCCGGCAATGCTGAAACCATGGGCACACTCATATCGGCAGCCAATGCACAAGTGCAGGAAGAAGCTGTAGCCGCCCTTACCATGCTGGGATTTGCACAAGCTCCCTCACAAAAAGTGGTGTTTGCCATTTTGAAGGAAGAACCAAGCGCACCGGTGGAACAAGTCATCAAATTGGCATTAAAAAGACTATAATATTCATCTAAAACAAATCAATCATGACTACAATCCACATGAAATATTGGTTGGGAGCAAATGGACGTGAGCACGTTCTGCCAACAGACCAATGGTACCTCGACTTCGCCACAAGTCTCCTGCCCAGCATCAAAGCCTCCCCCTTGTACAACAAGGAAGGCCAACGTGCCCAAATTGATGCTGCCACCACCCTCAGCATGTACCTTCAAGACATCATTGCCCAAATCGGAGGATGGAAATGTTTTACTAAAGAATTCCAGAGAGTATACGGAACTTATCTGCCGTTTTATCCGCAAACCGACAAATATGCATCCGACGGAATAAACCTGGAGGACATTGCATTCGTACTATGGACCTTGAAATCACAGTATACTATTTTCAACCAACACTACACCCTGCTCAGCCCCTATGACAAAGACCTGTTTGCATTGAGCCAAAGCGCCTATGAACAGATGGAGGTACATCTTAAAGAAGCCCCCATCTGCGAAGAAGAATCTTCCTTCTTTTGGGTGATGGGACTTGATTTGCTGGATATGCCCATTACTCCGCTTCCGGAAGTCACTCCGGAAACCAAACTGAGCAAAGATGTTGCCTGCTGCCTGGAATATAATCAGGGAAAGCCACTGCTATACTTCAAAGATTATAAGGAGCTTTGCACTTTCTTTGTCAAAGTGCTGGGATGGGAAAACAAACGTTCCTCACTATTACCCGAATTGAAATACCAAAAGGAGTTCGTGATTTATGCCAACGCCAAAGGCATGCTCATCGCTCACGACGTAGCCGCCTATTTTTGTGAAGAACACAACCCGATGTACGATGCCAAACGCGCTGCAGCAGAGGGTTACGAAATGTTCTGCCAGCCCGAAGTATGTCCGTTCGACCTGCTGAAGTACGGAATGACAAAAGGAATTCTACCCGATTTGGAACTTCCCTTCCTGAAAGGAAAAGAAACGTTGCACCAATACTGGGACTTTATAGCCCGCTACTACCTGTGTGAATATTATGAAGGCAGGTAAGCATTCCGGCACAAGGCCTAAACGAAACAACAAGACCAAACCAACCGGAAAACGAATTGGCAAATCAAAACCTTCGAAAGCGAACAATCAGCTTAACAGAAGGGTGAAATAAATGATAATGGATAATTGCCATGCAGCGTATTTATTGTAACTGCATGGCAATTATCCATTATCATTTATCAAAGTTCCACAATTTCTTCCTTACACAGCGTTAGTTTCTCCACTCCTTCCGCTGTTACAGCCCAAGAGTTTTCAATACCGACGGGGCCGATGCCCGGCAAAACAATCTTAGGCTCCAATGCAAAGACCATGCCGGGTTCCAGTTCCTGCTTCATGCGCGGAGCCAATACCGGCATTTCGTTGATTTCCAAACCGATGCCATGACCGATGAACTTGGCTTTCTGGGCAGTTCCCATAAAGTTATCGGCAAAGCCCGCTTTGGTGACAATATCAATAGCGAGATTGTAAAGTTCCTCACAAATAGCTCCCGGTTTTGCCTTTTCCACAACGGCCTCTTGTATATCCAGACAAACTTGATGGGCAATGTATGCTTGTTCCGGCAACTTACCGATGGAGAATACGCGGCTCATATCTCCCATATAGCCATAGAAATTTCCTCCCATATCGACCATAAAACTCTGGCCGGACTGCAACAGTGTGCCATTCACGCTGATAGGCAGTGACGGGTCAAGCCCCTCACCTCCCAAAGCAAAATCGTATGGAGCAGGCGCTGTGGCATTGTCTCCTGCCAGCAGACTTCCCATAAAAATCTCCATACTTTGTCCGAAGGTACGGAAAATACCCAGACAACCTTCCAGGCGCATCAAGCGCTCTATTTCAATGGACAACTGGCGGTCTGTCATCCCCGGTCTGTAAACCGAAGGTATTTGTTCGTAAGCCCTGGCGTGTGCTATGCCGGAACGGCGGAACATCTCAATCTCTATTTCAGTTTTTACACTCCGAGCCTTTCGGATGAGAGACGTACCACAAGGAAGTACCTCCGTTTCGGGGAAGCAAGCGGCCAGACGGTTATATTCCGTAAAGGACAGTTCATCACCTTCCAACATTAATTTGGCAGGTATCGGCAAGCCGCATTCCTTTAATAAGTCCGGAAGTTGTTCCGGTTTACGGATAGGATGGATATGTTCCCCCCCGATATTATTGGGGCGTTTGATAAATAAACGGGCAGGAGCATTCAACGGTAGATACAGATAACCGCTGACAACACGTCCGTACGTATAGATTAAGTTTACATTGCAAGCGATAAGAGCAGCGTCAATCTCTTGCTGTGCCATGAGAGAGCGTATTTTATCGCGTCTCAATTTCAATTCAGGTAGTAACATCTCTTTGTCATTTATGATTTCTCGGGGTACAAAGATACAACTTTTTAATTGAGAATTGAAAATTGAGCATCCTCCATTAAAAAAGTACTGCCCCATACCTTCTCAGGCGTAGGGCAGCACAAACCACAAATACAAATACAACTAAACAAAGTTTCTCTCTTAGATAATTCCTTGACCCATCATGGCATGCGCCACCTTCATGAAGCCGGCGATATTCGCTCCCTTCACATAATTGATGTAGCCATCGGGTTCTGTTCCATATTTTACGCATTGAGCATGAATTCCGTGCATGATAGCGTGGAGTTTTTCATCCACTTCAGCTGCACTCCAACTGAGATGCATGGCGTTCTGTGACATTTCCAGTCCACTGGTAGCCACACCACCAGCATTGACAGCCTTGCCCGGTGCATACATAATCTTGTTTTCAATGAAAAGGTCGATGGCTTCGGGTGTACATCCCATATTGGAGATTTCGCCTACGCATGTCACCTTGTTGTCAATGAGGTGTTGTGCATCCTCGCCATTCAGCTCGTTCTGGGTAGCGCAAGGCAGCGCGATATCAACTTTCACTTCCCATGGGCGTTTGCCTGCCACGAAAGTAGAGCCGGGGAATTCGTCGGCATACGGTGCCACAATGTCGTTGCCCGATGAACGAAGCTCCAGCATATAATCTATCTTTTCGCCACTGATACCATCCGGATCGTAGATGTAACCGTCGGGACCGGAGATGGTAACAACCTTCGCTCCCAACTGAGTAGCCTTAGTCACAGCACCCCAAGCCACATTTCCGAAACCGGAAACGGCAACAGTCTTACCTTTAATATCAATGCCTTTTGTCTGTAACATTTGGTTTACAAAATACAAGCCACCGAATCCGGTTGCTTCGGGACGAATCAGCGAACCGCCGTATTCCAATCCCTTACCGGTAAACGTACCCGTAAATTCGCGAGTCAACTTTTTATACATACCGAACATATAGCCCACTTCACGACCGCCTACACCGATATCACCGGCAGGAACATCCATATCCGGACCAAGGTGACGCCACAATTCCAGTATGAAAGCCTGGCAGAAACGCATGATTTCAGCATCGCTCTTACCGCGCGGAGAGAAGTCGGAACCACCCTTACCACCACCCATAGGCAATGTAGTCAAAGCATTTTTGAAAGTCTGTTCAAAGCCCAGGAACTTGAGGATAGAAAGATTCACGGAAGCATGGAAACGAATGCCGCCTTTGTACGGGCCAATGGCATTGTTAAACTGCACACGATAACCGAGGTTTGTCTGGACTTCACCCTTATCATCCACCCAAGTAACGCGGAAAGTAAAGATACGGTCAGGTTCAACCAGACGTTCTATGATTTTCGCTTTCTCGAACTCAGGATGTTGGTTATAGATATCTTCGATGGAAAGAAGAACTTCCTTTACGGCTTGAAGATACTCAGACTCGCCGGGATGCTTTGCCTCTAAAGAGGCCATGATACGTTCGATATTCATAATATTACGTTTTAAAGGTTATTACCTTGTTGACTTCATGTCATTCAAGCAAAATGTCAATGAATAACACCGCAAATATAGGAAAACTTTTCAAAACAGCTAAATTCCATGGTAATATTTTGATTAAATAATGATAAAACGTCAAACACAATACTATAATGTGCCTGAATTTCAAATTCTCGAGACATCTTCCAAGGTTCATATTCTATCAAACATACTTGTTCGGATAGTTTTTAGAGCTTTTATGACAGTTTTCAAACCCTATTCAGACTAATAATGGCTAACATTGCAACCAAAACCAAAAGTTGACATTCACATGAAAAAGACACTATTATTCTTATATCTTTTATCTGCCGGCAGCATTGCCGCTTACAGCCAAGCCCGCTTGACCCAAGACCCCGAACTGGAACGGCAACTCTATGAAAGCGGACTGGTTCATCAACCCCTACCCCTGAACATTGAAAACTCTTTCGAAGCCAACGGATGGAAAAAGGAAGTCCTACAAAGCGTTCCCCTCACCCGCTCGGCAAGCATCGAGGGCTGGAGCCATTCCGGTGCAGGAAATTTATCTTTCAGTACAGAGAAAACCGTTTCCGGCAAAGGCAGCGTCAAGTTGCAATTCCCCACATTCACCGGGAAAAGGGCAACCGGCTCTCCCTCTGACCCCGACTATGCCACTTACGGAAACAGCAGTGTTACTTATCACCTGAACGGCGCCAATCTGGAGAAGTACAACCGCATTGTATTCTCCATCTATCCCGATTGTGAGGGTGCACGCATCGTCAACATGAACCTCACGTTCCATAATGCAGATACTCCTGCCAAGAAAGGATATAATCCACCCTCAGGTTCACATCTCGTCAATCTTGTCAACAAGGAATGGAACCAGTGCTTCCTCGAAATAGACGAGTATCAGCGGGACAAGGTAATGTCCATAAGCTTCAGCACGGCTCTCAAAGGCAAAGACCGGACAACGGGGGATTCGGCAGTCTACTATATAGACAACCTCCAGCTACAAACAGTAAAAGACCCCGAAATGGTCTGCGGATGGGTGCCTGCCGATGGAAAAATTTCTTATTCGACAACCGGCTATGCCGTCAATCATCCTAAAACCGCCCTTATCAATACAAACCTCACCATAGATGCCGGCAAACGCTTCCAATTGCTCGACACAGACGGGAAAGTGGTCTATGAAGGAGATATCCGAACAGAGACAACCACCCTGGGGCAGTTCGGTCTCATTGACTTCACTGCCTTCAACCAACCCGGAGAGTACCGGCTGAAAGTCGGAAATACCCTGACCCCCAATTTCCGGATTGGAGAAAAGCTTTGGGAAGATTCACAATGGAAAGTCCTGAACTTCATTTTCTGCCAGCGCTGTGGGCACCCGGTCCCCGGCAAACATGCCACCTGCCATGTGGATCTGATGTCCCAACATGACGGACGCAGCATCTCCTATTCCGGCGGATGGCACGATGCAGGCGACCTATCCCAGCAGACCTTGCAGACAGGCGATGTAACCTTTGCCCTGCTCGAAGCCTACAACAAACAGAGAAACACCAACCCTGCCCTTGCCGCCCGTCTGCGCGAAGAGGCAGAATGGGGAGTGGAATTTATGCTGAAGAACCGCTACGGAGGCGGCTACCGTGCCAGCAGCATGGGACTGCTCATCTGGCAAGACGGCGTGTTCAAGACATTGGATGACATATCTTCCGTACGCGTACAGAACATGGCATTCGACAATTTCCTTTATGCCGGCTATGAAGCATACGCCTCCATGACGCTGGACAACGACCCGATGCTGCAGGAATATCTGCTGCGTGTGGCCGAAGAGGATTTCACATTTGCTATGGAGAAGTTCCAAAAAGATGGCTTCGACAAGTTCATCCAGCCCTATGAGCACAGCTATAATACCTCGAAAAGCCAGTATATGGCCACCATATCATGGTCGGCAAGCCAATTGTACAAGCTGACTCACAAAAAGTCTTATGCCGATATTGCCGCCGAATACATCCGGTACACCCTTGAGTGCCAGCGCACGGAACCGCTGAAAGATAAAGATGGAACGCGCGGATTCTTCTACCGGGACAAATCCCGCAAATCCATTGTGCACTACATACACCAGTCGCGCGAACAAGTCTATATGCAGGCCATGGTGATGCTTTGCGAAACCCAAAAGGGACACCCCGACTATGCGCAATGGGTGAACTCCATCCGACTGTACGGAGATTATCTGAAAGGAATGATGAAATATACCCATCCCTATGGCATGATTCCGAGCGGCGTCTATCACGTAGAAGAATACAAGGATACCACCAATTTCTACGCCCTCCATCTGTTTCCACCTACCAATGCAAAGGAGTTGTACACGGAACAGATTAAGCGGGGTGTCCGATTGGATAAAGAACACTACATGAAGCGCTTCCCCGTATGGTTTAATATTTTCAACGGTAACACAGCCATCCACCTTTCCAACGGAAAGTCTGCCGCCATTTGCGGAAATTTCCTGAAGGACAAGGAATTGCTTGATATTGGTCTGGAACAGTTATACTGGACCGTAGGCAAGAATCCCTTCGGACAATCCCTGATTTATGGAGAAGGGCACAATTACCCGCAACTGAACACTTTCTCTTCGGGAGAGATGACGGGAGAGATGCCTGTCGGCATACGTACCTTGGGCAACGACGACATCCCCTATTGGCCACAGACCAACAATGCGTGCTATAAAGAGGTATGGGTTACCTCGGCAGGCAAGTGGCTGTCCCTTATTGCGGAATATTAGACAACTAAGGCTTGAAAATCAATAATTAATCTTTAACAATTTAACTATTTAACAAGTTATGAAACATTTGCTTATCTTATTCCTTACAGCCTTCACTTTGTTGACACATGTACAGGCATTCGAAGGTTACCCGGCAAACTACGCCAGATTTCCCCGCTTCAAGGCATTGATTTATTACACACAACGTGTGGAAGAAGCGCATGTACAGTTTGCTGAGCAAGCAATCACTTTCTTTAAGAAACTCAATTACGGTGACGGCTTTTTTTTGGACATTACTACCGACTTTTCAAAATATCCATACGAGAAACTGAAAGAGTACAATGTTATTATCATGCTTAACACATCCCCCAGTACCAAGGCCGAACGCGATGCTTTTGAGCAATACATGGAAAATGGAGGCGGCTGGGTAGGTTTCCACGCAGCAGCCTACAATGACAAAAATACGCATTGGCCTTGGTTCGTTAAGTTCCTTGGTGGTGGGGTGTTCTATAGCAACAACTGGCCCCCCCAACCGGTATTGGTTGAAGTTGACAGCAAAGAACATCCCGTTACCAAGAATCTGCCTGCATCATTCGTGGCTCCTTCCAGCGAATGGTACCAATGGGATCCCAGCCCACGCCAGAACAAGGATGTAGAGGTACTTCTTTCCCTATCTCCCAAGAACTATCCGTTGGGCATCAAGGATGTAGTGAAATCCGGTGATTTCCCTATCGTATGGTCCAACAAGAATTACAGAATGATTTACCTGAATATGGGACATGGTGATGAAGAGTTTGGTGATGCCGCACAGAATCTTTTATTGGTAAATGCTTTCCGTTGGATAGTGAGCAAAGACAAAAACGGTGACCCGTTCCTCAAATAAAACGGCTCCCATAACAGCAATCAGAAGAATAATATAGGATATAAATCCGCGATATTGTGCCAAAACACAATACTTTTACGCCGAAACAGATACTTTCCCTCCGAAAAGCATCTGTTTCGGTTGTTTTACATAGATACCTTTGTCGGCTTCAATACGTCATTAACCTTTTGAGTAAATTCCTTAGATAACTGATAGGTTCCCATGCCACGGATATCTTCAATGGAAGCGCCGAATTTTACGATATATTTCCCTTTGGCACTTACCCAGCTTTGTATACTTTCGTCGAAAGAAGCCAAATCATAGTCAGACACATTGAATACCAGTATTTCACTCTCACCGGGTTGCAATAGTTTAGTTTTGGCAAAAGCTTTCAATTCACAAGCAGGTTTTTCCAATCCACCGGCAGGAGCAGAAACATAGAGTTGAACACTTTCGCGCCCTGCCATCTTACCGGCATTCTTAACTCGGATGGTGGCTTTAAAACCTTTTCCGGTAGCTTTTACAACAGGATTATCATAAGAAAATTCCGTGTAACTCAATCCGTAGCCAAAAGGATAAGAGACCGGTTTGTTTACAGTATTAAAATAACGGTAACCGATATTGATACCTTCTTTGTGCAGAGTATAGTCTATGTTCTCACGTCCGGCACTACCTCTTTGTCCTTTGTATCCGTTGAGTGGGAAGTTGCGTGAAGAAGGATGATCCATGGCAGTGATGGGAAAAGTCATAGCCAACTTTCCCGATGGATTTTCTTTGCCCAGCAACACATCTGCCACAGAGTTACCTCCTTCTTGACCGGGTTGCCATGCCAACAGAATAGCATCGGGAAGACTTTTCCATGAAGCAGTTTCAACAACGCCGCCCACATTGAGCACCACAATCACCTTCTTGTCAAGAGCATGAAAAGCATTGCAAAGGTCACTTATCAGATTTTGTTCCACTTCGCTCAGGTTGAAGTCGTTTTCAATCGTGCGGTCATTGCCTTCTCCAGCCTGGCGACCGATGGTAAGGATGGCCACATCAGCTTCCTTGGCTTGATAGGCGATACAATCTTTGCTGACAGGCATTTCCTGTATATCCTTCTCTTCACCATAATAACCTTGAGATTTGCCACGGTCGCAACGGTTCTTGGCACGTTGGTAGTCAAGGTATTTGGTATATAGTTCTTCCAGATTTCCCGTGGTTTCAAGTTCGGCATTATTAAGGCCTTGCTGCATATTCACCACATAAGGCTTAACGACATTACCCGAGCCAGTGCCACCTGCCCAAAAGTTGTAAGAAGTACAACCGAAGAGTGCGACTTTTTGCACGTTTTTCAATGGCAATGCACCATTATCGTTTTTGAGCAGCACCATACCTTCGGCGGCCGATTGGCGAGTAAGGAGAGCATGAGCTTTCAGATCCGGGTTATCGCTGTATTTATACCCTCTGAAATGAGGGGTTTTAACAATGTAGTTCAGCATTCGTTTTACACAGATATCAATATCTGCCACAGAAAGTTGGTTGGTCTTCACTTTGTCGAGAAGGTCATCCACTTGCTTTTGCTCGCCCGGCTGCAGGTGGTCGTTGCCAGCATGTATCTGGGCAGCAGTGTCGCGCAGCCGGATCCAGTCGCTCATTACGATACCGTCGAATCCCCATTCGTCACGTAAAACAGTGGTCAGCAGTTCGTAATTTTCCTGGGTATAAGGACCGTTCAGACGATTGTAGGAGGACATGATGGTCCATGGGTGACTTTCCTTCACGGCTATTTCAAAACCTTTCAGGTAGATTTCGCGTAGTGCGCGTTGGGAAACGATCTCGTTTACTTCCGTACGATTTGTTTCTTGGCTGTTAGCTGCAAAATGTTTCGGGCAGGCTCCTACACCATTACTTTGGACGCCGCGAATATAGGCAGCGGCAATCTTGCCGGTCAGTACGGGATCTTCAGAGAAATATTCATAGTTACGGCCACAAAGCGGCGAACGGTGTATGTTCATCCCCGGTGCCAATACAACATCTACGCCATATTCCAAAATTTCACTACCTATTGCCT
>CAJJYX010000033.1 GCA_905197435.1 uncultured Bacteroides sp.
AGCCATGAAGGTGGTTGCGACAAGTACCATCGAGCATAATTGTTTCTTCATATTCTGATGCTTATATTCTGTTATCATTTAAACAGCAACGGTGCGAACTCCGTCAGATAAATACGCCAGTTCTTCCAGATATGTCCTTCACCGGTTTCATAATAGGTATATTTATAACCTTTCTCACCCAGCATCTTACGGTAATCTTCATTGGCTTTGTACAAGAAGTCCGTATTGCCGATGCCGATCCAGTAGAGAGCCGGCTTCTTGGCAAACTGGATTTTCAGCTTTCCCTCCAAATCATCATATATAGGAGACTTCACATCCTTGCCCGGCATGATGGCTGCCGAGAACAGACCTACATAGTCGAACATGTCAGGATACTGCTTGGAGATGTGCATGGAATGGAAACCGCCCATAGACAATCCGGCAATGGCACGGTTCTTCTTGTTGGCAAGGGTACGGAAGTTCTTGTCGATGAACTTCACAACGTCAGGGAAAGCTGTCTCGAAAGAGCCTTCCATCGTTTTGGGCTGGTTCATGGAAGGTGCTGCAAATCCCAAGGATGATTCTCCCGGAGCGGCTTCCTGCGCAGCATTGCCATTGGTCATCACTACAATCATCGGTTTGGCTTTGCCCTGGGCAATCAAATTATCAAGAATCTGGGAGGTACGTCCAAGAGCAATCCACGCCTCTTCGTCCCCACCCATGCCATGGAGCAAGTAGAACACGGGGTAGCGCTTGCCACCGGTCTCGTAACCGGCCGGAGTATAGACTGTCAGGCGGCGGTCCATTCCCAATGCCGGACTGTTGTACCACATACGTCTCACGGTTCCATGGGGCACTTTGTTCACTTTATATAAGTCGGCACGGTCACCGCCGATGATGAATACATTGGTCACGGTAGCCACATCCCGAATCATATAGACGTTGCTCGGGTCCATCATCTTCAAATCATCCACAATGAATGAATAGCTGTAAAGCTCCGGCTTCAGCGGTTCGGGAGTGGTAAACTCCCATACACCGTCTTTGCCTTCCTTCAAATCGGCCACACCCGGACCGTCAAACTCGCCAAAAGGTGTCTTGATTTTCTGTGTCGGCAGAAAGTCACCGGTCACCTGTACCTTTACCGCTTTCGGCGCTTTCAGGCGGAAAGTCACAGTGTTGTTGTCGTGTATCTCCGGTGATACTACCGGAGCACCGCCCCAAAGGGCTTGCTGCGCAAAGGTCATCGCACATACCAGCAGCATGGCTGATAAGAATAAGAATCTTTTCATATTGTCGTTTATTAAGTTTATTAAGAAGCAGATTATTTGAACAGTTTGGGAGCGAACTCCGTCAGGTAGATACGCCAGTTCTTCCAGATATGGCCCTCGCCCGTCTCAAGATACTCGTACTTATAACCATTGTCATCGAGTAACTTGCGGAAATCGGCCACACCTTTATAAACAAAGTCAGTCTTGCCGCATGCTATGAAGTAAAGAGCCGGTTTCTTGGCGAACTGAGTCTTCAGTTTTCCTTCAAAGTCGGTATAGACCGGACAAGTAGATTTGTCATTCCCGGTGCTTGCACCGGAGAAAAGGCCTACATAGTCGAACATGTCCGGGTAATACTTGGAAATATTGCACGAGTGGAAACTACCCATAGAAAGTCCTGCAATGGCACGGTTCTTCTTATTGGCAAGGGTACGGAAATTCTTCTCCACGAACTTCACGATTTCGGGGAACGACAGTTCAAAAGCGCCTTCGGGCACCTTTTCTCTCTCGGCAGGACGCATGGACGGGGCAACAAAGCCTTTGGGAGACTCACCCGCAGCGGCATCTTGCCAAGCATTGCCGTTGGTCATCACTACAATCATAGGTTTGGCCTTGCCCTGTGCTATGAGATTATCCAATATCTGCGAAGTACGGCCAAGAGCAATCCAAGCTTCCTCGTCACCGCCTGCACCATGGAGCAGATAGAATACCGGATAACGCTTGCCGCTGGTTTCATATCCTGCCGGAGTGTAGACCGTCAGGCGGCGGTCCATTCCCAGCGAAGGACTATTGTACCACATGCGGCTTACCGTTCCGTGAGGCACTTTATTCACCTTGTACAAATCGGCACGGTCACCACCAATGATGAATACATTGGTCACGGTAGCCACATCCCGAATCATGTAAACGTTGCCCGGGTCCATCATTCTCAATCCGTCCACGATAAAGGAATAACCGTAAAGTTCCGGCTTCAACGGTTCGGGGGTGGTAAATTCCCAAACGCCGTCCTTCCCCTCTGTCAGATCGGCAATGCCCGGTGCATCATAATTGCCGCGAGGAGTCTCAATTGTTTGTGGAGGCAAAAAGTCGCCTGTAATCTGTACCTTCACAGCTTTGGGCGCTTTCAAGCGGAAAGTAACTGTGTTGTTGTCATGAATTTCGGGAGAGACAACCGGAGCGCCTCCCCAAAGAGCCTGCTGTGCAAACGTAAAGGTGCACATCATCAGAGCCACTGCTAAACTTGACCATCTTTTCATTGTAACATTATGGTTTAATTAATAATTTCTTTGTCTGCATATCCCGTGAGAACTGTTTGAAAAAGTCCCACATCATCCGTGCATCAGGTTTAAAGTTCCAGTGCCCATAATCATTGATGGCCACCAATTTAATGAGAGGGATGTTTCCTTTACGAAGAACACCCGCTTCCATGGTAACCCGCTTATTGGTGGAAAGAGTCACACGCTCCTCAAGCGCAAGGCCAAAAGTCGCATCTTTCGAGAAGTCCGGTTGTTCTGCCACATCCATGCCATTCATCGTCTGATAGGCTTGCCAAGCGCAAAAGAATGCATTCGTACGCCAATTGTCCCGATTGACAAAAGGAACTACTTCATCATCGGTACCCGTCACCGAGAAATAAGGCATTTCCACACATCCCCTTTTCTGCAGGGCTTCATTCATTATCGCTTCTTCATTGTATCCAAACATATATCTATTGGGAGTCAGTCCGGCAGACTGTGCACCCACAGCAGCAAAAAGATGCGACTTGCGTATTCCCAGTCCGGTAGCAGTAGCGGCACCCGCAGAAAGCCCTTCGGCATATACGCGTGAAGCGTCTAACTGCGGATAGGTCCTCAGCAAATAATACACTACTTGCTCTATGCCATCCAGCCCCATGGGGGCATAGCCGTTTCCTTGCCATTCCAGTTCGGCTACCACAAAATTCTCTTCCCGGCACAGTTCCACAAATCCTGATGTCTCTGCTTGTGTACGCGGGTCGTTATTGTTGCCATGCAACAGAAGGAGCAATGGAACGCTGCCCTTTGCAGCCTTTAAAGTGGCCTCCGGATGGAATTCATACCACAGGAAATCACCTGTTCCCAATAAGTTTTTCACAACGGTACGACGGGTTATCTTCCAATCCTCCGGCATGATATAAGGCTCCAGCTCATAGGCTCCGTACTGGTTGAAAGTTGCTCCGGTGTACCAAGTATGCTGATAATTATTGAAACGGTAGTTTTTGCAGAGGAGGTATTTCCACGCTTCTTCAAAAGTATCTTTCAAAGAAGCATACTTTTTCCGGCTGACCACCACTTGCTGCAGAGTATCTTGTCGGTTAGCATAGAAAGACAAATCACCAATTCTATATTTCATTTCAGCTTCATTCTGCCGGATATAAGAAGTGGCAGCTTGCCTGCTCCCGCTTCCCGCAATAAAAGCAGGCACGGGAGGAACAGAGACATCGGCTTTTGAAGCCTGCCCTCCAATAGACACGATACCTGCAACCTCGCCCGCATTCTTAGAAATGACTTTATTAACAAACGTAGCTCCTGAGCCTATCCCAATTACCTTCAAATTAGAAATAACACGCCACTTATTCAACAAGTCCTTATAGGCCTCGAGATCCTTTTCCTCATCGTAATGGTTCCCTATAGGATTCATTACACAGACTGTTCCCGAGTAATCATGCACATAAACATCTATTCCCAATTCCTCAACCAGTTCACGGGCACGTTCCGCATCATACGGCTTGTCCGGGTAAATTAAAAAGAAAGGAGAGAACCCCGGGAAACGTCCTTCTACCGTTTTACAAGTATCTTTATACATATAAGCAACCGACTGTAAACCGGGAAAACGGGTAAGAGAAGAAATCTTTTCCACGGTTACACCTGCCCCTAACATCTGCGAAGCAAACATTAGGAACAATCCCAAGAAGAAACATCTTGTATTCATCATTATTCGAATAATCATTCTTTAGTTATCATTTATCAAAACAGCGAGTCACAAACTTCAAGCAGGTGTAAAGTGCCGAATGCCAATACTCCCACGTATGTCCGCCATCCCTCACACGGAACTGGCAAGGAACCTGTGCCTTACGCATAGCTTGTACAAACTCGATATTCCTATCTAACAAAAAGTCATCGTCCCCACAGTCTACAAACCATTGTACCGAACGAAGCTGCGCCTTACGCGCATCATCCGCCTCCTCTACAAACTTCACACAACTATGTTCTATCACGGATTTTGTCAAGACAGCCATCTTGTCATCGGGGTTCGGTGAGGGATTCTCCGAACCGGCAGGAATACTCATCAGCGCACTCATGGCGTATGCCGCACAAAACATGTCGCTATGACGTTGTGCATAACTCGTTGCTCCGCCACCGCCCATTGAAAGTCCTGCAATGGCACGATGCTGTTTGTCGTCTATTACACGGTAAGTATTCTCGATATAAGGCACAAATTCCTTATAAAAGAAATCCTCGTATGCCCATCCCGGCATATTGAAATAGCCATTCCACTGACCTGCATAAATATTTCCACCGGCATTAGGAGTGACTATAATCATCTCACACGCCTCACCCGAAGCCACAAGCTGGTCCATGACATCCTTCACATGTCCGCGCATTGTCCAACCTTGGTTGGTATCCAGCATGCCATGCAATAAATAGAGGATGGGGTACTTCTTCGCAGTATCCGCCTCGTAACTCTGTGGTAGAAAGATATTAAAGGCTCGGTTCGCCTTCAGTACCTCACTGTAAATACTGTCCGTCAAAACCTTACTTTGCGGTCCCCAAACGGGAGACTGCGCATGTGCCGCCAGCATGGCACAAACAGCAATAAAAGCAAGAATAGTCTTTCTCATTGTATATTAATATTTTGTATGATTCTTTTTCTTCAGTTTATTTTGTCCGCATTGTAAACTATCATCACCGGCCCGTCCGACAAGTAAACCGAATGCCCGAGAGCATGCGTGGAAGGAGGCATCCTAAAAGGTTTTGCTCCTTCTGTATCTCCTGCCGCCAACCGTTGTGCCAAAGTTTCCATTTTGCAGATATATCCCAAATCATAATACGTCTTCACATAGGGATAATGCCCGCACCATATATAGCGAATGCCGTCTTGCTCCATCAACTGTCTCATTCGCCGGCATGATTGTAAGTAATCGGTCATAGGCACATGCGGTTCCAGTTGCAACCATACTTGTCCCGAGCCAAAAGCATCGCCACTAAAGCAATCTCCCGTAGCACGATTCAACAAAACGATAGAACCCGGAGTATGCCCCGGCATCCATGCCACTTCTATTTCAGTTCCGCCCAAATCGAACACTTGTCCTTCTGCCACATAGTTTATCTTTCCTTTGTAATGATATTCGCCCATCATTACCGTATCTGCAGGATGCAGATAAATGGAATCGAAATAATGTATATTTCCGGCATGGTCGGGATGCAAGTGAGTAATCACCACATCCAATGGTTTGGAGGTTATCTTGCGAACAATTTCATCCAATGCCGTGCATTTGGTGCCCGTATCAATGAGCATAGCACGCTTGTCACCCTCTACAATGTACATGGTAGTCTTATCAGAAGTTTCAACGACCCAAGTTTTATCCTTTAGTTTACTGACAGTCAGTTCATCGTTCTTGAAAACTTGCTGAGCTACAGAAGTGATGCTACATAAAAGGAATCCCAAGAGAATAAAGGTGCTTTTCATAATCAAAGTATGTATATTGCAAAAATACGAGAATAGACATTTTTGTTTCATGATATATATCAGTTTTTAATTAATGGTTTAACTGTTTTTGAAAAGAATGAGACACAAATGGTAAGACAAGGTATAACGCACTCGTCCAATATTCCCACGTATGCCCACCGTCACGTACACGCAGTTGGTATGGAATCTGCTTTTGACGCATTGCCGCAATAAAAGCAATATTTGCGCTCACCCCCAATATTTTACCGGGCATCTTCTTGTATTCCATTCTTCCTACCTCCGGAAACTGTGCCACACAACACAGCCAACTGGAAATGAAAATTAAAAGTGTAACATATCTTTTCATGCTATTATATTTAAGTCTTATTCAACACATCGCATTTCTATTCGACTCTGAAAGGCATATTGGCAGTAGCCACATAACCGGTATTGTCCAATACATAAACGTACAAGCGATAATTACCCGGATTGCCAATCGAAATCTCATGGTTGTTTTCTTCCGTTAAAGCAACTTGCCCTACCCTTTCCGGACGCGGTTCATAAGAGCCTCCAAAACCAAGTACCGTTGCCTCCTTCAAAACCTCCCATACATATGTGAGCTTTCCTCCTTCTTTATCTACTGCAAAAGCCTCCCCCTTCAATGTAGCATTAGGCTTTACTGTTACACTCTCAATAGCTTCCTTGCCATTCAATGTAAACTTTTTCAAGACCGGTGCGGTCTGTGTAGGCTCTTTCCCTGTCCACACACGTTGCATAGCCTCTACCATCGGAGTCTTCTCTCCTTTCAACGGAAGTCCATCCACATTACCCTCAACAAACATGCTAAACCAAGTCGGGGTACGTTCCTCTTTTTGTCCCCATAAAAAGACAAAAGAGCCCATGCAACGAGGATTGGAAAGGATATAGTTATTGTACCGTTCTTCGTAGACAATACGTTTTTCTTCACTGTTCTGCTCGATCGGGGCTTTCCAAGCAGTGGCAGGCATTTCCCAAAAGCCACTCGGCCCCCACTCTGTCACCATAAAAGGACCTTTATAAGCCGTGTTCTCTATCATTTCTCCAAGTTTGTCAATAGAGCCATAACTGTTTATACCCACATAATCCAAGTTTGGTGCATAGGCAGCAACTGAATCCAGCGCAAATGGAATACACAAAACGTTGGCCACCAAATGCTTCTTATCTATAGATTTGATTATTCGGGCCAATTCATCTATAAACTTCCACATTTCCGCCACGTTTGCTTTGCCAAGCTCTACTTCATTTCCAATTCCCCAAGCAAATATCTGCGGGCATTCTTTGAACGTTTCGGCAAGCAAACGGACCTCCTCTCGTTTTTCATTCTTATATCTCTCATCATAATAGGCATTAACATCTTTGGTCAAGGCAATGCCTTGCATGATGTACATATTATTGGCTTTTGCCATCTCAACATTCTTTTTTACAGCCTCAACAGTACCACCCCATGTGCGAAAAGCATTAGCCCCATTAGCCGAAGCTATATCCAACCTATTAGTTCCTCCGACTCCCTTAATATACATGGATGCACCATTTACAGCCACCCTGTAACGGCCACTTTCCTTTACAATCTCAAACCTATCATTATTAGCAGAAAATACTGACAAAAGAGAAGGAAGTAAACACAACAACAAAGCAAATCTTCTCATACTATTACATTTTAATTAGAACAAGGGAACAAAGTTATGACATGCTCTATTCCCTTGCTACAAACAATTACACCAAGACTTTTATTCGGAAGTCACCGCCCAACCTTCATTTTGAACGATATTTGGGTTTACGTCTAATTCAGTTTGCGGATAAGGTAATAATTTCTCATAAGCACTGAAACCCGCACGTGACTCAGTGGCCGGGACATAATAAAGCCAACTGTCATATTCGAATTCCGTAGCTATGCGTTCATACTTATCATCCGACTTAGGCTGCTGAGTAGTGAAATATACATTTTTCTTGCCTTTGTCTGCCAAAACAGATGTCATGTCAATATCACCATTCTTATCCCAACGCTGCAAATCCTGGTAACGATGTCCCTCAAAACAAGTCTCTACAAAGAACTCGTTCTGAATAATATCCATGGTCAACGCCGATACCGTAGGAGCCTGAGCACGGACACGCACTTGATTAAAGTAACCTACTGCTTCGGGGTCACCGGTTTTAAAGCCGGCTTCAGCCGCCATCAGCAAGACCTCTGCATAGCGCATGGCAGGCAGGTTCATGGCACAACCGCCCCATGCTGTATATGGATACTGATCGCTTTTACGGGAAAGCAATTTATAACGGTACCAACCTGTATGTTCAAAATGCTGTGAATCGCCTTGCAGCCAAGCACCTACCACGTCGTGCATCTTGTCATGCGACAAGATGGTCTTGTTCAAGCGATATCCGTCTTTACCCTCAATTGCCACAAATACTTCAGCCAACTTAGAGGTAGGATTAAAAAAGCCATATCCCAATGTTGTTTCCGCATCGTATCCGCAGAACTGATAAAACTTGGCCTCATCATATATTCTAAACTTGGAGTTACCCCAAATCCAGTTATTCAAAATGGCAAATGTCCAAGGAATATAATAGCCATTGGAAGCATTTTGTACCGTATTGTTGCTCAGCAAGTATTCCGAAGAATAGTTTCCTTTCAGGTGGAACAAATTGGCATAATCATCTCCGGTAGCCAAAGCATATTTGCCCGAATTAATTACAGCCTTGAACTGTGTCAGAGCTTCCGCATATTTTCCTTGAATCAAATAGGCTTTACCCAAATAGGCCTGAGCCGTCTGCTTGGTAGGACGTACTCCTGCTTGTGTGTCGGTATTACTCTGCTTCTCGGTCAAGTCTCCGGAATTGACAATAGCCTCCAACTCCGATTCGATGAATGCCCATGTCTCGGAAGCCGGCGTATTGCTGACCTTACCTTCGGAAGAAGAAAGCACCCGTGTCACCAATGGCGGGTTTCCCCATAACGTCACCAATTCCATATAACAATAAGCGCGAAAGAAACGTGCCTCAGCCACAGCCTGCTTTTTTATATCACTAGCGGCAGCATCCGCAAAATTATCCAGCACCAGGTTCGCACGATTAATTGTGGTATAATAGCCACTATACATACTTTTCACCAAGCCACAGTTAGCATCATAAAACGCTCGTGAAAAACCGGCACGGTCACCACCATCGGAAGGACCGTTTCCACCAGTAAAACAATCATCCGCCAATAATACTTTATTCATATAATCAGCATTCACGAAACACGACGCCCATTGTCCATACAAAGCCGCCAATGCTTCTTGCGCATCTTCATCCGTCTGATAATAGGTATCCATATTCAGAGTTCCCTGCTGAGGAATATCCAATTTGCTCTCGCAAGAACTCATTGTCGCAGCAAGAGCCAAAGTGTATAATAAATATCTTGTTTTCATTTTCAATTTCATTAAATGTTTAGAATGTGATAGTTGCTCCAAAAAGAGTTTTACGGGTATTTGGATAGTTACCAAAATCTATACCCATACCACTGGTAGCTGTAGCAGAGACTTCCGGATCAAGCCCGTGATAACCGGTAAAACAGAAATAGTCGTCCAATGAAATATAAACTCTTAAATTCTCAACAAAGAACTTACGTGAGATATTCTTCGGAATAGTATATCCCAGCTGTATCTGCTTAATCTTAAAATACGAGCCATTGAACACAGATGCATCGGAAGCCAAATATTGATTCATCAGAGTAGAACTTGTCTGTGGAGAAGCATACTTAGCATGTGTGTTCTCACTAGTCCAACGATTGTCATAAATCTCTTTATAATTATAAGTGAAACTTCCATAATTGATGGCGGAGAATATCTTATTGCCAGATGCACCGGAACCGAAAAGCATGAAATCAAGTCCTTTCCAGGCTGCATTCAAGGTAACTCCGTAAGTGAAATCGGGAATAGATTTTCCGATATCCGTCCTATCATCCTCTGTAATGCTGCCATTGCCATCCACATCTACAAAAACAGGGTTACCTGTCTCTACATCGATATGGTCTACTTTATACCCATAAAAATACCAAATAGGATGTCCCACTTCAAAAGCTGTCAGATTGGAGATAGAAGGACCTAACCCCATACCGCTATACATTCGGTTATCACTAATACTCGGATCCAGATAAGTCACTTTATTTTTCAAAGTGGCAATATTGGCACTGATTCCATAAGAGAAGTCACCTATCTTGTCTCTCCAACCTAATTCCAATTCAAAACCTGTATTCTCTACATTACCTGCATTTACCGGAGGAGCGCTATTACCTATTTCAAACGGCAGTTGCGAACCTGTCACAATCAAGTCTTTTGTTTTCTTCTTATACCAATCTGCTGTCAAAGTCAAACGGCTGTTAAGCATTCTCAAGTCAATACCGAAGTCCAACTGCTCTGAAGTTTCCCATTTCAGATTAGGATTGCTGACCTGTGACGGAGCGCCTGAAATCATAAATGAATCGCTGGTGCTTCCATAGGGATAACCTTTGGCAGTCTGTATAATTGAGTTTGAATATTTATAACCACCCAAGTTACTGGTAGAACCGTTCTGTCCCCAAGATGCACGCAATTTACCAAAATCCAACCATTTCAATGCCGGGAAGAACTTTTCATTTGTAAATGTCCATCCGGCAGATACACCAGGGAAATATCCCCAACGATTCTCAGCCGGCAATAAAGCTGTATCAGCTGCATCGGCACGGAAAATAGCTTGAATAAAATAACGGTTGTCGTAACTGTATCCTATACGACTGTAGTAGGATAGCTTGCGTGAATAAGAGCGATATCCGGAAGCTCCCATCGTAGCATCACCTGCTGCATAAGACACATCCTGAAACAGCGGATTATCCTTCATTACATTAGAAGCACTACCATACACGTACGTATAGTCATTATCCGAATAGGACATACCCAACATTACATCTAACGTATGCTTATCTGCAAATGTACGGTTATAGTTTGCATAGTTCTCCCATTGGTAATACACTGTAGAACCTGTTCCACGATTTACAGGGTTGTTTTCCAGATTAGAGGCACCACCGGATGCATAATATTTATACTGATAGTAGTAAGAATTGTTGTTGGACAAGCGATAGCCCAGTTTAGATGTCACCGTCAGTCCTTTAACCGGCATAAAATCCACGTACGCCGTACCTAAAATATTATAGCCGTAGTTTTCACTATTGCTCATCAATGTAGAAACGATAGGATGTATGGACTCTCCTCCCAACCAACAGCCATAATAATTTCCGTTAGCATCTGTCAAAAGCGGAGTACCGGCATCCAGCAATTGCTGCATTTTTTCAGGCAGTCTATTGGGTGCATAAGTGTCTGCCATCAGTGGAGTCAGCGTAATGGCACGGGCAATCATACTGGAATAGGTATTGCTCTGCCCTTGTCCATCCGTAATGGAACGTGTCTTATATTTCTCGATTGCATTCGTCGTACCAACCCGCAGCCAAGGCTTAATATTATAACTGCCATTGACATTTCCAGTCAGACGATTATAGGTATCTTTATCTCCACGTACAATACCATTCTCGTCATAATAGTTCAGAGAAACGAAATAATTGCCTTTATCATTAGCCCCCTGCATACTCAATGAATGGCGCTGCGTAGTACCGGTATTGAAAGTTACATCAAACCAATCTGTAGAACTTGTCCCATCCCAGCACAAATTATCTATATAGTTGGTCTGAATATAAGCGTCATCCACTGCCGGATTAGAATCTTTCATCAATTGCACGGCCTCCTGGGCATTAATCAGTTTGGGAGTACGTGTCAGGTTAGACAAAGCATACTGAAAATCATAAGTAATGCTACTTGTTCCTTTTTTACCTTTCTTGGTGGTTACCAATACAACACCGTTACCAGCCTGTGCACCATAGATAGCAGCAGAAGCCGCATCTTTCAGGACCTCCATAGACTCGATAGTATTAGGGTCAATAGAGCCCAAATCACTTACCCGCAAGCCATCCACCACATATAACGGATCAGAAGAACCATTAGAAGAAAAACCACGGATACGCACTGTAGGAGAAGAGCCCGGCTTAGCCGATGTATTTACCAGCTGTACACCGGCCGTCTTCCCTTGCAAAGCTTGCTCAGCACGAGGAATTGAACGGTTCTGCAAATCTTCTGCTTTCACGGAAGAAATAGCCCCCGTCAAATCGCTTTTCTTCTGCACACCATAACCTACCACAACCACTTCATCCAAAGTTTTGGTGTCCTCCTTCATAACAACGTTTATTACTTCAGTCGCAGCTTTCTTTTCCTGTGTCAGATATCCGATGTATGAATAGACAATCGTGGCACCTCGTTTCACAGACAATGAATAATTACCATCCATATCGGTAATTACCCCATTCGTTGTGCCCTTCTCGAGCACACTTACGCCAATCATAGGCTCATTAAAGTCATCTACGACTTTACCCGACACCTTTATCTGACTTTGCGCCAGCAGGAAAGGCATCCCGACCAAAAGGAAAAGCACTGACATCGCCAGCCTTTTCATTGCATTGTTTTTCATAATGTCTCTCATTAGTTATTAATTAGATTGTTAATAAAAGGATTATATTATCACTTTTCATTGAAAGCTATCATCAGAATCCGCGTACCGGAAAGGCCATCACCACATCGAGCAGTTCCTTGTCATGGTTGTACTTCATGACACAATCGTTATCGAAAATCATCGTTGCCCCTTTCTCCGCAGTATAAGGTTCCCATTCGGGCAATCCTTCGGCATTGGGATTCCCGGTACGGGCAAAGTTCAGCCAGGCGCTGCTCATCTTCTCCGCCAGCATTTGTGCCGCCTTTCCGCCTCCGGTCATCGAAGCATGACGCACAGCATTATCGAAGACAAAAGGAATCTCCATGCAATGCGTACTGCGGAGTATTCCGTCCATCACGGGCGATTCCCAGGCAAACATATACATATAGACCGGTGCACCTTGCTGTGCCGACTTCAGTTTGGCCTGCTCCACTGCGCCGGGGCGGAAAGTGAAGTCCACATCCACCAGGTCCTTAGGCTGATAACCGGGATAGGCCCGCTCGAAAGCTTTCAGGAAATCATCCGTGCGTTCACCATATTTCTTTTTAATCTGCTCCACAACCTGCTCCTTCGTCATGCTCCGCAAAGGCGGGAAGTAAGTGCTTGCGGTAAACTCGTGCAGAGTAGTGCCTATCATCACCGGAATATCCTTGCTTTGCACCGGAGCCTGAGGGTCAAAAGGCTGTACCGGCAGAACATCGCCATCCACCGTGGGAGCCCAACCGAAGATAAAGGAAGACACCCCCTCTTTATCTGCCTCCGCACGCATTCTGGCAACGGCCTTTTCGCCTGCGGCAAGCAGCTTGTCGTAAGGCACTTTCTGTAATTCGTCTATCCGTGAGGGATTCAAGCCAAGCTCCTCTATCACGGCACTGCCGATACGGCGAGAGTATTTCTGTTCCATCGTGCGGAGCATAGACCCGCTCTGTACAATGGCTTTATGGAACAAACCTCTCGCCGATGGCGTGGCAAGCAGTGTAGAGACCTTGCCTCCCCCACCGGACTGCCCGAAGATGGTGACGTTCTGTGCATCTCCACCGAAAGATGCTATATTTTTATTTACCCATTGAAGTGCTGCCACCAAGTCCAGCAATCCGGCATTGCCCGATCTCGCATATTTATCGCCATAAGCGGAAAGGTCGAGAAACCCCAGGACGTTGAGGCGATGATTCAACGTCACAACCACTGCATCCCCTTTCTTTGCCAGATTTGTCCCGTCATACGAGGGAAGTTCCTGACCACTGCCGGCAGAATAGCCTCCACCATGCAGCCACACCATGACGGGGCGTTTCTTCCCGTCTTTCAGTCCCGGTGTCCAGATATTCACCCGCAGGCAGTTTTCATCGGGATAACCGTCATCCCAGTTGAAAGCAAATGCCTGCTCATCGCTGTACCACCCCGTACGCTTGCCTTGCGGACAAGTAGGGCCATAGGCACGACTGCTGCGGACGCCTTCCCATTTATCGGCTGCCACGGGCGGCATAAAACGTTCGGCTTTGGCATACGGAATACCTTTATATATATAGATACCGTTCTCAACATATCCGGCCACTCTGCCCGATTCGGTTTCTGCAATGGCTGTTTCCGAAGAAGCCGTTATCTCTCCTCCCTCCTGCATGCAAGCAGATGCTTTCTCTATTTTGGCTGTTTCTCCACACGAAGAAAGTAGGATGGCGGAGAACGCTAACACTGACAAGAATTGCTTTTTCATATTACGTATTAGTTTCATTGTTTTTACGGTTGCAATATTAGCGCATTCTTCCCATGAAGGTTTTCTATAGTATTCAAACGAGTTTCCCTAATGTTCAAAACCGCTTGTCCCTACGTTCAAATGTTTGCTGATTCGTTCAAAACATGTTTTCCGGCAGTCTTTCTCTCAATTATTATAAGTATTTTCGCACCGTAATGCAGAAAATTCTTGAACGTTTTAACCTTTAGCTACATATATGAAATACATTACATACTTGTTTCTATCGTGTTTGATTGCAGCATGCAGCCCATCGGGCACAAAGACCTCACCGGAAAGCAGCATCGAGAGCCCCGTCATCACCAATGACCTCTCCAACCAGAAGGTCACTTCCTTTGCCGAAGATGCGCAAGGACACATCTGGATAGGTACTTTCCGGGGACTGAACAAATACAATGTACACGAATACCACCAATATTTCTGTACGGACGACTCATTAGACTTACCGGACAACCAGATAAACGACCTTTTCCGCGATTCACAGGGACGGTTCTGGATAACCACCGTGAACGGCATCTGCCTATACACGGACAAGGACAATTTCCACCGCATCCCACTGAACCTCAACAACAAGAACGGGATTCAGCTATTAGAGAATAAAGAAGGACGGATATTCCTCAACATGATGCACCAGCTTGCGGCATACAACTCCAAGACACAAGAGTTCGACAAGGTCATCCCGATGTTCGACTATCAACACACTTACAACCTGCGCTGCTTCATAGACCAGAGCAACAGGCTTTGGGCTGTGACTCCATTAGGGGCGCGTTGCTACAACTCCTCCACCATGGCATTGGAAGACTCCATACCGCTGAACAACCATCCCACTTGCTTCTTCATGCAAAACAACGGGGAGTTATGGCTGACCGGCAACCACCAATTAGCCATCCTCGACACACACTCACGCAAATTCAAGGCTCCTCCCCACTCCATACAGCAACATCCGCTACTGGCGCACGCCAACATAAACTACATCCACCCCTATGGCAACAACTGCCTGCTGCTAAGCACAGACAAGCAAGGTATGTTCCTCTATAATTATATAGAAGGCAGCGTGACACACCAGAATGAAAACGGCTTCCCTTTCGAGGCTCCCAACTTTAGAATAAGCCAGATGTTCACCGATTCACAGAAAAATCTGTGGATAGGTTCGGTGGACCAAGGCTATACCGTGCGCTATAACTACAAAGAACGTTTCAACACCAACAATTTCCTCAGTTCCTGCTTAAAGAACAAGTCCGTCAAGTCTGTTGCGGTAGATAATGATAGGAATCTATGGATAGCCACACTGACAGACGGGCTCTATGTCTACAATATGGATAGCCATGAAGTGAAGAAAATAAACATGCAAAAGCTTTTTAAGCAGAATGATGCAGAAAAGACCGATGTAACACGTGTCTTTGTGGATAATGAAAACAACATCTGGTTAGGAGCTTCCTTGCCATGCAAAGTATTGAAATGCAAATATAGGAACGGAGAACTACAAGCAACAAACATCTACGATATCTTCATGCCGATGTCCTTTGCCCAAGATTGCCACGGAACGCTCTGGCTGGGAACAAGCAGTTATATGGTCTACGCCATGAGACAAAACGAGCAAGAATTCGTACCGGTACATGTATTTCCCCGGATGGGTACCTTTATCCCCGGAATTCTGCCGTTCCACAACGGAAAAATATGGATATCGGCCTTCATGTGCCCGGTGATGCAGGTAGACCCTGCCACTTGGATAAGCGAAGAGATGCCGTTTGACAAAGCCGACTGGCAAGCTTGCATCCGGCGCTCGGTATTCATCCCCACCGCCCTCTTTGAGGACAGCCGCGAGGATGTATGGATAGGAACCGTCAGCAACGGACTGTTGCACTACTCTTCCGCCACCGGCAAACTGAAGACAGTGGAAGGCACTCCCTGCCTGGACATCTCGAGCATTGAAGAGGATGCACAAGGCAACATCTGGGTAGGAACACAATACGGACTGGGAAAGTACGACCGTACCGTGGAGAAGTTCACCAATTATTATGCCGCCGACGGTATAGGCGGCAACCAGTTCTACGACCGCTCTTCCTGCCGCCTGCCGGACGGCACGCTGGTCTTCGGCGGTACACACGGGCTGACCTTCTTCAACCCCATGGATGTAAGCAACAAGCGGAGCATCCCGCTGCTCTTCGAGGACTTGAAGATTCATAACCAACTGGCACATCCGCAAAACAGCAAGAACATCGACAAGCACCTTTCCTACAAACCGGACATCTGCCTGAAACATAACGAAAACGGTTTCAGCATCTCCTTTTCCGCACTGGACTACTGCGAGCACGAACGCATACACTACTATTACTGCATGGAGGGTTTCGACAAATACTGGATTGACGCCCGCAACAACCGCGAAGCCTACTATGCCAACCTGCCCGCCGGTGCCTACACCTTCAAAGTGAAGATAACCAATAACGACAAGAGCATTGTAGAAACGGAGAACTCCATACGCGTCATCGTAAAGCCCGCCCCTTGGCAGACGTGGTGGGCATGGTGCAGCTATCTGCTTGTTGCCGGCACCATCATCGGATTCTTCGTGCGTTTCAGGCTGAGTATCAAGAAAGAAAAGGAAGCTGCCCGGCGTGCCGAACTGGAAAAGGAGCAGGAGCAACGGGTGAACCGCATGAACATGAGTTTCTTTGCCAACATCTCCCATGAATTCCGTACTCCGCTGACCATGATAGCAGGCCCCGTATCACAGCTTTGCGAAAGCCCCAAGATAGAAGGAGAAAACAAACAACTGCTCTACATCGTGCAACGCAGTGTGGGACGCATGCTTCGCCTGGTGAACCAACTGATGGACTTCAACAAACTGGAGAATGACACCCTGAAGCTGCAGGTGAAACGGACCGACATCATCTCGCAACTGCAACGCTTCATAGATATCTTCCGCATCAACGCCAACGAGAAAGGCATCGCACTGAACACCTATGGCCTGGAAGATACCTTCCTCATGTGGCTGGATGTGGACAAGTTGGACAAGATTGTGGGGAACCTGCTTTCAAACGCTTTGAAGTTCACTCCGAACGGCGGGAAAGTGGAACTGTGCTTCGACGTCATTACCCGTGAAGAGGCTGCGCGTCTCTTCACGCTGACGGACAAGGACATCGACACGCAATACGTCAAAGTCACCGTGGCGGACAGTGGCAACGGAATTCCCGAAGAACAGCTGGAAAAGGTATTCGAACGCTATTACCAACTGGATAACCAGTCCAAAGGTACCTATAACTGGGGAACCGGCATCGGCCTGTACTATGCCCGCAGCCTGGCGTTGCTGCATCATGGCCATCTGAAAGCCGGCAACCGCCCCCAAGGAAGCGGAGCCGTCTTCACCCTGCTGCTGCCGGTGAATGACCTTTCTTATACCCCTGAGGAGCGTACCCTTCCTGAGGAAGAACAGAACAGTGCATTCCCGATACAGACGGAAGAACAGTATCAACTGGAGGACACAGAGAGCAGCCGGCAACAAAAGCAAACCCTGCTGGTGGTAGACGATGATACGGAAGTGGCCCACTACCTGAAGGCCCTGCTTTCTCCCGTCTACAAAGTCATCTGCCGCTTCGATGCCGACAGTGCCTTCAAAGCCATGAGCGAAGAAGCGCCCGACCTCGTGCTGAGCGACGTAGTGATGCCCGGAAGAGACGGCTACGACCTCTGCCGCCAGATAAAAGAGGACTTGCAACTCTGCCACATCCCCGTGATACTGGTCACGGCCAAAGCTACTGTAGAGAACCAGGTGGAAGGTCTGAATACTGGTGCAGATGCCTACGTGACGAAACCTTTCGAGCCCAACTACCTGCTGGCGCTTATCAAGTCCCAACTGAAGAACCGCGAGAAAGTGCGCAACCTTCTGGGTCGTTCCACCCAAACAGACAAGATTGAGAAGAATGTACTCTCCCCGCAGGACAACACCTTCATGACCGAACTTTACCACCTGATGGAGAACGAGCTCTCCAACCCGGAGCTGGACGTGGCGCGCATGACCGAGCTGCTGAAAATCTCCCGCACCAAGTTCTATTATAAGGTAAAGGGACTGACGGGCGAGAATCCCAGCATATTCTTCAAGACCTACAAGCTGAACCGTGCTGCCGAGCTGATTAAGGAAGGGAAATATACCATCTCAGAGATAGCGGACATGACGGGATTCAGTACGTTGTCCCATTTCTCGACAAGTTTTAAGAAACAATTCGGGGCCACACCGAGCGAATACAACAAGTAAAAAGCCCGTCGGTCCGGATTTATTCATTACATTTGTACCATTCTTAAAAAACTTTTTATCCATGGCACACCGACTGAATACCAACAAGCAGTTTATGATAGGCAACGGCATCCTTGCTTTTGCCGTGATTTTTGTAGTCGTCATCTTTGTCTACATGAGCATGAGGCTGCAACAACAGAAGGAAGGGGAACGAAGCTTCATCGAGACCTACACCATCACACTGGCAAAAGGATTTGCCGGAGATTCAACTTCTATATTCATCAACGACAGCCTGCTGGTGGACCGCACCATTGCGGAAGAACCGTTCACCATCGAAGTGAAGCGCTTTGCCGAACAAAGTGCACTGATGATTGTGGACAACGCAACCGAAAAGCTTTCCCTGTTTGAACTAAGCGAAAAAGGAGGAGAATACCGGTTCGAGAAGGAAGGGGAAGAGGTGAAGCAGCTGGCCAAGCACTAATCACTGCCTAAAACTCCGTTTTGTATTTCCGGAGCTCGGTTCTCAATGCCTGCGCCTTTCCACCGGTCATCCGGTCGAGCAAAGCCCAGAAGCGCTCCCCGTGATTCATCTCACGGGTATGTGCCAGTTCGTGCAGCAACACGTAGTCTATCAGATGTTTGGGAAGGAGCACCAGATAATAGGACAGATTGATGTTGCCCCGTGCCGAACAGCTTCCCCAACGCCCGCTACTGGAATTAATCTTCACACTTTTGTAAGGAAGGTTATGTTGCATGGAAAGCATATACAAGCGAGGCGGAAGAATTATCTTTGCATTCCGCCGCAAAGCCTCTTCAATCACTTTACGCAGCCAAGCCTGCAAGTTCTCATCTGAGAAATCCGCATCCGGCGGACAGATTATCTGCATCTCCCCCAATTCCGAACGGGACAAGAAACGTTGACGCTGCCCGCTGACCAGCGTCAACTTAAAGAACTCCGTATCAATGCGATAATCCAAATCAATCAGTCTCCTGACCTGCTTCTGCCTGGCAGCCCTCAAACGAGGGCGAAGCTGTTCTATGGCACTCTCTATCTCGACAAGAGAAGTCCGGGGAGGCACAGTCACATAAATACCATCCTCCTTTGTACGGAAAGTGAGACGCCGCGCCCGGACATTGACCCGGACAAACAAGATTCCAAGCTCTTTATCTTCTATAATGCGGTTTACTGTCATACTAATCAAGAATTAGAGCCTCTCCCCCCCGGGAGGGTGTGTCGAAACTCTGCAAATGAACAAAGAATTGTCCGGAAAAGCAAACAAACACTTGATAAAAGCGGACGGAGTGTCCGATAATGAACACCGCATAAAAACGATTATTCACTAACTGTCAATCATTTACCTTTATGGCACAATAATTGATTAAGGCATAGTACCGAAGCTTGCTTAAAAAAAGCATCTCCATGTGCAACTTTTTCAAAGCAAGTCACGTCTTATTAATGAATACCGAATTACAAAAAGACAAAAGAATATGAAAGCTCTAACAACATTTATCGCAACCGCCTTATTGGCATTCAGTGCAACCGCTTGTTCACAACAACACACATACCGTTCCGGAGGCTTCGGCAGCAAAACGGTCAAGGCAAGCAAGAACTATGTGACCAAAGACATAAAAGTAGACAACTTCAACAAGCTGAGCGTAGCCGGCAGCCCGGACGTGACTTACACGCAGAAGCCCGGAAAACCCACAGTGGAAGTATATACCTCGGACAACATTGTAGACTTGCTGGATATCCGTGTCAAGGACAATACACTCTCCATCGGCTTCAAGAAGAATGTCAACGTATCCTATGACAAACTGGAAATCCGTGTTTCCGCAGAAAAGCTGAACGGCATTGGCGTTGCAGGTTCCGGAAACGTGGAACTGAAAAACGGGCTGAAGACGGACAACCTCAAAATCTCTGTGGCAGGGTCGGGTGACGTCAGTGGAAACAACATCTCCTGTACAGACCTTGGTATCTCCATCGCAGGGTCGGGAGACATCAACAGCAGCAACATCACCTGCAATGACCTCCAAGTATCCATTGCAGGCTCCGGCGACATGAAGCTGAATAACGTAACGGCCAACCTCACCAAGGCGTCTATTGCCGGTTCGGGTACCGCTATCCTAAGCGGCAGCACCCAAGAAGCCGAATACAGTGTGGCAGGTTCGGGTGATTTGTTTGCCTCCGATTTCGTAGCCAAGAAGGCATCTGCCAGTGTTAGCGGTTCAGGCGACATCAAGTGCCATGCCACAGATTTCCTGAAAGTACGTACCAGTGGAAGCGGTAGTGTAGGCTACAAGGGCAATCCGGAACTGGACTATCCCAAGAAAGGGCTGTATAAGCTCTAAAGATGGGAAATATATACTTTAGGATTGACGATGAACCTAAACTAAATTCTCTCTCAAATAATTACCTGCAAAAAGAACGAAGGACTCCCGCGAGGAAGCCCTTCGTTCTTTTATCACCCCACACCTCCGAAGCACGGGAACAGTTGTCATTTATCTATATTCAGAATGCCCGATTCATTGTCGCTGTTATTGATG
>CAJJYX010000034.1 GCA_905197435.1 uncultured Bacteroides sp.
TGACTTTGCCTTTGAAGGAAACGACTCCTGCCACTGTAGCTACGGCTACGCTCTCGTCTCCTTGGGCTGCCATCACCTGGCCGCTGGTCTTGATGACTTGATAGAAAGTACCCGGTTCGATAGTGCTGACTGCCACACCGGCAGCTTGTGCTTTTGCCGGTGGCAGAATGATTTCATCACTTCCTCCGGCATGGCTTTCCTGCCCTTCATGTCCATGGTTGTGCCCTTCGTGTCCATGGACATGTCCCTCGTGGTCATGCCCGTCATGATTATGTTCTTCTGTTTCGTGATTATGTCCTTCGTGACTGTCTCCGGACTTGCTGTTGCAGGAGCCTAAAAGGAATAATCCCAAGACTCCCATGAAAATAACTTTTTTCATGATGATATTTATTCTTTCTTTTTGATTTTGAATGCAAAGTTAGAGTATAAGGTGTGCAACCAGATTGCATTGTTCCTTATACCGAATGAAAAATTGCCCCGGTGGTGTTCCGGCAACAGTTAAGTAAGAAGAGACGGAGGGGCACGAAGTCCCGTAGCACATGTGATGAATGTACTGTGAAGAGATTCCAGATAGATACATTCCTGTCTGCTTACATCAAACTCGGACAGGATAAGTAACTTGGAAAAAGGTTCGATGAATAAGGTTAATGTCCATAGGGCATCCGGGTGTGGACATACATCGTCAGAGGAATTGGGCGTTTGTTGCACGAAGTAAGTTGTCATACATCCCGTGTCACAACAGCAGTGTTCATTGTCGGAACAATGACGATGTTCGCAACAGTCGGTGGCGATATCATTCTTCATGCATATCATTCCGTTGGCATGATGATGGTGGGGAATGACGGGTATCACCAGCATTATCAAACTGATGAAAAACAGAATATAGGTTATGTACTGTTTCTTTTTCATTCCTCTATCTTTGGACGGTTACAAAGATAGAGGTTAATGGCCTAATTACCAAATGCAAGCGCTAAAAAGATTTGAATATGCCGTCTATATTGTGCAATGTACGGACACGTGGAATCATTGCAGCAGGGATACGCGTCACCCAAATTCCACGATGTTTATCGTTCCAGCTCGCGTAGAGAGTCCATTTTCTTCTTTTCAAGGAATTCGTAAATGCCACTCAAATGCTCTTTCACTTGTTTATTGCCGAATTCATATACTTTGCTCACCAGTCCGTCCAGGAAGTCACGGTCGTGGCTGACAAGGATAAGGGTACCGTCAAAATCCAGAAGAGCCTGCTTCAGGATATCTTTGGTTTTCATGTCCAGATGGTTGGTCGGTTCGTCCAGTATCAGCAGATTCACCGGTTCGAGCAAAAGCTTTATCATGGCGAGGCGCGTGCGCTCTCCACCGGAAAGCACCTTGACCTTCTTCATGGACTCTTCGGGGCCACCGAACATGAAGGCACCCAGCAGGTCGCGTATCTTGTTACGGATTTCCCCTTTGGCCACATCGTCGATGGTTTGGAATACAGTCAGGTTCTCATCCAGTAGTGAGGCTTGGTTCTGTGCAAAATATCCAATCTGCACATTGTGCCCTATAGTGAGAGTGCCCTCATGTTCTATTTCTTTCATAATGCACTTCACCAGCGTTGATTTCCCTTCACCGTTTTTGCCGACGAAAGCAACTTTGTCTCCCCGTTCTATGGTGAGGTTGGCATTCTTGAAGACCACATGGTCACCGTAACTTTTCCCTACTCCCTCCATGATGACGGGATAATTGCCCGAACGGGGGGAGGGAGGGAATTTGAGACGCAACGCTGAAGTATCTTCTTCATCCACCTCCAGCAGCTCCAGTTTCTCCAGCATCTTTACGCGGCTCTGCACTTGTAGGGTCTTGGAGTAGGTGCCTTTGAACCGTTCAATGAATTCCTTGGTTTCGGCAATGAATTTCTGTTGGTCATCGTAAGCTTTCTGCTGTTGCTCGCGGCGTTCCTTGCGAAGTTCCAGATATTTGGAATAGTTCACTTTATAATCGTAGATTCGTCCCATGGTCACTTCGATGGTACGGGTGGTGATGTTGTCCACGAATTTGCGGTCGTGACTGATGACGATGACAGCCTTTCCGTTATTAATAAGAAAATCTTCCAGCCATTGTATGGATTCTATGTCCAGATGGTTGGTCGGCTCATCCAGTAATAGTACATCGGGCTTTTGCAGCAATAGCTTGGCAAGTTCGATGCGCATGCGCCATCCGCCGCTGAAGTCACTGGTTTGGCGGTTGAAGTCTTCACGTACGAAACCTAGTCCGAGCAGTGCTTTTTCTACATCTTCCTCATAATTGGTGGAGTCGATGGCATAGAACTTTTCGCTCAAGGTAGAGACATTCTCGATAAGTTCCATGTAACTGTCGCTTTCGTAGTCGGTACGTGTTTCTAACTCTTTATTGAGGCGTTCTATTTCAGCTTCCATTTCATGCAGGTGGGCAAAAGCCTGTGCTGCTTCTTGGAATACGGTACGTCCGTCTTCCGTCATAAGGTGCTGTGGAAGGTAAGCTATGACACAATCTTTGGGAGATGATATTTTTCCGCGGGTCGGTTGTCTGACGCCTGCCAGAATTTTTAATAATGTACTTTTCCCCGCTCCATTTTTTCCCATCAAGGCTATGCGGTCCTTTTCATTGATAACGAAAGATATGTCACTGAATAAAGTAGTGCCGCCGAATTCTACGGCCAGTCCGTCTATAGAAATCATTGTGTATTTTTTAAAATGAGGTGCAAAGATAGTGCAATTTGAGTGCAGAACTTTTATGTTCGCATGGAAAAGTTATGCCAAGATGCAGCTTATCTTATTTAAAGATAGCGCGATTATCTTATTTTTGTTATCTTTGTCCCTATATAAACAAAACGCATAGGTCATGGAAAATGAAAAAGTATCAGAAGATTACCGTCCGCTTATTTTGGTTGCGGAAGATGATGATAGTAATTTTAAGCTGATAAAGGCCATCATCGGCAAGAAATGCGAGATTCTATGGGCAAAGAATGGTGAGGAAATTGTAAATTTGTTCAAGGAGAATCATGGCAAAGCGGATGCTATTCTGATGGATATAAAAATGCCTATTATGAACGGGTTGGATGCTACGGTGATTATACGCAGGGAGGATAAGGAACTTCCCATCATCATGCAGACTGCTTACGCCTTTACTGCAGATCGCGAAAAAGCCTTGGAATGTGGAGCTTCGGAAGTGTTGGTGAAACCCATTACATTGACAGCTTTGCGTACTTGCCTGAGCCGTTATTTGCCCAAATTGATTTGGTAGTACTTTACTAATATATAGAAAGGAAGCCGGATGATGGTATTCATTACTTGTCATCCGGTTTTCCTTTTTTATTTTTGTACGTTGTCTTTTCTCTCTTCCATCTTCTTTTTTACAAATTCGATTTTGAGATTGGCCTCTTCCATGCTTTTCTTTATTTCCGTCATGGATGAAAGCAGTTGTGCCAGTTCGTAGACACTGGCAAGAGCTTGGCGGTCAGTAGCAGTCATGGTGACGGAGTAGGGACGTTCTCCTTGATAATGGACTTTGATATTTTTGTCTTTGTTCAGATAAAGGAACCCCATGACGTTTCCGTCTTCTCCCAGCTTGAAGTCGGCCTTTTCAATCTTTTCACCGAGGTCAGTGGTTTCGTAGCTGTTTTTTGCAGCGGGCGTTTCGGCAAAACTCCCATCGGGGGCGGTGACTTTGACGGCTACATGGTGGATGTTATGAGTTCCGCAATAGATGGAGGTCATGCTCATTACTCCGTTTTCATCTACTTGGAAGCGGAGGAAGGAGCGGTGCAGATTTTTTTCTATCACTTGGGAAGGATGCAGGTAATTACCGACATTTTGGTATTCGGCATCTTTTTCAAAGGTGTATTTGTTTTTAACTGCATCAAATTCCTTTTGCTTGGCTTGAAGCATGCTGTCGAGATAGACCAGACTTTTTTCCTGCTCTTTCAGTTCCACTTTCTGCATCAGGCCGATACCTGCGCGGCGGGTTTCAAACGCTTTAGGATAGAGTACTTTGATACTGTCAATCAGTATCTTCGCTTCATTGTAGTTGCCGAGTTCAAAAGCTTCGCGGGCTGCTTGTAGTTTTTCACTGGCTTTCTTCTCTACGTCTTCGCAAGAGAAGAGTGTGCAGCATAGGCATGTAAGGAGTATTACTTTCTTCATATTTGTTGTTCTTGGAGTTAGTGAGGGCAAAAATAGAAATAATATCTTTATCTTTGCACCCTCAAAATGATTTATTGACAAATGATAGATTTGACGGTAGAAGAACTGAAGCGACATTTTAGCGATAATATATTCAAACGGATATCCGAAACAGCTGATGAATTGGGATTGGAATGTTATGTAGTAGGTGGATATGTACGTGATATTTTCCTGCAACGTCCTTCCAAGGATATTGATGTAGTGGTGGTAGGCAGTGGCATTGCTATGGCCGAGGCTCTGGGTAAGCATCTGGGGCGTGGGGCGCATGTTTCCGTCTTCAAGAATTTTGGTACGGCACAATTGAAGTACTACGGAACGGAAGTTGAGTTTGTGGGTGCAAGGAAAGAGTCATATATGCACGATTCCCGCAAACCGATTGTAGAGGATGGCACATTGGAGGATGACCAGAACCGACGTGATTTTACCATCAATGCACTGGCTGTTTGCCTGAACCGGGCGCGTTATGGAGAATTGGTCGATCCTTTTGGAGGCATTGAGGATTTGAAGGAAAAGACCATCCGGACACCACTCGACCCTGATATAACTTTCAGTGACGACCCCTTACGGATGATGCGTTGTGTCCGTTTTGCCACTCAGTTGGGATTCTATATTGACGATGAGACGTTTGATTCACTGGAACGGAATCGGGAACGAATTTCTATCATATCCAAGGAACGTATTGCGGACGAATTGAATAAGATCATTCTGTCGCCTATTCCATCCAAAGGGTTCATTGAATTGGACCGTTGCGGCTTGCTGGAACTGATATTTCCGGAGCTGGTGAGGTTGCAAGGTGTGGAGACACGCAATGGCCGGGCTCATAAGGACAATTTCTATCATACACTTGAAGTGCTTGATAATATAAGTAAGAAGACTGACAATCTTTGGCTACGCTGGGCGGCTCTTCTGCATGATATAGCCAAGCCTGCCACTAAACGCTGGGAACCCCGTGTAGGATGGACTTTCCATAACCATAACTTTATCGGTGAGAAGATGATACCTGATATTTTCCGTAGGATGAAGCTTCCCATGAACGAAAAGATGAAATATGTGCAGAAAATGGTGAGTCTGCACATGCGTCCCATTGTAATAGCGGATGATGTTGTGACTGATTCGGCAGTACGCCGCCTTCTGTTTGAGGCAAGTGACGATATAGATGACCTGATGACATTGTGCGAAGCAGATATCACTTCCAAGAATATGGAGCGCAAGAAGCGTTTCTTGAATAATTTCCAGCTGGTACGTCAGAAGCTGAAGGATTTGGAAGAACGCGACCGTATCCGTAATTTTCAGCCTCCGGTCAGCGGGGAAGAAATTATGAGTACTTTCGGCCTTTCTCCATGCCAGCAGGTAGGTGTTCTAAAGAGTGCCATTAAGGATGCTATCTTGGATGGTGTCATTCCCAATGAATACGAAGCCGCCCGCGCATTTATGTTGCAACGGGCGGAGAAGATGGGGCTGAAGGAAGTCACCAACCGTTAATTACTTTCTTCTGCCTGGAATTTTCTGCTTACTTTCATCAAGTTGATGGTGTAGGTCACTATGTTTTGGGCTTCTTGTATCATGGTCAGATAAACCATGCTGACTTTGATACTACCACTTTGACTTTGAATACGTTGTAGCTCTTCGCGTTTCAAGTGGGACAGTTGACCGTTGAGATCGTTGGCTTTACGAATCTCTGTTTCAAGTTCATTGTAGTCGTTTGTTTCCAGCTTATGACGGCATATTTGCAGCAGATAGCAGATATCTTCTGCAACATCTGTAAATTCTCCCTTTTGGATAACATCCAGTGGCTTGAAGTTATTGTCGATATGCTCCAGACACGGCTCGCAAAGACGACCTACGCTGTACACCAGTTCGCTGGCAAAATCATTACCTTGGTAGTAATAGAGTCCTTTTTCCAGTATGGTATTATTGTCGAGGCGGCACATAGCAAGTGTTCCGATGCGTTTCATCTGCTTGATGAGTTGTTTTTCGAATTTTACAGAACCCATGGCACGGCGTAGTCCACGTAAGTTCTCGTGTAGGAAGGAAGTAACGGTACGTTCGAAATTTTCTTCTGTAAATTCCATTACTTTCACCAGTTCTTCACGTGTATGTTTACGGAGCAGCTCTACAACTTCGTTATTGTCTGTGCTCTTCATCAATTGTTTCAGGGTTTCATCGCCTTTTTCTTTCTCCTTACGTTTTTTGTACATCACTTGGCTGTGAATCAGCATGAACACAGCCAGACCGATCAGTGCCAGGATGGCAACAGTACCGCCAAAATGGATAATCGATGCAACGAAGAAACAGATGGTGAATGCTGCTCCGGCTGTGATGAACCAACCTCCGATGACACTGAGTACACCTGTAATGCGGAATACTGCCGAATCACGTCCCCAGGCATGATCGGCAAGTGAGGTACCCATAGCTACCATGAAGGTGACGTAGGTGGTGGAAAGAGGTAATTTCAGCGATGTACCCAGCGCAATGAGCAAACCTGCCAATACCAGATTGACGGAGGCACGGACTAAGTCGAAGGCGGCGCCGTCGGCTATGATGGCTTCATCTTTTTGGAAGCGCGTATTTATCCATCGCTTGCTGCTTTCGGGCATTGTTTTGGATATTCCATTAGCCAAGGTCATGCTGAAACGTACCAGCGTACGGGCTATCGGGGTGCTGCCGAAATTCTCTTCGCCATCGTCTTGACGGGCAAGGTCGACAGAAGTTTTGATTACGTTGTGCGCTTTCTTGGATGTGCAGAGTGCGTAGACCATGATGGCACCTGCGCCGATAAGAAAATACCATGGGGTCTTGGCTGCACCGAGGAGTGAGGACATCAGGAATCCGTCGGGGCCGGCGGCCGTACCATTGGCTGTATAGTCAATAAATGAGGAATATCCTGCGAGGGGAACACCGATAAAATTTACTAAGTCATTGCCGGCAAAGGCAAGGGCGAGGGCAAAGGTGCCCATCAGGACCACTACCTTGAAAACGTTTATTTTGCACCAATGTAATATCTGCATCAGTATGGTGAAGAATACAAAGAAACCGGTTATCAGCAATGCGGTATTGTCATGTATCCATTGTTTATTTTCAGGAGTCATGAACGAGCTGTCTTTCAGTCCCTTTATCAGCATAAAGTAGATGATGCTGGTGGCAGCTATACCACCGAACAGCGCGATGCTGTATTTCATTTTCTTCTTGTAGTTGAAAGTGAATACGATACGTGCCAACCACTGTACCAGCATACCGAAGAAGAAAGCGATGGCTACGGATACAAAGATGGCCATGATGACAGACAGTGCCTTGTCCGTATTGATGAGGTCGCCGAGTCCCAATGCATCGTTGTTGTAGACTTTGATGAGTGCCAGCGCAAATGTACCTCCCAATAACTCAAACACCATGGATACGGTAGTAGAGGTTGGCATTCCCATTGTGTTGAATACATCCAGTAGCACGACATCGGTCAGCATGACAGCAAGCAGGATACACATGATTTCGGCAAAATAGAAATGCTCCGGTTGGTAGATGCCGTGCCGTGCAATGTCCATCATGCCGTTACTGAGGGCTGCACCGATAAAGACACCGATACCTGCAATAAACAGTATGGTTTTGAAAGACGCTGCCTTTGCTCCGACAGCCGACTGAAGAAAGTTGACCGCATCATTACTGACACCTACCACGAGGTCGAAAATTGCAAGTACGAACAGAAAGATGACGATACCCAGATAAATTGTTTCCATAGACATGTATTTTATTTCCGGCTGCAAAGAAAGGATTTTGGTGTTGCAGGGAAATGTCATATATGTTACAGAAGTGTTACAATCTATCCTTCAGGTATTCGTAAAAAGTATATTGCGACCGTACCTTCTCCTTTTGCGGTCGTGACGACTTCCAACGGTTCTGCAAATGGTCGTCCACAAAGCAGGCTTTCCGCTTGTCCGACAGTTGTATGGATAGCATATCGATAAGCTCTTGCTTTAAGTCCTGGTCCAGAATGGGAGTGACGGCTTCGATACGGCGGTATAGATTGCGTCGCATCCAGTCCGGTGAACCGAGGAAGAGCTTGGGTGCACCGCCGTTGCCGAAATACCACACGCGGGCATGCTCCAAGAAGGTGTCCACAATACGTGTTACGCGGATGTTACGGCTGTACGTCTGTCCGGGGATGAGGCAGCAGATGCCGCGAACAATGAGGTCTATCTCTACGCCGGCTTGCGAGGCTTCGTAGAGGCGGTCTATCATGGTGGGGTCTTGCAGGGCATTCATCTTTAGGATAATCCGTCCCCGTTTACCTTGTCGGGCCAGTTCCATCTCATGTCCGATGAGGCGGTTCAGTTCCGGTATCAGGTTAAAACGGGCCACAAGCAGGCGGTGGAACACCGGATTTTCTTTTCCTTGCAGGGTGCGGAACAGGTTGTGCAGGTCGTTTACAATCACCGGATTGCAGGTGAATAGTCCGCTGTCTGCGTAAAGGGTGGCAGTCTTTTCGTTGAAGTTACCGGTACTGATATAGGCGTAGCTTGTCTGTTTGTGCCCTTCCTTGTCGCGGCGTAGCACGAGGGCTACTTTGGCATGCACCTTTAGTCCCGGTATGCTGAAAATGATATTGATTCCGGCGGCTTTCATCATCTCGGCGGTGGCGAGGTTGTTTTCCTCGTCGAAGCGCGCTTTCAGTTCCACAAAGACAGTGACTTTTTTTCCATTCTGTGCGGCGGCTATCAGGGTATTGATGACGGTGGAGTTTTCTGCCACACGATATTGGGTAACCATGATTTCACGCACAGTGGGTTCGTGGACGGCTTCATACAGAAAATGGATGAAGTGGTCGAAGGAATGGTAAGGATAATGCAACAGCAGGTCTTTCTTCTCCACATAGCGGAAGATGGATTCGCGTTCGTCCAGGCAGGTCAGCTTCATGGGCTGGGGTTTCTTGATGGGACGTACGCTTTGGTTGGGATTGGGTAAGTGCCGCAAGTCTTCCATGTTGAGGTGTTTGTCGCCCGGAACCAACTCCCGGCGGTCTATGCGGTAGGCATCTACCAGGAAGTCAAGGAAATCCTGAGGCATGGCGCGGTCGTATACAAAACGACATACGGCGCCTATCTTGCGTTTCTTGACTTTCTTCTTCACCTGCTCGATGATTTCGGACGTGTTGGCAGCATCGTCTATCAGGATATCCGCATCACGTGAAATCTTGATGCAATAACTGCTGTCCACTTCATAACCGGGGAAGATGGTGTCCAGATTGGCCTTGATGATGTCTTCAATGAACATCAGATAATAGTCTTTCCCCACTTTGGGCAGTTGGATGAAACGGGGCACTTTGCTGTACGGAAGTTTCATCACGAAATACTGTGGAACCCTTTCATCCCCTTTAGGAAAAAGTCGTACGGCCAAGTAAAGGCGATTGTCCCGCAGGAAGGAAATAATCTTATCTTTGCTTACGGGCACCGGTGCCAAATAGGGGAATATCTCTTCACGGAAGAAACTGCGCACGAAGTCCTTGTGAAATGGTTCCACATTGCGGCTTTGATAGAATATGATATGATGTTTTCGTAGGGCGGGCAGTATCTTCCGTTCGTAGATGCGGATACGCTCTTCCAGTTGGCGATTGACTTCCCGATTGATTTCATCTACCAGTTCGGTAGCGGATTGCACACTTTCTTCATCGCTTTGTGAGGCTCCGGTGGCTATGGCCTTATGGTCGGCCACGCGTATCTTGTAGAATTCTTCCAGATTGGAGGAGTATATAGAAATAAAATTGATGCGTTCGTATAGCGGCAATGTATCGTCTTCAGCTTCTAACAACACGCGGTAGTTGAAAGACAGCCAGCTGATGTCACGTTTAAAATATCTGTTCTCCATGGTGTTGGTGTGTTAATCACATTGTATTCTCCCCAAATATAATTACCTTTGTCCTAATAAACAAAAGAAAAATGACAAAAATTGGTTTATTATCGGATACGCATGGCTACTGGGATGATAAGTACCTGCGATATTTTGAATCTTGCGATGAAATATGGCATGCCGGTGACATCGGTTCGTTGGAAGTGGCACAAAAACTGGCCGCTTTTCGCCCCTTTCGGGCAGTGTATGGCAACATCGACGGACAGGAGATACGGCAGCTTTATCCACAGATTCTTCGTTTTACGGTGGATGGGGCAGAAGTGTTGATGAAACATATCGGCGGCTATCCCGGCAACTACGATCCTTCCATCAGAGGCAGTATCTTGGTGCGTCCGCCCAAGCTGTTCATAAGTGGGCACTCACATATACTGAAAGTGAAGTATGACAAGACATTGGATGTACTTCACATCAATCCGGGAGCTGCGGGCATTCAGGGTTTCCATAAGGTACGTACTATGGTGCGCTTTGCTGTTGATGGAGGGACGTTCAAGGACTTGGAGGTGATAGAACTTGCCGATCGATGATGTAGTTTAGTTATTATCAATAATTTATACTTGCCGATTGTTTGCTTTATAGTGTAAAGGCTGTTACACGCTGAGGTAAAGGCCGTCTCATTATGGGGTGACGACCATTACGCACTGAAGTGATGTCCGTTGCCTACTGGGGTGAATGGCACATCTCTTTGAAATAAGCAAAACAATGTGCCGAAGTAAGCAAAGCAATGAAGTAAAAAGATGAAACCAAGCCTTCGCTTAATTGAATTTTTCCATTATCTTTGTGCCCGAATAGCAAGTAGAGCCGTGGGGCATCGTCCTCCTTCTTATTTTATTCTCCATTTTGAAGTATCACCGAAAAAGAACTGAAATATGAAAGGAATTATTCTTGCAGGTGGCAGTGCCACTCGTCTCTATCCGTTGTCCAAGGCTATATCCAAGCAGATAATGCCCGTCTATGACAAACCGATGATATACTACCCGCTCTCCACGCTGATGTTGGCGGGGATCCGCGAAGTGCTTATTATCTCTACTCCACGTGATTTGCCCATGTTCCGCGAACTGCTGGGCACCGGCGAAGAACTCGGCATGTCCTTTTCCTATAAGATACAAGAGAATCCAAACGGATTGGCACAAGCTTTTGTACTGGGTGCGGAGTTTCTGAACGGTGGTCCGGGCTGTCTCATCTTGGGTGACAATATGTTCTACGGTCAAGGCTTTTCGGCCATGTTGAAGCGTGCTGCTTCCATCGACAAGGGGGCCTGTATCTTCGGTTATTATGTCAAGGATCCCCGTGCCTACGGCGTAGTGGAATTTGATGCCGACGGTAAAGCGGTCTCTCTTGAAGAGAAACCTGTACAGCCCAAAAGTAACTATGCTGTTCCTGGTCTTTATTTTTATGACTCTACCGTAACGGCCAAAGCCGCTGCTTTGAAACCTTCTGCCCGTGGGGAATATGAAATCACCGATCTCAACCAGCTCTATCTGGACGAAGGCACACTGAAAGTGGAACTCTTTGGCCGTGGCTTTGCTTGGCTCGATACGGGCAACTGTGACAGTCTGCTGGAAGCCAGTAATTTTGTGGCCACTATCCAGAATCGTCAAGGTTTCCGTGTCAGCTGTATCGAAGAGATTGCTTGGCGCAAAGGCTGGATAGATGTAGACCAACTGTATCGCCTTGGCGAACGCCTAGGCAAGACCGAATATGGCAAATACTTGATGGAACTTGCTGAGTCGAAGAGATGATTGCCTTCTCGTCCCACTAATGGGGAGGGGTATAAGTTCTGTTGTTCCTCTTTTTTATAATTTATAATATAATTAGTAATTAATATGAAGACTTATCTTGTAACCGGTGCTGCCGGGTTTATCGGCGCCAACTATATTAAATATATCTTGGCAAAACATAATGATATTAAGGTGGTGATACTGGATGCCTTGACATATGCTGGTAACTTGGGTACCATTGCCAAAGATATTGATGACGAACGCTGCTTCTTTGTAAAGGGTGATATCTGCGACCGCGCACTTGCTGACGAACTTTTTGCTAAATATAAGTTTGACTATGTGGTGAACTTTGCTGCTGAGAGCCATGTGGATCGCAGCATAGAGAATCCCCAACTCTTTTTGATAACCAATATCTTGGGTACACAGAATCTTCTTGATGCTGCCCGCCGTGCCTGGGTCACGGGTAAGGATAAGTCCGGATACCCCACCTGGCGTAAGGGTGTTCGTTATCACCAAGTGTCTACCGATGAGGTTTACGGCTCGCTCGGTGCTGAAGGCTACTTCACAGAACAGACTCCACTTTGTCCACACAGCCCGTACAGTGCCAGTAAGACCAGTGCCGATATGGTGGTGATGGCCTATCACGATACCTACAAGATGCCTGTTACCATCACCCGCTGTTCTAACAACTATGGCCCTTATCACTTCCCGGAAAAGCTGATTCCGCTAATCATCAAGAATATCCTTGAAGGCAAGAGTCTTCCCGTCTATGGTGACGGCAGCAATGTGCGCGACTGGCTATACGTGGAAGATCACTGCAAAGCCATCGACCTTGTTGTCCGCGAGGGTATGGAAGGAGAGGTTTACAATGTAGGCGGCCACAACGAGAAGACTAATCTTGAAATTGTGAAACTGACCATTGCTACCGTTCGTCGCCTGATGGAAGAGAATCCCCGATACCGCGAAGTACTGAAGAAGCAGATAAAGACGGCTGACGGCCAGATTGACATCAGTTGGATAAACGAAGACCTTATTACTTTCGTTAAGGACCGTCTGGGTCATGACCAGCGTTATGCCATCGACCCTACAAAGATTACCAATGCTCTGGGTTGGTATCCGGAGACGAAATTCGAAGTCGGTATAGTCAAGACTATCGAATGGTATCTGAATAACCAGCCATGGGTGGAAGAGGTGACCAGCGGCGATTATCAGAAGTATTATGAACAGATGTATGGAGATAGGGGTTAAGGTTTAGGGATAAAGGATTAGGGGGTATGGTATGCGGCTAATAACCGCTGACCCCTAATTCAATGCCACTGCCAGCAGCAATCCCAGGAACAGCATATTGCGCGAGGTCTCGCCCAATATGCTGTTCAGCTTTTTACCGCTACCTATATTTACCATCTTGCGCCACGTCAGAGCATGCATATAGAGGTAGACGCAGGGAGCCCAGATGAATTCAAGAGGTGTCAGCCTGCCTGTGTGGACAAACCAGAAGCAGAGCAACACGGCGGCAATGCCTAACGCCAGATACATGTTTTCTCCGAACTTCCGGCCATAGCGCACTACCAGTGTACACTTACCGCTCACGGCATCTTGCTCGCGATCGCGATAGTTATTTACCATCAGCAGGGTGTCTATAGCCAGGCCGCTGATGAGTGACAGTACCACCGCGTCCATGTTCAGCGTGTAGGTTTGCACATAGAAAGTACCGCATACGGGTACAAAGCCGAAGAACACCAGTACCAGTACATCGCCCCATCCCCGATAGGATAGCAGTGTGGTGTAGAGGAAAGCAAACAGTATGCATACCACACCTAACACCACCAGCTCCCAACCTCCATGGGGCAGTTGTCCCCAGACGCTGAACAGCACTGCCAGCCCTGCCAGGCACGACAGTGTTAATGTGATGCCGATGCCCAGTCTCATAGCTTTCGGTGTAATCCAGCCCTCGGTGCAGGCGCGTTGCGGTCCCAAACGGTCTTCCCGGCGGTCAGTTCCTTTTTGAAAGTCGAAGAGGTCGTTGATGAAATTGGCGGCAATCTGCATGCCACAGGCGAAGAAGGCGCACAATAGGGCTGGTGCGGTTTTGAACTGTCCATCGCTGAAGGCAAGGGCACTGCCCAGCAACACCGGGATGATGGCTCCCGTCAGCGTCTTGGGACGGGCGGCGAGAAACCATGCGTGGAGTGAATTTTGCTTAATCTCGTTCATTGCGGTTTCAATTAAGTTTGGCATCTGCCGACAAAAATACTGAAAATCCCTATATTTGCACCCACTTATGATGAAGAAGTTAGTCTACGTATCCCATTCTTTTTTCGGGCATCAACACCACCCCCAGCTTCTTCTTACCATCCATTTTTACAACTATCGGTTGCTGGAAATGTATATGCCGTAGGTATTTTGTCTCATGTACGGCAGGCTGCGCATTCAGGAACTCTTGATTGTACACTCCATCGTTCATGAATGCATTGATGGTAAAGTATCCCACTCCGAAAGATGTCAAATTCTGGAAGAAGTGGGTTCCTTGGCTGGGGTCTACACGGTAGTTTGTCAGTCCTGCTTCTACTATCACGCGGGCAGCGCTGATGTGAGGCCACTTCACGGGGATGCCGAGCCAGGTGTCGCTACTGCCCCAGCGTCCGGGACCTACGAGGACATAGTTGCGACCCTCGTCCAGGAACTGTTGGTTCAGTTTCTCTATCTCCCAGGCAATCTCCTGGTTGTGGGAGGCGTTGTAGTCGTCTGTTTTCACGTAGATGATGTCATGTATTTCGTTCATGATGCCATGTCCAAGTGAATTATTGGAACGGAGCAACACTTGGTCGTCGGGAATGGTGGTCAGGTCTTCGTCCAGCATCTCTTTGGTGTCTACTATCGGGCGGATTTGCAGCAGGTAGAATGTGCCGGTCTTGTCTTTCTCGCGGCTCAGGGTAGCGGCAAACTCTATCTCCACGGGACGGCGCATTTCTTGCTCGCCGTATTTTAAGGCCAGTTGCAAAATACGTGGCAGAGGGAATACATCGTGTTGCAGAATGTTGGCAAAGGTGATGACTTTGCGTCCGCCGGGATAAAGTCCGTCACGGATAATCTGGTCATAAGGATCGTAGGTAGAGGCTATATAGTTTAAAGCTCCGTCTTTTTCCGCTTCCTTGACGTGCAGCTTCAGCAGATTGAAGCCGTCGTCGATAGAGAAGTTGTGGCCGACATTACGCAGATCGAGGGCATAGAAGCGGGTTTGGGTCTCTTTCAAGGCAATCTCCATTTCGCTGGTTTGCAGCACTTGGTTGGGGTGATAGGGGGAGAAACGGAGCGTCATGCCGCCATCCACGATGTATTTACCCAGGCCGAGCGCCAGATTGACGATGCCTTCTTCTGCCTTCTCATCACCGATGGGGTAATAGTTGAGCGAACGTGCCACACCGGACATACTGGGGTAGTAACGGTCACCATACTGGTTGCCCACCACCTCTTGCAAGATGACCGCCATCTTTTCTTGATCGATAACATTGCTTGTAGCTTGCATGTATGCTTTGCTGTCCCGGAAATAGACCGAGGCATATACTCCCTTGATGGCATCGCTCAGCATCCGCAGCATCTCGTACTTGTCGTCCAGGTAAGGAATCATATAGGTGTTGTAGATACCTGCGAAAGGCTGGTAGTGAGAGTCTTCCAATAGTGAAGACGAACGGATGGCGATAGGTGACTTCACAACGTCGAAGAAGGTGAAGAAGTCTTCCACCAGGCGGTCGGGCAACTTCGCTTTGAGGAAGTAACGCAGGATAACGTCGTCATCGGCATCGGACAGAGCTATTTGATACAAATTGTTTGTATCCATAAACTCGTCAAACACATCGGTACAGAGGACTATGGTTTTGGGAATGGCAACACGGGCATTCTCAAACTCCTCGAATTCGGGGTGGTGTTTCACCAGATTGTCAATGAAGGCGAGTCCACGTCCCTTACCTCCCAACGAACCGTCGCCGATACGGGCAAAATTGGAGTAGCGGTCGAAGCGGTCGCGTCTGAAGACTGCTACCACTCCCTGGTTTTTCATCTTGCGGTATTTTACTATAGCCTCGAAAATGATTTTTCGATGGGCATCCACGTCTTGCAGGCTGTTCCAGGTAATGGGTCGTAGGAACTCTGCTACGGGGAACATGGCACGCGAGTAGAGCCATCGGCTGACATGGTTGCGGCTGATGTGGTATAGGAACGATTCTGCCGGAACAGCAAAAAGAATGTTTTGCAATTCTTTGAGGTTCTTTACGCGGGCAATTTCTTCCAACGTGTCCGGATTGCGGAAGATAAAATCTCCGAATCCGAAGTTGTCCGATACGATACGTCGCAGGTCTACATCCATCTTTTTGGAGTTCTTGTCGATAAAGGCGGCATCGTATTTGGCTGCGTATGCTGCGTTGTCCGATTCACTGGACTGTATAATAAGGGGTACAAACGGGTCTTCCTTGCGGATGGCAGCACAGAGTTTGATACCTGCCAGTCCATCTTTTTCGCCCCGTTCTACGCGGGGGAAGCGGACGTCGGTAATTACTCCCAGTATATTGTTCTTGTATTTTTCGTAAATGCCGAAAGCTTCTTCATACGTACGTGCAAGGACTATTTTGGGGCGTCCCCTCATGCGCAACGTCCGCTGATGGGCATTCAGCGCTTCCGTAGAGAATTCCTGGCTTTGCTTCAATACGAATTTATACAGATTGGGCAGGATGGAAGAGTAGAAGCGGATGCCGTCTTCCACCAGCAGGATGAGTTGCACACCTACTTCGTTGACGTCATGCTCCAGGTTCATCTTGTCTTCTATCAGCTTGATGATGGAAACCAGCAAATCGGTATTTCCCAGCCAGCAGAATACGTATTCAAAAGGACTGAGGTCTTCATTGGCTATGCGCTTGGTGATGCCGTGGCTGAAGGGTGTCAATATCACCATCGGAATCTGCTCGTATAGGCTTTTGATATGTCGCGCCACGTCGAAGCTGTCATTGTCTCCCGTACCCGGCATGCAGATGATAAGATCGAAAGATATGGAAGACAGTTGTGCCAACGCCTCTTCGTAAGTAGAGGCCTGCGTGAAACGAGGAGGGTAGCGCAAGGAGAGCGAAGTGTATTCATTGAATATCTTTTCGTCGATACGACCGTCGTCTTCCAGCATGAAGGCATCATAAGGGTTGGCTATCAGAAGGACGTTGAAAATGCGCCGTGTCATGAGGTTGGCAAACTGTGTATCCTTGAAATAGAGTTGGTTTAATTTAAACTTACTGAGCATGGCTTCTCCTGATTTGTTGGTTTCGAAAGGCAAAAGTAATAGAAATCGAACCTATTCGGATAGTTTTTCGACCGTTTTTTTTGTTTTTATGTGTAATATTGCATCCGTAAAATTGTTTTTGGATGTTACTCGATTGATAAAGCTTTATGGTAAAATATATCTCAGATGCAGCGAAGCAAGCCTGTTGTTTTGTTGTCGGCTGTTTTCACTGCTACCGATTCATGTCTGGTCCGTACCAAGTTAGGTCTTGCAAGAATGTAGTTAAGAGTGCGTTTTTGTTCTTGTGGATGTCCGTTCTCTTTTTCCCCAGTTTGTTTGCAGGCTCATTTCGTCCTTTGAGTGTCAAGGAGGGATTGAGCAGTCGGCAGGTATTTCGGGTTTGCAAAGATTCTGCCGGTTTTCTATGGGCTTATACACATGCCGGGATAGATCGTTATGACGGGAATGAAATCAGACATTACAAACTGGATGAGACGGTTGACTCCAAAGAGTATATACAGCCTTCCACAGTTATGGTTTGTGACCGCTCCGGCATTCTTTGGGTTGCTTTGAAAAGCGGGAAAATTTATGTTTATGACCGGCAGACGGATGCTTTCCGTTTACGCATAAACCTGTCGGACTATTTCCCTTATCCGGTGCTGAACAATATTTTGTTTGACCGTGACAACCGTTTCTGGATATGTTTGTCCGACGGGGTTTACCGTTGGGAAGAGGGAAACGGCCCAACTATTGCCGGCTTGAAGGGACAATGTGTCCGTAGCATTGTTCAAGCAGATGGAGAGTTGTTTTTTGCGGGTACGGATAAGGGAGTATGGCAACTGACAAAAGAGGCTGTAAATCCGTTTTTCTTGGAGAAGCCGATTCATCTTTCGGCTGAGATGCGTATTGATGCGTTATGTGTGTGTGGCACAAAACTGTTTATCGGTACTTTCTCTGATGGCGTTTTCGTAATGGACATGGCAACGGGACGGATACACTCCTTGGAGGGACTGGCTCTTCATGTACCGGTCAGCGCTTTTGCCAAGGCCCAAGACAGTGTGTTGCTGATTGGAGCGGACGGTGCCGGGCTTTTTCGTGTGGATACTTCCACCGAAAAGCTTCTGAAACATTACATGGTTGATGAGGACGATGAAAGAGGACTGAGTGGCAATACCGTCTCTGATATCTGTGTTGATGAGTACGGAGGCGTCTGGGTCAGCACTTCTACAAACGGTATTGGCTATCTGAATCCGTCGATGCCGGATATCTATCGGATCAGGCATGAACAAAACAATGCCAATTCATTAAAATCCAATCATGTAAATGTAGTTTTTCAAGATTCGGAAGGGGATTGCTGGTATGGTACTAATGGCGGTGTCAGTTTATATCAGCCCAAGAAAGACAAATGGACGCACTATTTGGAAGATACAGGACATAGTGGCAAGGTGGTATTGGCACTTGCTGAAGATGCAAAAGGAAATATATGGGTTGGCGGCTATGGAATAGGAGTTTATTGCATCCATAAAAAAACAGGGCAGGTACAAAAGTGGGAAAGCAGAAGTGCACATCCGGACAGGGGGATGGGCACTGATTATGTTTATGCCATTCATGTGGAGGGGAATGAGGTCTGGTTGGGTGGCATTGAGGGAGAACTTACTTGTTATAATATAGAGACCGGTGAGTATACTTATTATCCGATTGATTGTATAGGCGATATAAAACGGGGTATAGACGGCTCGTTGCTGATTGCCGGTTGTGGCGGATTGGCTATTTTTGACAAAGCATCGGGAAATACCCGTTGGTACCAACAGTTTGGCGAACTTTCTCTGCACTATCCTATTCGTTGCCTTATGCAGTCTTCGTCCGGGGATATTTGGCTGGCGACGGATGGTGACGGACTTGTACGTTTTAATCCCGGCAAGCAGGAAGCGCATGTCTATACTACAAGCGACGGCCTTGCATCCAATTCCATCAATAGTCTGCTGGAAGATAATGATGGACGCATCTGGTTCAGTACGGAGAAGGAATTGTACTGTCTGGATTTGGAAGGAGGTATCATAGTCGGGGTCAATGATTTTCTTGGCATCGGATGGGGATATTATAATCAAAATGCCGCCTTCAGTCTGAATAACGGCTACCTGTCTTTTGGTACTGCGGAAGGAGTCATTTCTTTTTTCCCTTCATTGGACTTCGGACAGTGCATGTCGGCCGAACTCATCTTGACGGACTTCAAGCTGCTATATGAGTCTGTGAAAGCTGGCCGGAAAGGTTCTCTTCTGGAGGTAAACATCAACGACACGAGGCGGATAGATCTGAAGTATAATCAGAATTCTTTCTCCATTTCTTTTTCTGCCATTAATTTTACGTCTCTGCACAGAATCAGATATGAGTACATGTTGGAGAACTACAATGAACAATGGGAATCTTCCAATTCGGTGGGTAGCACAAACTATATGAACCTTTCTCCCGGTAAGTATACCTTCCACTTGCGGGCGTTCGACAAATATAGTGGTTGTCAGATAGGGGAGCGTAGCCTTGAGATAGTTATCCACCCTCCTTATTGGCTTTCGTGGTATGCACTGCTTGTCTACTTCATGATACTGTCTGTGTTCATCTATGTGTTTGTGCAGTATCGCAGACATAAGCTCAATGAAGACAAAGTGAAGGAGAAAATACGATTTTTCATCAGCATAGCTCATGACATACGTACTCCGGTGACATTGATAAAAGCTCCTTTGAGTGAGCTTGAAGTGCAGCCGGGATTGCCGGATGAGAGCCGGAAGGCTGTGGCCTTGGCAACAAAGAATGTGGAGAAACTGCTTTCCATGCTTACTCAGTTGCTGAATTTGCAGAAGATGGAGTTGCACGCCGAATGTCTGAAGGTTTCGCTGTATGATATAAAGACCTATCTGGAAGCAAGAATTGCGGAATTCCGTCCGGTTGCCAGGCAAAAGTGCATAGAATTGCAGTTAGACGTAGATGCCAATATGCCGAAAGTATGGATTGACAGGGGGAAAATGGATCATATTATAGACAATCTGCTTTCCAATGCATTGAAATATACGGAGCAGGGTGTTGTTCATATTGTTGTGGAAGCTGTGAAGAAGAAATGGACAATTGAAGTGACGGATACGGGCATCGGTATTCCGAAAGAGGAGCAGAGAAATATTTTTCATGAATACTATCGTGCGCAGAATGCGGCGAATTTTGAGGAAACCGGTTCGGGCATCGGACTGATGATTACCCGGCGGCTTGTAAAGCAACATCATGGTGACATTGCATTTAGTAGTGTAGAGGGCAAGGGCACGACCTTTATCGTCACTTTTCCGCAGAAGATAAAGTCAGGCATTGTCGTTGAATCGGAAAAAGACGAATCGGATGTGTCTGCGGCAACAGTATGCTTACAGAATAATGTGGATGATGCAGAGAAGAACGTGCTTCTTTTGGCAGAAGATGATTCGGATATGAGAGAGTATTTGATAAACAGCCTTTCTTCCGAATATAAGGTAATCGGCGTGTCCGATGGTGGAAAGGCACTGGAAATGGCTCGGGAAATCAATCCGGATATTATTATTTCAGATATCATAATGCCTGTAATCCAAGGGGATGAGTTGTGTCGGATCTTGAAATCTTCTGTTGAGACCAGTCATATTCCTGTCATTCTGTTGACCGCCCTTTGTGAGAGGGAGAATATCATATTAGGATTGGAATCCGGGGCGAATGATTATATCATTAAACCCTTTGACTTGTCCGTATTGAAAGTAAGGCTTCGTAATATACTCCAGAATAGGCAGCATCTCAGGGATACTGTGCTCTCCTCGGATATACCTGTCAACGAAATAGATTACAGCAGCCAATTGGATAAAGAGTTTCTGGATAGTGCC
>CAJJYX010000035.1 GCA_905197435.1 uncultured Bacteroides sp.
CAACAAATAAGAAGGTGCACCCAAACTCTGACCGGATGAGATGCCTGTCTGAGTTTGGGTGCGCCTTCTTTCATTTTGAAGCAGAAAAGCACAGACTTAAAGGTGGAAAACCGGAAGCTGCGCCGGACAAAACAGGAAACAAGACAGTTTAAAAGAAGCAAAAAAGGCTGAATTCAGTAAGCAAATAATTTTTTATTGTATCTTTGCGCCTAATTATGAGACGAATTGTACTGACATATATATTTCTGTCCGTTATAGGGATATGGGGGGCTATGGCGCAAAACACCTTAAACCCGACGAACAATCGCGACCGGTTCGGCAATCAGGTTGACCCGAATACCCTGCCGGACAATCTGGAAGACAGTACCAACACCGAAATTCAGAGTCTTCCGCCCAAACTCTACATGTGGAAACTGAGTGAGACACTGGGTAACCGTATCATCATACCTGCCGATACGGCCAGCTTCAACTTCCAGAATACCAATCTGGTGGAAGGGATGTTCGGTCATTACAATTACTTGGGGAATTTGGGCTCCCCGCGCCTCTCACGCTTGTTCTTCGAGCGGAAGGAAAGTGAACCGACTATCTTCATGACTCCTTTTTCCAGCTTTTTCATACGCCCCGACCAGGTGCTGTTCACCAACAGTAACATACCCTATACCAACCTCACCTACTACAAAGCCGGCAACAAAGTAAACGGTGAGGAACGCTTCAAATCTTATTTCTCCGTCAACGTCAACAAGCAGATGGCATTCGGCTTCAACATCGACTATCTGTACGGCCGCGGTTATTACCAGAAACAATCCACCTCGCATTTCAATGCAGGGCTGTTCGGCAGCTATATCGGTGAAAAGTATCAGATACAAGCGGTATACAATAACTTTTTCCTGAAGATGAACGAAAACGGCGGTATTGCCGACGACCAATACATCACCCGTCCCGAGAACATGTCAGGAGGAAAGAAAGAGTATGAGTCCACCACTATCCCGATCAAGCTGGAACAGAGTTCCAACCGTAACAAGGACTTTTACATCTATCTGACACAGCGATACCGTCTTGGCTTCACGCGGAGAACACAAGGTACGCAAGAAAAGGCAACTAAAGCATCGGCTCCAAACAGCAGCAGCACATCTAAATCTGCCAACAAACTTGCAGCCAAAGACATACTTGCCGCAGCCAAAGACTCACTTACAACCAAAAACTTACTTGCTACAGCCAAAGACTCGCTTGCAACCAACAACAGCCTGCCGCCTGCTTCTACCGCAAAGAACGACACAGTTTTTGAAGAAGAGTTTGTTCCTGTCACCAGCTTTATCCATACACTGAAAATAGAGCGGTCACGACACCAATTCCATTCGGCAAACGAACCGGAAGGGTTCTTCCCGGACGACTACAAGCTTTACAAGAACCATAGCAACGACTCCACCACAGCGTTCAGTGTAAAGAACGTGTTCGGCATAGCCTTGCTGGAAGGCTTCAACAAATATGCAAAGGCAGGACTTACGGCTTATGTATCCCACAAGTTCAGCCGATATGACCTGATGAATACGGACACACTCACAGACATGCGCCGCATCCGCTACACCGAACAGGAAATCTTCCTGGGGGGCGAGCTCGCCAAGCGCGAAGGCAAGCTGCTGCACTACAACGTAAACGGTGAAGTGGGACTGGTCGACAAAGCCATCGGACAGTTCCGTGTCAACGCCAATCTGGACCTGAACTTCCGTTTGTGGAAAGATACGGTGAACTTCTACGCCCGCGGTTATGTAAGCAACACGCTTCCCTCCTTCTACATGCGCCATTACCACTCCAACCACTACAACTGGGATAATGACAACATGGACAAGGAGTTCCGTACACGTGTGGAAGGCGAACTGAACATCTCCCATTGGGGAACCAATCTCCGTGCCGGTGTGGAGAATATCAAGAACTACACTTACTTCAACCAAAGCGCCGTGCCCCAACAGGACGGAGGCAACATACAAGTGCTGTCCGCCACATTGAAGCAGGACTTTCGCCTTGGCGTCTTCCACCTGGACAACGAAGTGACCTGGCAGAAGACAAGCAATGAAACGGTACTTCCATTGCCCCAACTCTCGCTTTACCATAACTTCTACATACTGACCAAACTCGCCAAGAAGGTGTTGACCGTGCAGTTGGGCGCCGATGTCCGTTACTTCACCAAGTACAACGCACCCGCCTATGCGCCCGGTGTCCAGCAGTTCCATCTGCAACCCACAGACGACCAGGTGGAAATAGGCGGTTATCCCATCGTGAACGTATATGCCAACCTGCACTTGAAACGGACACGCATCTATGCCATGATGTATCACGTCAATGCAGGCATGGGAAGCGCCAACTCCTTCCTGGTGCCACACTACCCGATCAATCCACGATTGTTCAAGATTGGAGTCTCATGGAACTTCTATGATTAACCGATGACCGTATGACGAAAAGCAGACTGCTCAAATACGTACTTCTGGGGATTGCGGCAACCCTCATAGCCCACTACCTCATCAAGAAAGAAGAGAAACCGAAAGGCCATCCGCGCGATTATGCCGAGATAGCCGACGAAGGTATCATACATGCTTCGACAGAATACAACTCCATCAGCTTCTATGTGGATGATGACACCTTGTCCGGCTTTCACTATGAACTGATAGAAGCTTTTGCACGCGACCACGGGCTGCAAGCAGCCATATCACCGGAAATGAGTTTCAACAAACGATTGGAAGGCTTGGCCGACGGGAAATATGATGTCATTGCCTACGGCATCCTTGCCACCAGCGAGCTGAAAGATTCTTTACTGCTCACCACCCCCATCGTGCTGAACAAGCAAGTGCTGGTGCAACGCAAACTTGAGAATGTTTCCGACTCATCATTATTCATCAAAAGCCAACTGGACCTGGCGGGCAAGACATTGCATGTAGTGAAAGGGTCGCCTTCTATACTGCGCATCCACAATCTGGGTAATGAGATAGGCGACACCATCTACATCAAGGAAATAGAGAAGTATGGTCCCGAACAACTGATTGCACTGGTAGCCCACGGAGACATAGACTATGCCGTATGTGACGAAAGCATCGCCCGTAGCGCAGCCGACAGCATTCCTCAAATAGACATCAACACCGCCATCAGTTTCACACAATTTTATTCCTGGGGAGTAAGCAAGCAGTCCCCTATCCTGCTGGACAGCCTCAACACATGGCTGGATACTTTCAAAAAAGGAAAAGAATACAAGGAAATCTACAAACGATATTACGGGAGAAGAGACTAAGCTGTACTTTTCTATGCGCACGGCATATCCCTGCTTTTACAACTCACTATTAATCAAGGGCTTCATACTGCAAAGCACTGCATATACTTTGCAGTAACACTGCAAAGCTATTACAGAACTACTGTAACAGCAGTACAGTGACACTGCAATACGCTTGCAGTAATGCTGCAAAAGACATGCAGCAAGAATGCAAAAGATATGCAACAAGAATGCAAAACGTATACAGCAAGAATGCAAAACGTATACAGCGAATCAAAGCCCTTCCACCTCTCTCAGCCACATCTCTGATGAAGCATCGCTCGGCATCCTCCAGTCACCGCGCGGACTGAGGGAGATGCTGCCTACCTTCGGACCGTCCGGCAAGCAGGAACGCTTGAATTGCTGGTTGAAGAAACGGCGGCAGAAAGTTTGCAACCATTTCTTGATGGTTTCTTCATTATACGTTTCCCTGAACGTACGTGCTGCCAGGAAGAAAATCTTGGACGGGCGGAAACCACAGCGCAAGAAATAATAAAGGAAGAAATCGTGAAGCTCATACGGGCCTACCAAGTCCTCGGTAATCTGCTGAATATTGCCATTTTCATCTGCCGGAATAAGCTCCGGGCTGATGGGAGTATCCACGATGTCGAGCAACGTAGTGCGCGAAGCATCGTCCATGTCGTGCTCCGCTACCCATTTCACCAAGTGCTTCACCAAGGTCTTGGGTATGCTGGCATTCACACCATACATCGACATGTGGTCGCCGTTATAAGTAGCCCATCCCAGGGCAAGCTCCGAGAGGTCGCCCGTACCGATAACCATTCCCCAAGTCTGGTTGGCAATGTCCATCAGGATTTGAGTACGTTCCCGCGCTTGCGCATTCTCATAAACCACATCGTGCACATGGATGTCATGGTCTATGTCCTTGAAATGCTGTATGCAGGCCTCCTTGATGCTGACTTCGCGGACGGTCACACCGAGGGAGTTCATCAGGTCGACGGCATTTGTATGAGTACGGTCGGTTGTCCCGAAGCCCGGCATAGTGACGCCGATAATGCCCTGACGGGACCATCCCAACTTATCGAAAGTCTTCACGCAGACCAGCAGTGCCAGTGTAGAATCCAGTCCGCCCGAAATACCTACAACAGCGCTCTTTGCTTTGGTATGCACCAAGCGCTGTGCCAGTCCGGACACCTGGATTGAAAATATTTCTTCACAGCGTTCGTCCAGCGCCGCACCCTGTGGAACAAACGGATGCGGTTCAAAAGTACGCGTCAGGTTCAAGTCCTTACTGTTGACATACTCCGTAGAGATTCGTACCGGAAGTTCCGAAGCGCAATTTGCATGGCAAGCCGCGAAGGTCGTATTCACCCTGCGCTCCGTGCGCAAGTGCTCCACGTCGATTTCGCTGACGACCACCTGCTCGTCGAAAGAGAAACGCCTGCTTGCCGCCAGCAAAGTCCCGTTCTCATAAATCAATCCGTTGCCGGCAAACACCACATCTGTGGTGGATTCTCCGAAGCCGCATGAGCTGAATACATAACCGGCAATGCAGCGCGCAGACTGCTGGCTGATGAGCGAGCGCAGGTAACTGTGCTTGCCTATGCCCTCGTTATCGGCCGAAAGATTGAACAATATCTCCGCGCCTTGCAGCGCCAGCGTGGAACTGGGCGGTATGGGTGCCCACAAATCCTCGCATATCTCTACTCCGAAAGTAGTATCCGCCGTTTCAAACAACAGATTTCTCCCCATCGGAATAATCTGTCCGCAAAGGCGCACATTATCCTCCGACACATCACAAGCAGAAGTAAACCAACGCTTCTCATAGAACTCCTTATAGTTGGGGAGATAAGTCTTCGGAACGACGCCCAGCACCTTCCCTTTCTGAATGACAACCGCTGCATTCAACAACACCCCATTCAGTGCAACGGGCATACCCAATATCGAGATGATATCCATCTGACGCGTATTGTTCAAGATCTGCATCAATCCCATTTCCGCCTCTTCGAGCAGAAGTTGTTGGGCAAAGAGGTCGCCACATGTATATCCGGTAATGCACAACTCCGGAAAAGCAATGATTTGCACACCTTTCCCGTCAGCTATAATAATCTCTTTTTCAATCTGCGAGGCATTGAACTTACAGTCAGCCACCTTGACACGGGGCACAGCCGCCGCAACTTTTACATATCCGTAATTCATAAAGATGTTCTATATTATTATTCTTCGCAAAGATAGTGCAAACCGAATACAGAACTTTCATGCTCGCATGAAAAAGTTATGTTGAGGTGCAACCTATCTTCGCTATGCGGCAAAAATACGGTAATTTATCCGCAAGAAGAGGAGCGTAATCAATATTTTTAATGATTGCAGCCTAAAATATTCTTAAATTCTTTTGGAGAATTATAGGAACTGTCTATCTTTGCAAGAGAATTAAAAATGTAATAATTACAAGTTTAAAAACTTCTGATTATATGGATGTAGTAAAACGATTGCAAAGTCATAACATCAAGCCTTCGGTACAGCGCATAGCCATTATGAACTACTTGATAGAACATCGTACACATCCCACTGTGGATGAAATTTATACGGCACTATCTCCCTCCATTCCGACGCTGTCCAAGACAACGGTATACAATACTCTGAAACTGCTGAGTGAGCAAGGTGCCGCACAGACCCTGACCATCGACGAGCACAACACATGTTATGATGCCGATACCAGCCCGCACGGTCACTTTTTATGTAAACGTTGTGGAAAGATTTATGACTTGATGTACAATAACAACTTCAAGAAAGTAGTGAACATGGATATGGACGGACATAATGTGCAGGAAATTCACTACTACTATAAAGGAATCTGCAAACATTGTATGGAAGAAGAACGTTTAAGAACAACAAAGAATAACTAATTCAACTAATTAAAATCTGAGAGAAAATGAAAAAATTTAGATGTACTGTATGCGGTTACGTATACGAAGGGGATGCAGCTCCTGAAAAATGCCCGTTGTGTAAAGCTCCTGCAAGCAAGTTCGTAGAAGTCGAAGAAGCAACAGCCGACGGTCCGTTGGTATTTGCCGACGAACACGTTATCGGTGTAGCCAAAGGTTGCGACGATGAAATGATTAAAGACCTGAACAACCACTTCATGGGTGAATGTACAGAAGTAGGTATGTACTTGGCAATGAGCCGTCAGGCCGACCGTGAAGGTTATCCCGAAGTTGCAGAAGCTTTCAAGCGTTATGCTTGGGAAGAAGCAGAACACGCTGCTAAGTTTGCCGAACTGCTGGGTGACTGTGTATGGGACACCAAGACAAACCTCGAGAAGAGAATGAACGCAGAATCAGGTGCATGCGAAGACAAGAAGCGTATCGCTACTCGTGCCAAGGCACTGAACCTCGATGCTATCCATGATACTGTTCACGAAATGGCTAAAGACGAAGCCCGTCACGGCAAAGGTTTCGAAGGTCTGTACAACCGCTATTTCAAGAAATAATTTGATACTTTTATAATAATGTGACGTAAAGGGACTGCTAATTTTAGTAAGTCCCTTTTTTTTATGATGTACTAATGTCACGTTTGCGTTTCCCATTCGTCTTATCTATGTAAATGGAACTCAAAGAATTCAAAATAACCGTTCTTCCACTCCGTGCCAAGCTCATGGGCTATGCACGGAAGTTGACCGACGAACCGGAGGATGCAGAAGATGCCGTCCAGGAGGTGTTGCTCAAGCTATGGAACAAAAGGCTTGAACTGGAGCAATACCGGAGCATCGAAGCATTTGCCATGACGTTGATACACAACATTTGCATAGACATGTGGCGATGCAAACACAATGACAACCTGTCTCTCGACAATGTGCAGGCTGAATCTCCTACCGGAACACCGGAACGGTTGTTGGAAATCAAAGATGAAATCCGTCTGATGCGCGAAATCATCGGCTCGCTGCCCAATCTTCAACGCACCATCATGCAGATGAAAGATATCGAAGGATATGAAACGGATGAAATCGCCGAAATCACAGGATGCGGACCGGAAGCCATCCGCAGCAATCTGTCAAGAGCCCGGAAGAAAGTGAGAGACATTTACCTGCAAACCATACAAGAAAGAAAAGAAAGGAGAAAGGAATCATGAAGATAGATGAACTGTTGGATAAATATTTCGAAGGAGAAACCTCCTGCGAAGAAGAACGCTGGTTGCGCCGCTTCTTTACCGAAGAACAGGTTCCGGAACATCTGCAAGTGTACCGTCCCCTATTCCTCTATCTGAACCAAGAAACGACTTCAATAGCCGGACCGAAGGAAAAACAGAAGAAGCTTCCTTCCGGAAAGTCCTCCCGCTTTTACCGCATATCATATACCATAAGCGGTGTTGCCGCCGGATTACTCTTGCTGCTCGGAGCAGCCAAGATTATATTTCCGCTTTCCGGTACTCCTGAAAATTATGTCGTCATCGACGGAAAACGGTACACGGACGAGAAGTTGGTAGAAGCCAAAGCGCTGGAAGCCCTGCAGAATGCCAGCTTCACGGATGAAGACTTAAGCAACTTACTGTTTCAACACTAATATAAACAAGGTTATGAAAACATCTATACTGATATGTATGCGCAGTCTATGCCTCTTGTCCCTGCTGATTTGCATGCCGGCCCTTATCCGGGCACAAGAGGGCTTGCAGATAGCCGGCTTATTCAACAAGTATGGCGAACAAAAGGACGTGACCAGGGTAGAACTGAACGGCAGCATCCTGAAATCCTATCGCATGACTACCTACAAGAGCCTTGTGTTCAAGGATGTATCTCCTTATCGCCAAGAAATCCAGCAGGCCATTGCCCACGACAAGCAAGACAATGCAAAAAAAGCACAGGAGGTAATGGAAAGCGGTATTCTGCGCAGTGCCTATTACCAGCTGAAAGAGGTGGAACGCAATGGAAAGAAGCTGAACCGCTACATCATTTTCAAGATAGGAAAAGATTCCATGGGCACTTTGATTTACATAGAAGGCCTGCTCAGTGAAAAAGAGATGATGGACATGCTTTACAAATCGAAATAACACTAAAAACCATATACGATATGAAAACCAGAATTATGATTTTGGCCTGCCTGCTTACCATACCGGCAAGTCGCGTAGCAGCACAACAACAAACCGACCCTGAGCCCAAAGCCACAGTACAGACACAAGGTGACTCCATCATCATCCGGAAAGGAAAAGGAGACATGCGCATCAAGGTGTACGAAGAGCAATTGGAGGATGGCGAAAAGAAAGAAGTGCAAATTTATGAAGGAGTTTATCTTGAGAAGGTAGATGCAGACAAGCGCACTTTTCTCGATGCCCTGCCATTCATCCCCAAAAAGAAAAGGCACAATTCTTACGAACCGCATTGTTCCGGCTTATTCATCGGCTACAGCCGATTAGCTGATGATTTTTTCTCATTCGGAGCAAGCGACAGGATAGGGCTCGACTTGTCCAAGTCATGGGAATTCGGGTTCAACATCCTCTCCGTATATCATAACTTCAAGAAGAACCCGCATTGGGGAATCAACCTGGGAGTCAGCTGGGGATACCGTTCCTTCAACATCGACGGCAACCATGCCTTGCTGAAGGAAAATGGAACCAGCGTTTTCACCGCAGGCAATGAAGATATCAGTTACAGCAAAAGCCGTCTGCGCCATTTCTTCTTCCGTGCACCCATATTGATGGAATGGCAACAAAGAGTGGGAAGAAATAAAGTGTTCTTTAATGCCGGTCCCGAATTTGAGATACGCCATGGCGTGAAGTCATTCTCACACATCAATGGAGGCAAGAAGGAAACCGTCGGTAAAGGCATGTATGTGCAACCCGTCGGTATAAATCTGCTGACACAAGTCGGTTACGGTAATATCGGCGTTTATCTGCGCTACTCTACATACGGATTATTCCAGAAAGACAAGGGACCGAAGGTATCTCCCTATTCATTTGGCGTGGCATGGTATCTGTAACCTCCCCCCAGAATACAAAACTCCCCGGAATGTACTTGCATTCCGGGGAGTTCTTGTATACCCTAAGGTATTGGCTATGAAAGGTTATCTGCAATGAAAACTGTTCTTTTAGAAACGCATGCCTAAAGTAAGAAGCACTTGGCTACGGGTATTGGTTACTTTAGTAGCTTGTGCCAAGCTTGTCCCATCAAATGTATCAAATGGATAGAACTTTGCATCATATGTAGTATACTTATAAGCCAAATCGGCATAGAACATTGAACCACGATAGCCTATACCCAATGTATAGTTACTCAATGACTCATTGTTGGCAAAGTCCGTATCTGTCTGGATGGAGTTTAGGGGAAGATCCTTAAAAGCATTGTCCTTGAAAATAGAAGATTGATAATTATAACCGGCACGCAAAGCAAACTGGGGGATTACTTTATACTCTGCTCCCAAACGAAGAGTGCTGACACCTTTTAACATGTCTGTAGTAGAATTCTCATAATCAAAAGAATCAGCATAACCGGCATCATCTCTGAACTGAATAGAAGAATAATCCTTGTATTCATACTCAGCCCCCAACGCTAAATTATTACCTACTGTATATCCTAAACTGAGATTGTAAGTCCACGGAGTACGAAGTTGGAATTTATTTATCATGTCACCATTGAGAATATCATAAGTATCTTCGTCATAATGTCCTATCTCATTGCTCGGAGTCCCCACTTCATTCTTCACATTCAAGTCATTCCATACATCAGACTCCAAACGTGCATTGGTTTTATAATCCAAGTTATAGAATACCGGTGTGTGTACCGAGAACCCTATACGTAATGGAGAATACTCAAACGGACGTACGATAGCTCCCAACTTCACATCAAATCCTGCTCCATTGATTTTACTCCATGTCTGCAAATTATAGCCTTCACCTTCACCATAATTTTCATCATAGAAACAATATTTGCTATAGTCCAATGCATAAGCTCCGACAGTTAATCCTAAATAGATACGGTCGTTAAAGTTAAATGCAACATTAAAGTCAAACTGGTCTATTCCTCCACGTTCCTCTGAACGAAACTTGGCATTGGCTTCGGTGTACATACCTACATATTCGCCCGGAGTGCGGTACATCAATTCGCCATTCACATTTTGCACCTGTACACCATCTTTCATATAAGGTACATAGTTAGAATAATTCGGGTTTGAAGCCAACAATTTATCCAAGTCTCCTTGCGAAATCAAGTCCGTAATCAAATAGCCATTATATCCCATAGCAGAGAGCCAACCTATATTATTATCCCGGTAAGGATTGTCAGGCCAATCTTTAATACCACCTGCACCCGATGCCTGATTAGCCATATAGATAGTTTGAGAGAAATCCCCAAGGTTACCCTCCATTTGCATATTATTATAAAACGACTTTACACGCTGATAATTAAATCCAAAGTTCACATACCGCAAAGCAGTCACATTTCCCACCTTTGTGGTAAACACAAAACCAGCATTATTGAAATCTCCACGCATCTTGTCCGAACTCATCTTGTTGCCCTTATAATCACTTTCAGTTCCGTATGAAGAGAAGCCAAAAGAAATAGCAGCATCATTACTGCGGTATATACCTATACCCGCAGGATTAGTACCCATCGTGGTAATATCTCCTCCCAATGCTCCCATAGCACCTCCCATTCCAACAAAACGGGCCGTTCCATTCAAATCTTTATTTGCAATATCAGCAGCATTATAGATAGTCTGTGCATTGACACTCACAACTGCAAACATAGCAAGTGCCATCATCATTATATTCTTTTTCATAAATCTACTTTTTAGAATTAATCAGTAAGTTCTTTATCTCCTTCTGGAGCTCCCGCCACTTGAACGAGAAGACCCTCCACCTGTTGAATAGCTTCCACCGGAAGAACGAGAAGACCCTCCAGAAGAGAAGCTGGAAGAAGAACGACTATTACTGCCACTATTATAAGAACGTGTACTGCTATTATTATAAGAGCGGCTACTGCGGTTATTATTGAAATCACTACGTGCTGGAGCAGTACTTGAGCCACGATTATAAGTTGCCGAACTACGGGTAGTACTCCGTGAAGATGTCCCAACCGATGAACGGCTACCTGCTGAAGAAGTACTACGACGCACTCCTTCTACAGAAGAACGACTACCACCATAAGAACTACTACGTGTACTACTCGGACGGGTATAGGTAGAGCGTCTGCTTGTAGCAGCATCTGAACGCGTAGCACTGGAACGTGTAGCTGTAGATGACCTTGTTCCCACTACTCTGCGATTAGTGTCGGTACTTCCACGCCTAACTTGTTCCCTTGCAGCACCACTGCGACGTACTGTTTGCCCTCCGTTCACATAAGAAGAACGTCTGGTCGTTGTATTTCCTCCATAGGCAGAAACTCTATTTCCACGAGAACTCCCAAATGAGCGTCTGTTTGTATAGGTATCTCCCCAATGACCGCCACCTCCCCAATGGCTACCGCCACCGGGATAATATCCGGGATGATGGTGATGATGGTGTCCCCACCAGCCACCGCCGTACCAGCCGCCCCAGCCAAAGCCCCAGCTCGGACCGTACCAACTGTTCCATCCCCAGCCATAGTAAGGATAACCGCCCCAACCATAAGAGTTATAGCGCCAATCCCACCATAAGCGGTTGGTAAATGTCGGGAAAGCATATGCGTACAAACCATCGGTATACACATTCCAGTCCCAAGAATTCAGGCCATAAACCACATCCCAATATAGCGGGCTGCTGATGCTTATGGCATAACGGGGGTTGCGGAAGCGAATGATACGGGTAGCATACTCATAATCATCCTGCGAACCTTCGAACTCACCGTTCACCCATTCGCCGTCCAGGCCGTCATCTTCTTTTTCATTGATGTAAAGGGTATCGTTCTCCATCACAAAATCATTGTTGCGGGAGTCGTAACGGCGGTTATATTCGTCCACGTCACGGGTGTTTCCCTTACGGTCTTTTACCACAACAGTAGTACTCCCAGACGATGAATAGACAGTGGTCGGTGCATTCGACTTTACAACAACCTTTTCTGCGGGAGCAGCGGCTTTCTTCTCCTGCTTCACCACTTCTTTTTTCTCTTCCTTATTCTTGGAAGGAGTGTAGTAAAGGTCGTCATCTATACTTTGTGCCCCCAGTGTCCATGGCAGGCACAAGGCAAAAAGCGATAAAAAAACTATCTTTTTCATATTAGTTTGGATTATGGATTTTACGTTTATCTATTTCTTCACGTCACAAAGATAACGCCGGATTTTACCCCGTGCAGCAGATTTTCCCCAAAGATTTATAGGGAATTCCCTAAATACCTTATCATGTAATAAATCAAAGTCCCTTCCGGATAAAAAAAGGCACGTTCGTTTTATTCTACTTCCGGTTTGCATTATCTTTGCAAAAAGATAAACAAATATACGCAGAAACAGGTTTACTTCTAAGAATCATATTCTGTATTTAACAAACAATCATATTCCGATGAAATATTTAGAATTTACATTCCGTACCGTTCCGTGCACAGAAATAGTCAACGATGTGCTTTCCGGGGTCTTGGGCGAAGCCGGCTTTGAAAGTTTTGTAGAACAGACCGACGGCATCACCGCCTACATACAGAAAGACCTTTATAGCGAAACCGCCCTCAAAGAGGCACTTGCCGACTTCCCCCTGCCTGGCACGCAAATAGAATACAGCTATGTGGAAGCCGAAGATAAAGACTGGAACGAGGAATGGGAGAAGAATTTCTTCCAGCCGATTGTCATCGGCGACCGCTGTGTCATCCACAGCACTTTTCATCAAGACGTCCCCAAAGCAGAATATGACATCGTCATTAATCCGCAGATGGCATTCGGCACGGGGCACCACGAGACAACAAGCCTCGTCATAGGCGAACTGCTGGACAGTGACCTGCAGGGCAAGTCACTGCTCGATATGGGTTGTGGAACTTCCATACTTGCCATACTGGCGCGCATGCGTGGCGCCTCTCCTTGCACGGCTATCGACATAGACGAATGGTGCGTGCGAAACTCCCTCGAAAATATAGAATTGAACGGAGTGGACAACATTAGTGTATTCCAAGGTGACGCCTCCTCTCTGGGCAGTAAAGGTCCGTTTGATATAGTCATCGCCAACATCAACCGCAATATCCTCTTGGCGGATATGAAGCACTACATAGCCCGCATGAATCCTGGTGCAGAACTTCTGATGAGCGGCTTCTACATAGAAGACATCCCTGTAATCCGTGAAGAAGCCGAACGCAACGGACTGCACTTTGTCCGTCATCGCGAGAAGAATCGGTGGGTGGCAGTGAAGTTCAGGAAATGAGTATCTACTCATCTCGCAACGCCTCTACCGGCGATATACGGCTGATGCTGTGTGCAGGAATATATACCCCAAGCCATGTCACCGCTATCATCACCACATATACCAGCAGTGACACGATGCAGAAATGTGCAAAGAAATGGTTTGTCAAATAAAGGTCACCATATCCCGGCACACCATCATCCAGTGTATAGAACCCTTCATAATAGGCCCACTGGAAATACAAGAAACAACCGACAAAGGCAGCTATGGTCGTCATGACAAACGCCTCTCCTATCAACATCCGGCAGACACCTCCGGGAGAGGCTCCATAGGACAGACGGACACCTATTTCCTCGCGGCGGGTACGCGTGTGCAACCAGAAGGTACCGCTTACAGCCAGTAACAAGTTTATCATGAAGAAATAGGCCAAAGCATACTTCATCCGTATCTCATTCGTAGCACCCTCCAGCAAATCGCTTTCCCGCTGCACTTCATGGAAAGGGGTCAGTTTCATGAATACCAGTGAGCCGGACGAAAGATTATCATCTACCCACGGCATGAATTCCTCCAGGAAACGTCCTTCGGAGACATTCGCCTTTGTCCGGAAAAAGATACGCAACCCGCTATTAAAAGCCCATGAGGGCATCTGGCTTTCATTGCCATAGGACACCAAGCGTACCAAATAAGGTTGCATACTGTTCCGCATTTTAATAGGCTTCATGACTTCCACAACATGAATTTCCGTAGAATCATAAGTACTGTACACGCTTTGCCCAGTCAAGTCCTTGCCCCCGGAAAGCAACATTGCCGCATCTTCCGACATTATCACACTCCCCTTGGGGACTTCCAACTTCTCAAGTGTCTCCCAGGTACCATCCTTAGCCGAACGAAAATGCCAAGTCTGGAAAAAGCCAGAGTTCGTAAAAAAGGGAATATACGTCATGCGTGTCCGCTCCGAATCTTTATAAACCTCATCCATATTATTGCCCGGCGAGCTGGGATAGGCTCCGGACAGTACGCACGTGGCTGATTCAATATCCTTGTGATGGCGCAATCCCTGCATAATCCGCTCGAAGTCCCGGGCAGGAACGGAAAGCGTATCCGCCTTATTACGCGTCACTTCCAGACGGTATAGCCCCTCAGGATCGTAACCATTAGGGATGGACTGATTGTATTTCAAAACAAACAGCGGGTCCAGGACAGCCCAACTGACTATTGTTATCACTACCAGTTCCAACATAATCCACAGATTGTGCCGGCGACTGTTCCACAGCAGATTCATGATTTGTCGTAACATATCTTGTTATTTTTGTCGACTGAGCGAATAAACAATATCTTTCTTCAAAGCTACACAAGTGGGTATCAGTGCTGAGAATAAATTCAGTATCACACAAACCACAAACGTAACTGCAAATAAGGTAGGATTGAACAGCATATCCGTCGTAATACTCATCTGTACACTATCCGGCAACGGCTTCGTTCCTCCGTCAAGCATGGTCAGTAACCAATTTTTAGCAAAATACACCATACCGAAAGAAAGTATCAGCCCCATAACGCCACCCAAGCACGTAAGTAAAAGATTCTCCCATATAATCTGTGAGAAAAGACGTTTCCCGGTAGCACCGAATACTTTCCGTATTCCCATCTCGGGAAGCCTGCGCTCCATGCGCGAGGAAATCATGCCTGACAAATTGAGTGCAGGTACCAGCAACAGCATCAGCAGCCATAATCCCATCTGTCTGACTATCACAAAGAAATCCAGGTCATCCATGTCATTGACATAAAACAGTGTCTTCCAATAAAGATAAGGCTGGCCGTGCAGTACCAGATGATAATCATCATGCGGCAGAGCATTGAATTTGCGTACATACTCATCCACTTGCGATTTCACCCGGTCGGCATCCACCACTGAGGGCAGAAGAATCGCCACTTGAAACGGACCGATTACTCCCCACTCGTTATTATCTCTCACATAGCCTGGTTGGCAGGTATAAGGTAACCAAACCTGTGCATAACTCAACTTCATGGCATAACTCGGCGACTTCACCACCCCACATACACGGTAATCCGTATAGTTCAACTTGATATATTCTCCTACAGCATCCCCCTTTCCAAAAACACGGCGGGCCATATCTTCGGAAATAACCGCTATACGCATACCACTCTGAAAATCAGCATCAGTAAAAGGTTGCCCGTAAATAAAGGAGAAATCAAATACTTTCCAGAAACCGGTATCAGTCAGCTTCACAAGTGCCGAAAGAGGACGCTTCACATTCCTTACATTCACAAACCAGCTGTCGGCACCACTCACAGCGGTTACAGCTTCCACACCTTTCAAAGGATAAAAGCAATCCTTTACAAAAGGGGCGGAAAATTTCCATGTAGTATTCCAGTCCGTATTCTTTGTATATTGCATATGAGCTGAAGATGCGACGAGCATACGGCTGCGATGAGTCTCAGGATAGATATCCCCCACCTTTATATAATACAAGACAGCCAGTACCATGACCATAGAGATAGCCAGTCCGGTAGCGACAATATAAAAGCAACTGAACAAAGGCTGCTGCCTCAGCATCATGAAAGATTGTTGTAAGTATTTTCCTACCATACAGATACATTTTAACTGCAGGATAAAAGACAAAAAACAGACCAAACTTCTAACAAGCAGATTATCAAAGGAAAAAGAGTTTAAGCCTGTGTCCGAAAATGAACACCTGTCCACTATCGGACAAATAGGGAATAGTAACGAATTACTTCTGCAATGTAAGTGCCTGCAACTCTTCCAGTGTCCCGTTAAAGACATTCAAGTCAACTTCTTCTTCAATACCGGGCACGGTGCCTACATCGGTATGCTGCCAAAAGTGCCATTTGCCTTCATAGCGCACGGAATCTACATAATAGTGAGCTATCCAATAAGGATAAGCATTGAAAATGGAATCGCTGAGATAGCGTTTCTTGAATTTATAGGAAGTATAAAGCATGGGCTTTACGCCATAATGAGACTCAACTCTGTCCAGCCAAATCTTGACAGCCGTTTTAAGTTCCTGTGGTGATTGCTTACCTATAGTCTCCACATCGAGTACGGGAGGCAGGTCTCCCTTTGCCAACTGCACGGTACGAATAAAGAAATCAGCTTGCTTGTGGGCATCGGTTTTAGGAATAAAGTAATGATAGGCACCACGAATAAACCCGTGCTTACGAGCCTGACCGAAGTTCTGCGTAAACGTATCATCACCATGATCGCCCCCCTCGGTAGCCTTCAAAAAAATAAAATGAATGGGAAACCTGGCTTCTTTATTATGCGCCAGGAGTTCCCAATCTATCTTTCCCTGATAGTGGGATATGTCTATGCCATGCACCTCGTAATTGCAGGGCATACATACACCATAGCCTTTCTGACCATAACAAGGCTTCCAGCGATAAGCGTATGGGCGAATGAAAAACCAATAAAAGCCTGCAGAGAAAACAAGAATGATACAGACCGCCAAAAGATTGCGCAACCATACGGGCATGGTACGCGGCCGCGTTTTCTTCTTGCTCCGTGGAGAGGAGGAACGACGGGCAGCAGTAGTTTTACGCCGGGAATTTGTGGAGGTCTTGGTTGCCATGGGTAAATGAAAAGAAAGGGCGGAATGAACCGCCCCTCCGTATTATTGTCAACTTGTTGATGCGTCAACTTATTTAGCTTGTTCCAGCTGCAAAGTCTTCGTAGGTTGGTCACAAACTTCTGTCGGGCCGAAGTACTGGATAGGACCCGGGTAAACATAGTCTGTTTCCATAGCCCAACGGTCACGCTGAGCAGCAAACGTCTTAAACGGAGCACCATCCAACTTCACGAGAGCCTTCTGGATAACCGGCTTCATTTCACCGTGGCGACGTTCCATGTTCATCATCATAGTGATGGGCACACCGCCTGCAATCCATTCTTCAGCAGGAGCAGTGGTATTGCGTACAGAAGACATATAACCGGTCTTTCCGTTAGCAATCAATGCAGAAGCTGCATAACCCAGAGAATAGCAGTAGTCGGCATCGAAGTTTGACGGAGCAGCGCAACGTCCTTCGTAACCGAAGAAGTGGTGCTGTGCAGCAAACTTGCCTACGAACTTACCCTCTTCTTTCCACTGAGCCAACTTGGTACCAACCATTTCTGACAGCAATTTTTCAGTTTCAATCAGAGATACCTGTACGTTTCCGTGCGGGTCACGATCCAGAGACAACTGGCGTGCCACACCTTCGGGAAGGCTTGCATAGATGGCAGCATTCTCCGGAGAGAGTTTACGGATGATATAGTCACGTTGGTGAGACTTCTTGATTTGAGCAAATTCCTCTGCATTGGCAGCGAGGAAATCATTCAATTCAGCAATCAGACGCTTCATGGCAGGAATAAATTCAACCAGTCCTTCAGGAATAAGAACCGTACCGAAGTTGTTGCCCTGGGCTGCACGTTCAGCAACGACCTTGGCAATGCTGGTCACGATGTCATCCAAAGACATATCCTTAGCTTCAACCTCTTCAGAAATGATGCATATATTAGGCTGTACCTGCAATGCACATTCCAAAGCGATATGAGAAGCCGAACGTCCCATCAGCTTGATGAAATGCCAGTATTTACGAGCAGAGTTACAGTCACGTTGGATGTTACCGATTACTTCAGAATAGGTCTTGCAAGCAGTATCGAAACCGAAAGAAGTTTCAATCATATCATTCTTCAAGTCACCATCGATAGTCTTGGGACAACCGATAACCTGTACGCCATAATTCTTTGCTGCATAATATTCAGCCAGTACGCAAGCATTGGTATTGGAGTCATCACCACCGATGATTACCAGTGCCTTAATCCCGAGTTCCTTCAGGATCTCATAGCCTTTTTCAAACTGTTCTTCCTTTTCCAGCTTAGTACGGCCTGAACCAATGATGTCAAAACCACCTGTATTACGGTATTCATCAATGATGTCAGCAGTCAGTTCCATATAGTTGTGGTCAACCAAGCCGCCAGGGCCCAGAATAAAGCCATACAGCTTGCTGTCTTTGTTCAGCTTCTTGATGCCGTCGAAGATACCGGAAATCACATTGTGACCACCGGGAGCCTGTCCACCGGAAAGGATAACACCCACGTTCATTGCGGGGAAGTTAACCGCCTCATCGGTAGTTTCAAACTTAATCAAAGGCATTCCGTACGTATTGGGGAACAACTTCTTGATTTCTTCCTGGTTTGCTACAGACTGAGTGGCTGCGCCTTCTGCAGCCTTAACAGTTCCTTTCAGCGCTTTCGGAAGTTTGGGCTGATAGGCAGCCCTTGCAATTTGCAATGCACTTTTAGTCATTTCTCTTAATTATTTAAAGGTGTTAGTAAAGTTCCGTTTAAAAGCGTCGCAAATTTCGCTTTTTTTCGTAAGATATGCAAACGCGAGGCCGAAATAATGTCTAAAATGATATTTATCGTTTTTTATCCTAAAATAAAAAGGAGAAGAAAGCAATTAACTGATTTATTGTGTTATCTTTGTCGCAAAGTTCGAGTTACGAGTCGTTATCGCATTGTTCTTCTTTTAATATACAACTATTATTAAGCAGGTCTCTTCCATAATTATCCTCCATACTCCGATTTAGTAATTATATAAATTAAAATTTCAAATGAACATTTACATTTCAGGTTTAAATTTCAGCACTACAGACGCTGACTTAAACGATTTATTTTCAGAGTACGGAGAAGTTTCTTCTGCAAGAATCATTACAGACAGAGAAACAAGAAGATCCAGAGGTTTCGGTTTCGTAGAAATGCCGGACGATGCAGCAGCTCAAAAAGCCATTGACGAATTGAACGGTGCTGAATTTGACCACAAACAAATTTCTGTAAACGTTGCACGTCCCAGAGAAGAAAGACCTTCCAATGGCGGCAATCGCGACAGAAGAGGCGGTTACAACTCCAGAAGATATTAATATTCTTAACTATTGACAAAAGCAGGAGGTGTTATAGCAATACCCCCTGCTTTTTTTATAACTAAATAAATAAAGATACATGGCCAAATCCATCTCCGCAGACAAGCGTGAAAATGAGAAGAAAAGACTCGCCCGGCGAGCTGAAAAGCAGAAAAAGAAAGACGAAAAGAAACTATCCAGCAAAGCGAACAGCTTTGAAGATATGATTGCCTATGTTGACGAAAACGGCATGATAACCTCTACTCCTCCGGCAGAAAACATCCCCAAAGAAGAAATAAAGTTGGAAGAAATCGTCATATCAACTCCTAAAAAAGAAAAAGAAGAACCGATCACCCGCAGAGGACGCATCGAGTTTTTCAATGAATCGAAAGGCTTCGGCTTCATCAAAGACTTATCCGGAGTCGAAAAATATTTTTTCCATATCAATAATGTACTTACGGATATAGCAGAAAACAATATTGTGACGTTCGACCTTGAACGTGGTCTCAAAGGCATGAATGCCATAAACGTAGCTCTTGAAGTTGAAAAAGCGAAGGAAAAGAAAGAAGAAAAGGAGACTGATAATACAGAATCCTAAATGAAATAAGCCAATTATAGAACAAGGGCGTGTATGTACCGAAAATTTTGATGGTATACACACGCCCTTGTTTTTTTCTTTAATTAAATCGTCATCGGGTTTGCCAGCCGCCTCCCAACGCTTTATAGACATTTACCATGGCAATAAGCTCGTCACGGATGGCATTGCTCACTCCAATCTGGGCATCGAAATAGCCACGCTGGGCGTCGAGCACATCCATATAATTGATGACACCGTTG
>CAJJYX010000036.1 GCA_905197435.1 uncultured Bacteroides sp.
TCAGGAAAAGACAGAACTGTCGTTTCCGCATGCGGGAACGACAGTTTCCTCAAGTGGAAACGGCAGTAACCACAAGCGGGAACGGCAGTAACCACAAGCAGGAACGACCTCAAGTGGAAATCTCGTATTTCTTCACTGAATATCTATCAGCTTATGCGTCTGCAAACTAAGCCGCCACTTAGGATGCTTCATCACGCAATCCACCGTTTCGACCGTATTGCTGCAAGAACAAGGCTGAAGAAAAAAATGCTCGGCAGGAAGCTGCTCATAAGTAGCAATATCCTGTCCTTCATACACCACCTTTACTTCATTCATGCGCGTAATTTCTAGCTTTGCCCCTTGTTTGGGAGAGCACGTCACCCAGTCTATATTATCCGGAAGCGGACGAGTGCCGTTTGTTTCAATGCAGACATACTTTCCTGCCTGGTGCAAACAATCCACAAAAGCACGGTCAATCCAAAGGGAAGGTTCTCCACCGGTCAGTATCACGGTGGCAGCAGGATACTTTCCAACCTCTGCCAATATTTCTTCATCAGACATCATCCTCCCGTCCTCATGCCGGGTATCACAAAAAGAACATTTCAGGTTGCAACCGGAAAAACGAATAAAAACTGCCGGAGTACCCGTATAGTATCCTTCCCCTTGCAGGCTGTAGAATATCTCATTAATCTTTCTCATAGACTGCAATGTTTGACTCCGACTCCTGTACCTCCACCTTGAAACAAGTGGGTATCTGGTCGCATATCCAACGGGCAATATTCTCGGCTGTGGGGTTGAAAGAAAGTACTTCATTAAGATTACGGTGATCCAGCTGTCCTTTTACCACTTGTTTGATGTGACTGAAATCAACAACCATTCCGTCCGCATTCAATTCCCGGGAACGGCAAAAGACGGTGATAATCCAATTGTGACCGTGCAGATTCTCACATTTACTGCGATAAGAGAGCTGCAGGCTATGGGCAGCCGACACCTCCATGCGTTTAATGACTGTGTACATATTGTTAATACGCTAATTAATACTACGATATGAATTTCCGCATCTAATGTCACCTCGATGCGACGGCAAAATTACGAAAAACTTAGGATTTATCCACCTGCTTTCCACAACTTATTCGTACACGCAAAGGGAATTGGCGACCTTACGTTCGGCCTTACCGGAAGGAGTATTGGCAATGCCTTCATCTGGCAACGAAACACTCCAAAGGGTTGAAGAACCGCCACCATCCAGATTCAGGGCATCCTTGCCGCCCAATACACGAATCATATGGGCCAGTTCGGGAATATTGATGCCCTCAGCTTTCCCCTTCATGCGTCCGTCGACAACTATGAACAGAATCTTTTTGTCTCCGGTTAAAGCCACGGCACTGCGCGGATGCTTGGTGTTCACAAAGCCGGAGTTGCACGCAGAAAGATCACATGCTTTCCCGTCCAGCAACATCAATGGGCCTGAAGCAAGCACAGTGCCCCGCTTCAATCCGCAGGTCTTTTCTTTCTCTTTACTCCAAGGCATCAACTGCAATTCTCCATTTCGTATAAGCACAGCACCGTTCGAAACGGTAGCTAAAGTACCGGTGGCAGTTGTGTCCACCACAATCCCGTCCCTGCGCAGATAGCAAACGGAATTACCTGCTTTCATGTCAAAATAGGAACCGTTGATGGCAGCCACAGCACCTGAGCGACGGGCAACAGTACTCGTCTCTTCCTTGGGATTATGGATAAGCACATCAAAACGATGACGCTTCGGAGATATTTCAATAATGGAAACCTCCTGCGGCACTCCATACAAAGAAGCAAATGCAGCCTTACGGTAAAGAATTCCTTTTTCCAGGGGAGTAACCTGCCAGTCTGCCGCAACAAGTGCCAATGAATCGGCTGCAGTTTGCGCTGTTACGGCCAATATACTGCAACAGAGGAACAATAACAGAACCATTTTCTTTTTCATACCGCAAACATAGCCATTTTTTTAATCAATCAATCAGTTCATAACTACATATTTGAATCGGCATATCCAGATTATGCAATACCTTCTCGAGCTGAATGCCTTCGCGGTTATCATATTCATACCCGAAAGTAGCACGAATGCCCTGCAAGATGAACTGCGTGGCACGGTCCAATGCAATGGGCAGACTATCTCCTTGCAACAATGCACCGGTAATGACGCTGGTAAAGGTATCGCCCGTGCCGGGATAATGTGCAGGCAGATAAGGGCAAGTCACTTTCCAGTAACGGTTGCCGTTCCGGTTATAAGCATATACGGAAGTCTTATGCTCGTCTCCCAATACGGGTACACTGGTGATTATCACGACCTCCGGACCGCAATCAGAGAGTTGCCGAAGGTATGACTTCAGTTCTTCATCCGTATTTTGCTCCTGATAAGGAATGTCCAGCAGATAGAAAAGTTCCGTCAGATTAGGAGTTATGACGTCTGCTTTCGTAATGAGATGCTTCATCTCTCCAATCATGGAATCGTCAAAATTCGTATAAAGACGCCCGTTATCCCCCAATACCGGGTCTACCACTACCAGTCCTTCCGGCTGACGAAAGTCGTCAATGAAATCAGAGACTATACGTATCTGCCGCGGAGAGCCCAGATAGCCGGTATAAAAAGCATCGAACTGTACTTCCAGTTTCTTCCACTCGGAAATAATCTTCGGCATCTCATCTGTCAGATCCAGAAAAGAGAAGTCGGGATATTGAGTATGGCTGGACAATACAGCCGTAGGCAACGGACACACCTGGAAGCCCATAGTCGAAAGTATCGGGATGACCACCGTCAGAGAAACTCGCCCCACCCCCGAAAGGTCATGGACAGCAACGACCTTCTTTACTTTGTTTGCATACATACTATCTATATTATTATTTTTCCTACATTTGCCGCATGAAAACCATCTGTATCATATCAGGAACCATTTCCTTAGTGCTCGGTGTCATTGGCATATTCGTGCCTTTGCTCCCTACCACTCCTTTTCTGCTGCTTACAGCAGCCCTCTATTTCAAAGGGTCGCCCCGTCTGTATCAATGGCTGTTGCATCACAAATACTTCGGTCCCTACATCCGGAATTTCCGTGAAAACAAGGCCATTCCATTACGGGCAAAAGTCATTTCCCTGCTATTGATGTGGGGAACCATGCTTTATTGCATTTTCTTCCTAATCCCACTAACAGAAATAAAGGTATTATTGTTCCTTGTCGCAGCAGGAGTTACCTGGCATATCCTGTCGTTCAAGACTCTGAGATAAAGAAAAGTAAAGTGACAGGGTGGTAAAGTGGTAATGTTACCCTGTCATTTTATCACCCTATCACTTTATTACTCCTCCCGATTTTTCAAAGAATTCTCCTAACCCTTTCCGCGCATCAGCAAGTTTGTCCTCCCAATGTTTCACGGAATTCTGCCCGATGATGTCCGTCACGTATTTCACTGATATGAACGGTACATTCTTGGCACGGCACACCATCGCCTGGGCGTATGCCTCCATATCCACCACATCGCCTTTCACATCCGACAATTCTGTCAGGAAAGAATCTCCCGTGTTACAAGTACCTTCGTTCTGCCAATGCAGGCAGTATCCTTTCTGCGCCAACAAATCAGCAGAATCAATCTCATACTCCATGCCAAGCTCCACCAGTTTCTGCATGTCGCGGTCTATGAAATGGCGGCATACAAGAACAGTACCCACCTGATGGTGAATGGCTCCTGCCGTACCTATATTGATTACCAAATCCGGTTGCCCGTGATTGATTGCTTCCGAAAGGTAAAAAGCGGACTTCACTTTTCCCATCCCGGTGCGCAGGTAGCCTATCTGTACTTCATCCTCCCCTATCAGTCCGGGAAATTTCAATTCCGTAAACTCGCCTTGTATGGCATAAGTAACTAAGATTTTCATATCATTCTATCTTTTTATTGTTCCTTGTTTCTCCAAAGACTCCTTTTACCAGAAAAAGCAAAGGTAGAAACCTTTTTCAGAAGATTTTCACTGTAAGCCCACGGGAATCACAGTTTCCCTACCAGATAAGATTTCAACGCCTCTATATATTCTTCAAAGGCATCCACTCCCTGCGGAGTAATCCTACAAAGTGTACAAGGCATTTTTCCTTTAAAAGTTTTTGTTATCTCCACATAACCCGCCTTGCTGAGCTTATCCAACTGCACACTGAGGTTTCCTGCCGTAGCTTTCGTTTGTTGGCGGATATAGACAAAATCCGCTTCCTCAACACTGATGAGCAACGACATCACCGCAAGCCGCAGTTCACTATGAAGCAAAGGGTTCAGTTCTTTAAACATATCAAATTTTATTCTTCCGTTTACTTTTCAACAATGCATAGAGAGATATTCCCACCAAAGGAAGGTGATACAATCCCAAATAAAAACCTGCATCGGTTGCAAAATTGCCCATGTTATAACAGCCGATGATAAACCCCATCAACGCCGTTACCCGCAGCAAAGTTAAATCAATATTTTCTTTACTCAATAGAAGCAGGACCAGAAAAAACGGAGTCATCGGACAAAATGCCATCGCCGAGCCTCCGGCAAACAGATGTATCGGGCTGAAATCGGGTTCTGCGCCACGCATCATGTCCATAGGCCACCATAGGCAAAAGAATGCCACGGGTATCAGCCATGCCGTCCTTCGATTCAGATTGCCGAAAGTCAGTCTGCTGCTCCCCCGCCAGGCTTCCCTCATCCAAAGCAGGGCAACCAAGAGCATCATCACCACATTGACCGTCACCATGCTGAAACCATATTTATCCGTCACTGCCACATTCTGTATGATGGCATACAACACATAACAACAGCCTGCATACAACATAAACCAGCGTGACATCGTCTCGCGCCGAAGCACAAGCAGCATCAGCATGACAAGGGAAATAATCTGAAAAGTCCACGCATAAGGATACATCTCTTGTATAAGTGCATGGCTCAAGGTATAAATTATCAGATCACCGATGTTCTCCCACCGAAATCCTTTAGTGGCAATCGGCAATAGAATAAATTGCAAAACAATTATGCACACAATAAACTTTCGGGAAAGCAGGAATTTGTCTAAAGCACTGTTTCGTGTCATCATACTTCACCCCACTCTCCGTTTCGATTTTCTTTCCGCGCCTTATAGTTCAGTATATGACCGGGAATAATCAGCGAAAATGCCAGTACACCGACAAACCAAAGCAGGGATGAGAGGGAAGGTGCTTCGCCCCAAGTGTACAACAAGTGTTTCAGTCCCCACAAAAAGCCAAACAGCGGGAAGATAAAAAACGTAGTATAGCGAATGATGCAACCCGTAATGATGCTGCCCAACGAGAAGAAGATGGCACACAAAGGCAGAATGGTTTCGTAACGTCCGGCATCCGTTGCCGCCAGCACCCCTATCATACATACCATCCCGAACACTCCCCACACCCGCTCCAGTATCTTGTCAAGATAAAATTTCACGGGTTTTTGCCGCTTACGCAATAAGAGGAACATCAACAGATACCCCACAACCGGAATCCCCCAGAATCCCCACATCCAGATAGGATTACCCGTAAACGTGACACCTGCCCATATGGCCAAAGTCACCAACACACCTACATATCCCCACACTAAAAAACTATTTCCGCTACCCGTATCCAGGTTGCGACGCGTATTGCGTATCATTCGAGCGATAAGTTCCAAACTCTCTTTCTCGTTCAATTCTTTATCTTTCATAATTATACCACATGATTACTTCTTCATTTCCTTTCGGACATCCACCAACGGCACAACCACCGTCTCCGTATTTTCCTTTACCTCCCAATCGACAATGGCGCAATACTCCATCGGTACTCCGTCCTCTTTGTCGAGCTGGTAATTACCGTTTTCATCGTGATAGACGTAAATCTTGCACTTGCCCGCAGGCACATCCTTCAGCTCCAGCACGACATCGCCCACAACGGCATCCACCATATTATATTGCCCCTTGTCGGTAGCCGCCATCAGCTTCCCCTTGGCAGAAGGAACATTCGTCACTTTCAGCGTCAGAACACTTTGCGCCGACACACCCACTACAAACATACTAAAAAGAACGATTACCATACCTTTATAACCCATTGTTTTCATAATCACACTTCATTTTAAAGTTACACATTAAAATAATAAGAAACACTCTTTGGGTTCGAACTCCGGTATAAATATAAGAAGTTTATTTTGCAAACCAAACTATTATATAAATTATTCTATTTATTTCTTTGCATCCTCCTTTACTATAAACTATTCCAATCATTCCCACGCAGTAGTTCCGGAAACAGTCCGCCCCTTTTCAATCTCCCGAAATCAGGTTTTCATAGGCCATTTCGGCTATTTCGGCACTTCTACAACATATTTTCCCCGAAAAGTTTTTGTAATCTACAAGTAAATCGTATTTTTGTGTACAATTTTGGTGTAGTAATGACAGACGAAGAAAAGACGCTATTAAGTACCTTTGAAGCCAGACTGCGGCATTTAATCTATCTGCACGATGAATTAAAACGCGAAAATGCTGAGCTAAAGCAACTTCTCGAAGCTAAAGAAGAGGAATGCGGGAAGGTACAAGCTGAATATCGGGAGTTGGAACTTAACTACACGAACCTAAAAACAGCTACGACAATCAGCCTTAACGGCAGCGACGTGAAAGAGACGAAACTGCGATTGTCTAAATTAGTGCGTGAAGTCGATAAATGCATCGCTTTGTTGAATGAATAAAGAGAAGAAGATGTATGAACGATAAAATAAAGATAAACCTGCGGATGGCAGGTGCTTCTTACCCTATCACAATCAACCGTGAGGACGAGGAAATGGTAAGAGAAGCTGCCAAGCAGGTAGAAATCAAGCTCAATGCGTATCGGGAGCATTATCAGAATGTGCCTCTGGAGAGGATTATAGCCATGGTGGCCTATCAGTTCGCTTTGGAAAACTTACAGTTGAAGGACCGTAATGATACTGAACCTTATACCGCCAAAATAGAGGAACTGACAGGAGTATTGGAAGCCTATTTCAAGGAGCAATAAGCTGTAATTCTTCCATTATTGAGCCAGCAAAAGAGTGAATATTCGCGCACTGTACAAAAGATTGCCTTTCATTAAAGCAAACTTTTATGCAGTGCTTTTTTATTTATATACTAAAAACAAATTAATAAAATGACAGTAGTTACAATAGTATTATCCATTGCCTGCTTCATTGTCGGAGGGTTTGCCTCGTACTTGTTCTTCAAGCACGGGCTGAAAAACAAATACGACGGCATCCTGAGAGATGCGGAAGCAGAAGCGGAAGTGATTAAGAAGAATAAGTTACTGGAAGTAAAGGAAAAGTTCCTGAACAAGAAGGCAGACTTGGAAAAAGAAGTAGCCCAGCGTAACCAAAAGATACAACAGGCAGAAAACAAGCTGAAACAACGTGAATTGGTACTGAACCAGCGCCAAGAAGAGATCCAGCGCAAGAAAATGGAAGCCGAAGCTGTGAAAGAAAACTTGGAAGCCCAGCTCGCCATCGTAGACAAAAAGAAAGAAGAACTGGAACACATGCAACGCCAGGAAATAGAAAAACTGGAAGCCATCTCCGGACTTTCTGCTGAAGAAGCCAAAGAGCGCATGGTGGAATCCTTGAAGGAAGAAGCCAAAACGCAAGCCCAGTCTTACATCAACGACATCATGGACGACGCCAAGCTGACGGCAAGCAAAGAAGCCAAACGCATCGTGATACAATCCATCCAGCGTGTGGCAACAGAAACTGCCATCGAAAATTCAGTTACCGTATTCCATATTGAATCGGACGAAATCAAGGGACGCATCATCGGTCGTGAAGGCCGCAATATCCGCGCACTGGAAGCCGCTACCGGTGTAGAAATCGTGGTAGACGACACTCCGGAAGCTATCGTATTGTCAGCTTTCGACCCGGTTCGCCGCGAAATCGCACGCCTCGCACTGCACCAGCTGGTGACGGACGGACGTATCCACCCGGCACGCATCGAAGAGGTAGTTGCCAAAGTACGCAAGCAGGTAGAGGAAGAAATCATCGAAACCGGCAAACGTACTACTATCGACCTGGGTATCCACGGACTGCATCCCGAGCTTATCCGCATTATCGGTAAGATGAAGTACCGTTCTTCCTACGGCCAAAACCTGTTGCAACATGCACGCGAGACAGCCAATCTTTGCGCTGTGATGGCATCAGAGCTAGGACTCAACCCGAAGAAAGCAAAACGTGCCGGACTGCTGCACGATATAGGTAAGGTACCTGATGAGGAACCGGAATTGCCGCATGCACTCTATGGTATGAAGCTGGCGGAAAAGTTCAAGGAAAAACCGGACATCTGCAACGCCATCGGTGCTCACCACGACGAAGTGGAAATGACCAGCCTGCTGGCTCCCATCGTACAAGTATGCGATGCCATTTCAGGAGCACGCCCGGGAGCACGCCGCGAAATCGTAGAAGCCTACATCAAACGTTTGAACGACCTTGAGCAACTGGCCATGTCCTATCCGGGTGTAACAAAGACATATGCCATCCAGGCAGGCCGCGAACTGCGTGTCATTGTCGGTGCAGACAAGATTGACGACAAGCAGACGGAGAATCTTTCCGGTGAAATCGCCAAGAAGATTCAGGATGAAATGACTTATCCGGGTCAGGTAAAGATTACCGTTATCCGTGAAACACGTGCGGTGAGCTACGCAAAGTAAAATCAGAAAAGGAAATAAATATAGGAAAGGGTGAATTCATATTCGCCCTTTTCTTATTTTTGCACCATAACCACTACCTTACAAAATGAAAGATTATCAGTTTGAAGTTTGCGCCAACTCCGTAGAGAGTTGCATCGCCGCACAAACCGGAGGGGCAGACCGGGTAGAATTGTGTGCCGGCATCCCTGAAGGAGGAACGACCCCCTCATACGGAGACATACTCATCGCACGGGAAGTATTGCGGCAGACAAAATTACACATTATTATCCGTCCCCGTGGGGGAGACTTCCTTTACTCCCCTACCGAACAGCGCATCATGTTGAAAGACATAGACAATGCCCGCCGTTTGAAGGCAGATGGAGTCGTATTCGGCTGTCTGACGGCAGAGGGAGATATAGACATTCCCTTGATGGAGCAACTTATGAAAGCCTCGCAAGGCATGTCCGTCACTTTTCACCGTGCTTTCGACGTCTGCCGCAATCCGCGAAAGGCACTGGAGGATATTATCAAATTGGGATGCAACCGCGTCCTTACTTCCGGACAGCAATCTACAGCAGAGCAAGGCATTCCTCTGCTAAAAGAACTCCAACAGCAAGCTGCAGGCCGAATCATCCTATTGGCAGGTTGCGGAGTGAATGAGGCCAACATAGCTCACATTGCCCGAGAAACCGGTATCCATGAGTTTCACTTCTCCGCCAGAGAAACCAGCAAGAGCTCCATGCTCTATCATAACTCCGCCGTCTCTATGGGAGGAACGGTACATATTGATGAATATACACATACCATCACTACTGCAGAGCGGGTAAAGCGTACAATCGGAGCATTGAACAAATTGTAAGACCTCTCCCCTTCCCCTCCCCCATAAAGAGAGGATTTTTAAAGTTACCCTTGTTAGTATTTTGTAGGACTATCTTTATCGAGGGCGTGTCAAGACTCTGACAGGCATCTCATTCTGTCATGCAGAACGTAGTGAAACATCTCTTCGCTCACTCACAAAGAGAGCAGATCAGCTTTGGCACACCCTCTTAGGAAGAGAGGCTTGGAAACCATAAAAAAATAAGGATGCACAGCTAAGTACATCCTTATTTTCTATATCATAGGACTGTATTATTTCTTCACCGGAGAGGAGTATCTTGCATTCAGACCATCCAGAATCTCACGAGTAATGTTGTAGACACTGTCTGCATAAAGCAAATTATCAAAACCTGTATTGCTGATAATCATGCTGTAGCCTTTTGTCTTGTTATACTCCTTCAAGAAAGCATTGATAGAGTCACGCAGCTGCAAGCTGTTCTTTTCGTTCTCACTCATCAGCTCAGACTGCAGTTTGTTGCTCAAGTTCTGCAAATCCTGCTCCAACTTGGCAATGCGATTGTATTCCTGCTGTGCTCTTTCTTGAGAAAGATAAGCGTTGTTCTGATACTTTGTCTGGAATTCCTGCTTTTGCTTCTCCAGTTCGCTGGCTTTCTGGTTCAGTGTCAGACGGACATTCTCTCCCTTCTTCACCATAGCCTCATTCAAGTCTACGCAGTAGTTGTATTTTGCCAAAAGCGTATCTATTTCAACATAAGCAATTTTCATTTCCGATAATCCGCCGGCTTGTGCGGGAGCGTTTGTTGTCTGTTTATCAGTATTGCCGGCACATTGAGCAAATAAAACGACCAGTGCAAGAGCTGCCAGACCGTTCATGAGGTAGTTTAATCTCTTCATAATTGATAAATATTGTTTTTAAAATTTAGTTCATACTATCGTTTAAGGCCTTTTCCAGCTCATCAATGGAAAAGCGGGATTTGCGTTGCGCTTCCCTGTCCTGCGACTGCACACAACCGATACCTCTATCGCGCATCGCCTTATTGCCACTGACATGCCCGTTAGGAAACTTGCCGCCCTTCACAAAAAAGACCTTTACACCCAATAAAACAATGCAAATAGCAACTATTAACAGAGTTATCAATATTGTATCAAGCATTTCCATTAATTTTGTTACATGAAAATAGTGTTTTTACTATTTTTGTGGGTGCAAAGATAGGGCTTTGGTTGGACTAACTCACCTTTTTTACTCTAAAAAAAGAGAAAGGGGAATAAAATAGTCAATCAATTTAACCATATTTAGCAATGCGAGGTTCATTTAATGGAGAATTAATAATTGACAATTGATAATGAAGGCTGCACAAACATATGCAAGGCAGCTGTTAATTCGGATAATTATGGAAAAAAAAGACTTGAAACCGACTGGCGTATTTCACTATTTCGAGGAAATCTGCCAAGTGCCGCGCCCTTCGAAGAAGGAAGAGAAAATCATTGCTTACTTAAAAGCATTCGGAGAAAAACATAAGTTGGAAACGAAGGTGGACGAAGCCGGAAACGTTCTGATAAAGAAACCCGCCACTCCGGGCATGGAAAACCGCAAGACTGTCGTACTCCAATCGCACATCGACATGGTGTGTGAGAAGAACAACGACGTGAAGCACGACTTCCTGACCGACCCCATCGAAACCGAAATTGACGGCGAATGGCTGAAAGCCAAAGGTACTACACTTGGAGCCGACAATGGCATCGGTGTCGCCACCGAACTGGCCATCCTTGCCGATGACAGCATCGAGCATGGTCCTATCGAATGCTTGTTCACCGTGGACGAAGAAACCGGGCTGACCGGTGCTTTTGCATTGAAAGAAGGCTTCATGAACGGAGATATCCTGCTGAACCTCGATTCCGAGGATGAAGGCGAACTCTTCATCGGTTGTGCAGGAGGTATCGATTCCGTTGCCGAATTCACCTATCAGGAAGTGGATGTGCCGGCAGGATATTTCTTCTGCAAAGTGCAGGTAAAGGGTCTGAAAGGCGGACACTCCGGCGGCGACATACACTTGGGACGCGGCAATGCCAACAAACTATTGAACCGCTTCCTGAGCCAGACCTTCCGGAAGTACGATATGTACCTTTGCGAGATAGACGGCGGCAATCTGCGCAACGCCATTGCCCGTGAGGCACATGCGGTGATTGCCATACCCGATGCCGACAAACATGCCCTGCGTACAGATTTGAATATCTTTGCAGCAGAGGTGGAAGCCGAATATGCCGTTGTCGATCCGGAGCTTCAATTCGTGCTCGAATCGGAAACCGCCCGTCCGAAAGCCATCGACAAAGATACCACCAAACGTTTGTTACAAACCATCTACGCCACTCCTCATGGTGTATATGCCATGAGCCAGGACATTCCCGGCTTGGTGGAAACTTCTACCAACCTGGCCTCCGTAAAGATGAAGCCCGGTCATATCATCCGCATCGAGACCAGCCAGCGCAGCTCTACCGCCTCCTCCAAACAAGACATTGCCAATATGGTGCGCACTGTATTCGAAATGGGCGGAGCCGCCGTATCCTTCGGTGACGGATATCCGGGCTGGAAGCCCAATCCGCATTCTGAGATTCTGGAGGTGGCTGTTGAATCCTACAAACGCTTGTTCGGTGTGGATGCCAAGGTAAAGGCCATCCATGCAGGTCTGGAATGCGGGCTGTTCCTCGACAAATACCCGGCACTCGACATGATTTCCTTCGGGCCTACCCTGCAGGGCGTGCACTCTCCCGACGAGCGGATGCTGATTCCTACCGTGCAGAAGTTTTGGGACCACCTGCTGGACATACTGAAGAATATCCCCATCAAATAAGGGATGTCCCCATTAAACGCAATCATACTCTTTCTTCTCTGCCCGTACATCAGCCTGTACGGGCAAGAGAGAAAAGATACCCTCACATTCCGGATAGTGAGCTACAATGTAGAGAATCTATTCGACTGCCGGCACGACACATTAAAGAATGACTATGAATTCCTGCCGGATGCCGTCCGGCATTGGAACTACTCCAAATACAGAAAGAAACTGGATAATATAGCCCGCGTCCTCATCGCCACGGGAGGATGGACGCCACCCGCCCTTGTTGCTCTATGCGAAGTAGAGAACGACAGCGTAATGCGCGACCTTACCCGCTACTCCGCCCTGCGCGAAGCAGACTACCGGTATGTAATGACGCAATCACCGGACGAACGCGGCATCGACGTAGCGCTGCTTTATCAACGCAATCTGTTCAAACTGCTTTCCTACCAGAGCCTTCCCGTAGACAAGCCCCGGAAGAACAGCCGTCCTACACGCGATATTCTGCACGTCAGTGGATTGTTGCTGAACCGGGACACTCTTGATGTGTTCGTGGCGCACTTTCCGTCCAGGTCGGGAGGAGCAAAGGAGTCCGAACCCTACCGCCTGTCCGCAGCCCGAAAGGTGAGACATGCCATAGACAGCCTATACTTGGTACGCCGCCATCCGCAGGTCGTCCTTTTAGGGGATTTCAATGATTATCCGGACAACAAATCGGTGCGGCAGGTATTGCAGGCAGATATTCCCCCCGCCTCATCGGATTCCCTTTTACCGCACAAGCTTTACCATCTCCTGGCCGGGAAAGCTAAAAGCCGCAAGCACTTCGGCAGCTACAAGTATCAAGGGGAGTGGGGACTGCTGGACCACATCATCCTATCGGGCACCCTTTTACAGAAGAGCTCACCCCTATATACGGATGAAACAAAAGCAGACATCCTCCGCCTCCCGTTTCTGCTGACGGAAGACAAGAAGTATGGCGGGAAACAACCTTTCCGGACCTATTACGGCATGAAATACCAAGCCGGCTATAGCGACCACCTGCCCGTATGGGCAGAATTCCGGTTGGCATACTAAAGGACCGGGACAGACTCTCAATCGGAATACTGATACAACTTCAAATCAAACTTCTGCACCATCACCAACAGATGGTCGAAGATATCGGACTGAATGCGTTCATACTCTTTCCACACCTTGTTGCGCGAGAAGAAATATACTTGGATAGGTACTCCATAAGTCGTGGGTTCCTTCTGGCTGATAATCAAATCCATATCCTGGTTCACTATCGGCAAGCTGCACAAGTAGCGTTCGATATAGATACGGTAGAGCTGTGCATTGGTCGGCACCTCCCCTTCCGCCGGCCGGTAATCGGCCATCAAAGGCACCTCCTTACGAATATTATCCAACATCTCCGGGGTGCAGAATTTCAACGTAGTCATATCCAGAAAGATATTCTTGTTTACCCGGCGTCCGCCGCTTTCCTGCATGCCGCGCCAGTTCTGGAAAGAATTGTTCACCAATGTATACGGCGGCACGGTCGAAATGGTTTCGTCCCAGTTGCGTATCTTGACCGTATTCAGAGTTATCTCCTCCACAATTCCATTGGCAACCCCATTGGGAAGCGCTATCCAGTCTCCTATCCGCAGCATGTCATTGGCAGAGAGCTGAACGCCAGCCACAAATCCCAGAATACTGTCCTTAAATACCAGCATCAACACGGCTGCGGATGCGCCCAAACCGGCAAACAGAGTCATAGGCGACTTGCCAACCAGCACAGAAACCACAACGATGCCGCCGATAAAGAACAGCAGGACCTGCAACACTTGCACAAACCCCTTCATCGGACGGCTCTTCTGCTTGTCTTTCAGGTTATAGACATCGAGCATCACCAGCAGCAAGCCGTTGACAGTAAGCAGTATGGCCACAATGATATAGACAGCGCACACCTTCTGTGAGAAATCAAGCATATGCTTTCCACGTACAAAAGCCATAGGAAGCAAGTAATAGATGAGGATTCCGGGCAGGATGTGTATCAGATGGTGTATCACCCTCCGCTTCATCAGCAATGTATTCCACTGATGGGGAGAGCGCCGGGTATAATGCTTCATCCCTCCAACAAAAATCGCCTGGCACAGATAATCCAACCCTATTGACAAGCCTACCATCAATAGTGCAATGATTGTCTCATCAAACATATCGGCAAACTTCGGGTCTACGCCCCAACCTGTCAGAACTCCGTTCATCCATTCTCCTAAACTCACCATAAGCTCTCTTTTCTTTGAAATTTCCTACTCTTATAATCTTATAACAAACCCAAAGATAAACATGTTTTCAGAGAACTGCAAGTGCATACCCTTTTTTCATCAACGACTTAATCTTCACAGCCGGGTCGTTTTTCAATGCCCGCCTCAGATAGGATATCTGCACATTCAAAGCAAGAGAATTGGCATACGAAACATTACCCCACACAGCATCCAGCAGTGCATCGCGACAGACAATCTTATTCACATTCAGCACAAGCAAGCGAAGTATATCGGCCTGGCGGGAAGTAATCAGCACCTTACTGTTCCCCGTACTAATCTCATTGGTACTATAATTGAATACAGAATGGGCGAAAGTATAAGTTTCGTCCCCTGCCTTACCGGACAGTTGCAAAGCAAAACGTTCACGAATACGGGCTGTCAGCTCTTCCGGATAGAAAGGTTTGGCCAAATAATCGTTTGCCTTAAGCAGGAACCCCTGCAGGCGGTCGGCTTTGTCACTGCGGTCGGAGAGGAAAAAGATAAGGACGTGCTTGTCGGATTCGCGGATTCGTTCGGCCACTTCAAAGCCGTTCAGTCCGGGCATGTTGATGTCAAGCAACACCAAATCGGGCTTGACAAGAGGAAACTGTTCAAGGGCAATACTCCCATTGCCGGCATAGGTCACTTCATAGCCTTCCTTTTCAAGAAACCGCTTCAGAAGCATGGAATACTTCAGGTCGTCATCGGCAAAAAGAATTTTCAAGGGTTTCATCTTCAGTAATTGTATTTTAAGTTATTGGGGAATGGAAATTTCTACTGTCGTACCTTTACCAATTTGGCTTGTAAGGAAGACAACACCCCGATGGGCTTCCACCAACAGTTTGACATAGCTCAAGCCCAAGCCGATGCCGGGAAGCGCCCGGTCGGGAAGATTACTGCTGCGATAGAATTTGTCGAATACGCGCGACTGCTCGGAGGCAGGAATGCCTATGCCGTCATCAGTGACTTTTACAGTGAACCGATGGTCATGCAAGGCACAGTCGACAAAGATATGAACAGAAGCCCCCGAATATTTTACGGCATTCTCCATCAGGTTACTGATGATATTGGAAATGTGTACCGGGTCGGCCGTCACAAGAAGATTGTCCGTAAAGCGAGTAGTGAAGAATATCTGTCTGCCCTCAGGGACATGCTGCAAACGTATCAGCTTTTCCACAACCGGCTTCAGGTCGAAAGTGCTCAGGGACAGTTGTGTCTGCTCGTCATCGGCACGTGTCATGTCGCGGAGTTTCTGAAGGTAGGCGGAAAGATTATCCAGCTCGGACATGGAATCGCGTACCACCCCGTCCATAGTCTGCTCGTCTGTCCGCATTGCCTTGTCATTGAGAAAAGCCACACACATCTTCAAAGCCTGCACAGGGCGTTTCAATTCATGTATCATCGTATTGACAAAACTTTTCCGCAGTTCGTCAATGCGCTGCTGTTTAAGGATGGTTTTAATCTGGAAGAGAAGACATACGGCCAACAAAAGAATCAGCAGGAAACTGCCCAAAAGTTGCCAGCCCATACGAAGCAGCAATGTCTGTAACTGGGGCCGGACAGTTATCTGCACCTGCTGCCACCCCAAGGGATTGTAGGGATAAGTCACCTCCATCACGGGGTACAGACGGGACCCCGCCAGCACAACCGAATCCGCTGTAACAAAGAGCGAGTCCCTCGAGACACAAAGCCGGGTTTCGAAAGAGGCACCGGGCAACTTGGCAGCCAGGATGGAATCAAAACGCAGAAGAGTGAAAGGCACGTCCACCTGAAGCATGTACTTGGCCACTTCCTTTTCCAGATTCCAGCCCAGCTCTTCTTTGGTACTGAAACGGATGGTGTCGGAAAACAGAGGAAGCTTTTCTTCAAGGCTGTCAAAAACAATCGTAACCTCCGCCTTGGGGCGCTCCACGGTTATCCTTTGCTCGTAGTCAAAAACCGGTTTGCCCTGAGACTCGATTACACGTTTGCTGCTGGTTCCCCATGAAACAGACGCCGAATCTCCAAAAACCTTCCTGGGTTGCAAAGCACGCACGGAGTCGTTCAGCGCAACCGCTTCCAGCACCTTGGCATACACGTCCTTCACGAGTTCTTCATTTCTGTACTGGCACTGGTTCCACAGCCAGTATCCCTGCCCTGCCACGATAAGCAGCATGGAGGTGAGAGACAGTATCCAGATTATTCTGATGCGTTGTTCCATATATTTGCGGTTTCTCTGTCGCAAAGGTAACCGTTTACGCTTTCATCGGTACGCGCAAGGCATTCTTCTTCCTCCGGAGTAATATTTCAGTAATAACTTTCATCCAGCGGAAAGAGATTAATCCGATAGCTTTGCAACCGTAACAAAACTCCAAAAACGAACAATTATGAAAGCAAGAAAGATTTTGTCCTGTTGCCTTGCCGCCATCCTGGCGCCACTGACCATGCAAGCTCAATTCAATGTATTCATGCCCGAAACCAACGTATACCAGGATACCATCGGAACAGCCCAGTTGCGTGTACAGTATGGAGCCCGCTTCTACATCGACACAGCCAAACAAGAGAAGCCGTTGGAAGAAGCCATGATACTGGAAATAGGGACCGGAGTATCCAAATTCTACAGCTACAGCAAGTACATTTGCGATTCCGTCTACAATGCAGACATCGCCAACAAAGCCTCGCAAGAAACCATCAACCGGCACCTCAGCCAATATGCCAAATCACATCTGACCGAAGTCGTCTGCAAAAATTACCCTGCCGGACATGTCACCACCCAGAATGCAGTGGCAGGCTTCAGCCGCATCCGCTATGAGGAAAAGCTGGAGTGGCCGCAGTGGAGACTGACCGAAGAGACCGACAGCTTGCTCGGCATGCCTTGCCGGAAAGCAGAATGCCACTTCAAGGGACGCCACTGGACGGCCTGGTTCACTGAAGAGATTGCCGTAAGCGAAGGTCCCTGGAAACTGGGAGGATTGCCCGGACTGATATTGAAGGCATACGACAGTGAAGAACAATATTGCTTCACTGCCGACGGCATCGAATTGTGCCGCACCCGGAAACCCATCACCGTCCGCTTGAAAAACTACGAGCCCGTCAGCCGCAAGCAATACCGAAAAGTACACGCCCGCTATTACGACGATCCCGTAGGCTTCGTCACCGGCAGCCAGCCCGGAGTATCCATGACCGTGACAGACAACAACGGGAACAAGATTAGACCCAGAGCCATCCCCCACAACCCGATTGAACGGGAGTAGACTCTGCACATCCGGAGAGAGAAAAGACTTCCATACCCAAAACATCATACCCCAAGCAATGAAACATTACGTCCCGTCCTTTGAAACACTATTGTCTGTGATGTACGAGATGTGCATCTCGTACGGTATGAGATGCACATCCCATGCAACGCGAGATGCACATCTCGTACATCACAGCCTTATACCATTCACATCCTTTCCCCAAGTCTTTCACCGGAAAGGGAACAGTGTTTCAGTTCCAACCGTCCTGCTCCTGTGCCTCTTATGCAGCCTCTGTCACCCGTTGCAGGCCCAGACACTAAGCGGAACCATCCGTGATGCCGAAGATAGCCGACCGATGGATGCCGTCATGGTCAGCGTGCTGCGTGATGGTGTGATGATAGACTATGCCCTGACGGACGGGCAGGGAAAATATTCGCTGCCGTGGAAACATAGCGGCACCCTGCAGCTTAAAGCATCCATGCTGGGTTATAGGCAGGAGATACGCAACATTTCGTCATCAGGACAGCAAAACTTCAGCCTGCAGCCGGAAGCCATCGCCCTGAAAGAAGTGCAGATACGTGGCGGGCGTGTCTATGGACGCAAAGACACAGTACGGTATGACCTCTCGCAATTTGCCTCTGACAAAGATGTGCACATCAAGGATGTACTGAAGCGGCTGCCCGGCGTGGATGTGGAAGAAAGCGGGCAAGTGAAGTACAAGGGCAAAGCCATCGACCACTTTCTGGTGGAAGGTATGGACCTGACAGGCGGGCGATACAACCAGGTAAACAACAGCCTGAACGCCAAAGCCGTGAAAACCGCCGAAATCATGGAAAACTACCAATCGGTGAAAGCTCTGAAAGGCAAAATCAACTCCGATGAAGTGGCACTGAACCTGAAACTCGACCCGAAAGCCCGCGACCAATGGATAATGAACGGCACACTGGGTACAGGCTGGAGCGATGCCGCCAAAGGAAAAGACACAGCCGGAGGGAAAACCGGCATCCTTTGGGAAGGCTCCGCCAGCGCCCTGCAACTGGGCAGGGGTAAACAAAATCTTTACAACTACAAGACAAACAACAACGGCAAAGACCTCAGCAACGAACAGGCACTGCTCACGAACCGCGAAGAAAATGGCATCAGCCAGTCCGCGTTCCTCTCCCAGCCGGGTGTCAGTGCCCCACTGGACAAGCATCGCCTGCTGTTCAACAACACGCACATCCTCAACGGAAACCGTATGTATAAGTGGAATGACGAACGCAGCCTCCGCCTGCAAGCCGGCTATACGCACGACAGAATCAGCCAGGAACGAAGGAACACGTTATCCTATTATCAGCCCTCCGACACCATACGCGTGGACGAGACGTACCATTACCGCCTGCAGAGCGACAACGCCTATGCAGAGATGCACTATGAAGACAACAACCGGAAGCATTATCTGAGCAACCGATTCAGGGTAGAGGGGCTGACCGGGCAAAGCACCTCGCAAGGATTACGACAGAAGATACAGACCTCGGAACTGAAGGCCGGCAATATCTTCCACCTGCTCCGCAACAAGGAAGCAGACACATGGGAAATCAATTCCAAAGTGCAATATGCCCTGCTGCCCTCGACCCTGCAAGTGACGGACGAAACAGATAAATACCGACAACAAAGCATCTATACCGACAACAGCGTAAGTTACCTGCACAAGCACAACGACCTTACCCAACAATATCGTGCAGGCATGCAAGGAGAATGGGGCACACTCTCGCAACCGTCCGTCTGCCGGTCCGATGTCTCCAATCTTTCCATCTACATGGTTCCCTACTTCCAATTAGAGCGCGGCAAATGGATGGGCAGCCTCAGGCTTCCCTTCCGGGGAAAACGATTCTTCAGCCCGAAAGAGAATTACTTCCTTTACTCTCCTTCTTTCTACCTGCGCTGCCAAGTGAGCCATCGCTGGAAGCTTACCCTTTTCGCCGGTCTGAACCGTTCTGCCGGAGATGGAACAGACCTTTATCCCCTGACTTACCGAACGGACTACCGGACATGGAGAGACAACAACAGACTGATTCCCGTCAGCCTTAGCCGGAACTACCAGATTTACGGAGAATACAAAAACACTGTGCAGGAGTTTTTCGTAACCGCTTCGCTATATTATCAGCGCGTACGGCAAAATACCATCTATGAGCAAAATGTCTCCCAAGATTCCATCGTCCATACCCGCCGCAGCCTGAGGAACCACACAGGAAGCTGGTCATTCTCCAGTACCCTGTCCAAAGGATTCTACGACTGGCACTTGAAGACATCGCTGAACCTCTCCCTTAGCCGGGCCACGGGAAAACAACTGACAAACAGCGTGTTGCAAACCTACCGTTATGACTACTTGAAGGCAGAACCGAAAATCACCTGGATGCCCGCAAGGAATTTCGAAGCCGAATATCATGCTACAATCGGTTATGGCGG
>CAJJYX010000037.1 GCA_905197435.1 uncultured Bacteroides sp.
AGGTCATTTTATCGGTTGGTATTTCGCCCAACACGGCCGATTCACTATCTCCATTGTTCTTTTTGCCCGAACAGCCGTATAAGGTTGCTGCCGAGGCAAGCGTTCCTGCACCGGCGAGTTTGAAGAAATCGCGGCGGTTTATTTTGTTCTTATTGTCTTCTTTCATTGTGATAGGACTGAAATTATTAATGGATATTTTAATGGTCAGGCTGCTTTAGACAGTTCTGTGCATCACATGGCCTTCCACATAGATGGCGCTGAACGGACGCGACGGACAAAGGTTCTCGCATGCTCCGCACCCTATGCAGCGTTCGGTATTGATTGCCGGTATCTTGATGGAGGTCTCATCTTCCGGATTCGAAGGAATCATCTGTATGGCGCCGGCAGGACAATGGCGGGCACAATTTCCACATTCCATCTTGTCGGTGATGCAGATGCAGTTCTTTTTAATCCATACGGCATGGCCGATTTGGACGGCCGATTTTTCGGCAAGGCTTGCCAGATGGATGGCACCGGTGGGGCATACCTCTGCACACTTTGCACATTCGGGGCGGCAGTAACCGCGTTCATAGGACATTTCCGGTTGCATCAGTTTCATCAGGTCAGAAGAAGGCCGGAGCACTTGATTGGGACATACCGATACACAGAGCTGGCAGGCTGTGCAGTGTTGTGCAAAGTGCCGGGCGCTCAGTGAACCCGGAGGAGTGATGGGGGTGGCACGTTCGGGGATTTTCTTGTCCTCGATGGCTGCCAGTCCGCCGTCCACCTTTTTCTCTTGTGCTTTGAGGGTTGCCGTAGCTGCAAACATGGCGGTTGTGGAGAGGAATGCACGGCGGGCGTCGTTTATCTGCTCCGGTACTACAGTGCTTTCCTGAGGAGCAACAGCGGAGGCCGGCTTGCGGCGTGTGTAGGTGATGGCACCTTGCCTGCATTTATTGATGCAGTCCATACATGCCACGCAGCGGCTGTAATCTATCTTATGGGCTTTGGCATTGATACACGATGCCTTGCAGTTGCGGGCACAAAGTCCGCATCCGTTGCACTTGGCAGTGTCAATCACCGGCTTCAGTAAAGAGTACTTCGAGAGGAAGCCAAGCACTGTACCTACCGGACAGATGGTGTTGCAATAGGTACGTCCACCTCGCCATGCCAGCACGATGAGGACTACCAGAGTGACCGTGGCAATCATCAGGGTAGGGAGGCTTTTCATCCATACATCCGTTTCATAGAAGGCATAGCTGTCGGCACGTTCGGCCAGGTAGGCCAGTCCATTGTTTGCCCACTGGTAGAGCGGGGAGAAAAGGTTGGAAACGATGCGCCCGTATGAACTGTATGGAGCCAGCAGTACGACGAAGGAGTTCAGCCCGCCGATGATGGCAAGTACGAATACTCCCAATACGCCGTAGCGCAGCCATTTCAGTGCCGGCGAATAGCGGAAACGGTTCTTCTTCCGTTTGGCGGAGAGCCAGGAAACAATATCCTGGAATACTCCCAACGGGCAGATGACGGAGCAGTAGATGCGTCCGCATACCAAGGTCAGCACTGCAAGAAACAGCACTACACCGATGTTCAGTGCCAGCACGGCCGGCAAGAATTGTATCTTCGCCATCCATCCGAACCAGGCATGCAGTGTTCCCGTGAAGTCGAGGAACAACAGCGTGATGAGTGCGAAGAAAATGACGGCAAAGGTCAGTCTGATAGTACGTAACATAAATGGATTGTATAGCAGTTAGTTTTGTTCTTTATACTTTTTTCCCATTTCGTAGGCCTCGCGCATGGAAGGCTTGTCATTGATTTCGCCCACTTTCCAGGCGCCCACACCATAAATGGTGCCGCACTCTTTGGGCTCTTCCAGGCAGTCGAGGAAACCACGGAAACCATCGATGGTACGTTCCATCATGGGAATGCTTTCTTCGGCGGCGGCGATGATGAAGTAGAACTCCTTGTTCTTTATTTCAAGGTAGCGGGCACAGCAACGGTCAATCAGTGTTTTCATCTGCGCGCTCATGGTGTAGAAGTAGACGGGGGTTGCCATGACAATGACGTCGGCGGCAATCATCTTTTCCACCACTTCGGCGGCATCGTCCTTTTGCGGACAGGGTTTGCCGTACATGCTGCATACGCTGCATCCGGTGCAGTAATTGATGTGCTTGTCTTTCAGGAAAATCTTTTCTACTTGATGTCCGCTTTCCGTGGCGCCACGCATGAATTCGTTGCACAGAGTGTCGGAGTTGCCATTTCTGCGGGGACTGGAGGAAAGAATTAATACTTTTTTGCTCATATTCGTAGTTCGTTAGTTAGTGAATGATTACGTACTACAAAAATAGGCGTTTCTTGCCAGAGCGGAGGTATATGGATTACGGATGTTCTTACCAATATTACAGATTCATTCCCAAAATACCTCCTGTTCAATGCCGGTGTCTTTCAGAAACTCTTTGTCGTGGCTGATGACAATCACGGTTCTGTTACTTCATGGCCGAAGCATCGAACGAGAGTGGCAGTAGTTCTCCCACATTCTTCAGTTCGTAAATTCCCTTTTTGCCATATAGCAACACCCTCATGGGATGCTTGAAGCGCTTCTCCGTTTCGAGCATCACCTGCCGGCAGGCGCCGCAGGGAGGGATGGGAGACTCCAGAAACTCGTTGTGCTCGTTGCGTGCGGCAATGGCAAGGGTTGTCACCGCCTGGTCGGGATGTTGGGAGTTGGCATAGAATAAGGTGGTGCGTTCTGCACAAAGTCCCGATGGGTAGGCGGCGTTTTCCTGGTTGGTGCCGGTCACTACAATACCGTTTGCCAGTCTGGCAGCAGCACCCACCGAGAAGTGGGAGTAAGGGGCATAGCTGCGGTTGGTGGCCTCGCGGGCGGCATCCATCAGTTCGCGGTCGGCAGCATCCAGTTCTTCATAGTCGTATATCTTGACGGTGATTTCGATATTCAATTCTTTCATAAGGCAAAGGGTTATTATTGTAATTAATGTTACAAAGATAGAAAAGAGATTGGTTATTTCAATTCTTTTACGGACTTTTGTGCAGAACTCAACATTTTAGACATGAAACGGATTTTCAGACTGGCTGCTATCATAGCATTTCTTTTTATTTCCATCACGACAGTACAGGCACAACGCCGGAATACACGCTACAATGAGTATATCAAGCAGTATGCTCCCCTTGCCGTGGAGCAGATGCAGCGCCATAAGATACCTGCCAGCATCACGCTGGCGCAGGGATTGCTGGAGAGTGGTGCTGGATACAGCGAACTGGCGCGCAAGAGCAACAACCACTTCGGCATCAAGTGCGGGGGCAACTGGCGTGGACGGACAGTGAGGCACGATGACGATGCCCGCAATGAATGCTTCCGTGCCTACCGCAATCCGAAGGATTCTTATGAAGACCATTCCGATTTCCTGAAACGGGGAGCACGCTATGCTTTTCTTTTCAAACTGAAGATTACAGACTATAAAGGTTGGGCGCGCGGCCTGAAGAAAGCCGGCTATGCAACCGATCCGTCGTATGCCAACCGCCTGATAACCATTATCGAAGATTATGAACTGTATAAGTACGACAGCCGTGGCATGAGCAGGCACGATGCCCGCAGTTGGGAGAAGGAACTGAAAAGGAAACCCTGGCTGGCCAGTCCGCACCAGGTATACATAGCCAATGACATAGCCTATGTCGTGGCGCGCGACGGAGATACCTTCCAGGCATTGGGCAAGGAGTTTGGCATCGGCTGGAAGAAGCTGGTGAGATACAACGACCTTCATAGAGAATACACGCTGGAGGCAGGAGACATCATCTACCTGAAAGAAAAGCGCAAGAAAGCTGCCAAACCCCATACCGTCTACATTGTGAAGGACGGAGACTCCATGCACACCATTTCCCAAAAGTACGGCATTCGCCTGAAGAACCTTTATAAGATGAATCGCAAGGATGCGGAATACGTGCCCGAGGTGGGAGACCGTTTAAGATTGAGATGAGGCAGTGTGCCCATAGGAGCGTATAGGGATGGGGATATATCCGTGATGGCATTAAAAGCCTTTTAATGCACTATTGAAAGCCTTTTAATGTGATATTAAAAGCCTTTTAATGGCAATTCACTATGATGGAGAGATGGGTAGGCTCAATGAGGAAAGCAGGCTCATCTGCATATACAAGCGGTTGGAGTTACAGATGTGGCTAATATATCCGAAAATGTACAGGGTGTCCGAAAACGGACACCCTTATTTTTTGCCTTTGTGCTTACTTTCAGGAGTTTATGATTTTGGCATGGATTTAGTATATATTAAGCGTTATGTCCGCAAACAATAAAAATTAAAGATATGGATAGAGAAATTCCAAAAGAAGTGCGTAACAAGGAACGCAACAAGAAAATCATCCGTTACAGTGCCATCGGTGTGGCAGGTATCGTAATTGTCAGTGTACTCATCTCATTGATGCGTACGGGAGTGAAGGAGAAGGACCTTGTATTCTCCAAAGTAGGCAAGGGTACGATTGAAGTCAGTGTCAGCGCTTCCGGGAAGGTGGTCCCTGCATTCGAGGAAATCATAAATTCTCCTATCAATACCCGTATTCTGGAAGTATATAAAAAAGGTGGTGATAGCGTGGATGTCGGTACCCCTATCTTGAAGCTGGACTTGCAGAGCGCCGAAACCGACTACAAGAAGATGCTGGATGAAGAACAGATGCGCAGCTACAAGCTGAAGCAGCTGAAACTTGACAACCAGACCAAGCTGAATGACCTGCAGATGAAAATCAAGGTCTCTGCCATGAAGCTGGACCGGATGAAGGTGGAACTGCGTAACGAACAGTACCTCGATAGCCTTGGCTCAGGTACTACCGACAAGGTGCGCCAGGCGGAGCTCAGTTACAACGTGGCACAACTGGAATACGAGCAGTTGCAGCAACAGTATGCCAACGAAAAGGAAGTGCTGGCTGCAGAATACCAAGTGCAGGAACTGGACTTCAGCATGTTCCGGAAGACCCTGGCCGAAACCAAGCGTACACTCGACGATGCGCAGGTGCGTTCGCCCCGGAAGGCTATCCTTACCTATATCAATAACCAGATTGGTGCCCAGGTTCCCGAAGGAACCCAGATTGCCGTCATCTCCGACTTGAGCCACTTCAAGGTGGAAGGCGAGATAGCCGATACCTACGGTGACCGTGTGTCGGCCGGTGGCAAGGCCATTGTGAAGATTGGCAGCGAAAAGCTGGAAGGTTCGGTGAGCAGCGTTACTCCGCTCTCAAAGAATGGCGTGATATCCTTTACCGTACAGTTGAACGAAGACAACAACCACCGTCTCCGTTCCGGTTTGAAGACCGATGTGTATGTGATGAATGCCGTGAAGGAAGACGTGATGCGTATAGCCAATGCCAGCTATTATGTGGGACGCGGCGAGTATGAACTTTTTGTGCGCAATTCCGACAAGGAAATCGTAAAGCGCAAGGTACAGTTGGGCGATTCCAACTTTGAGTTTGTGGAAGTAATCGGCGGCTTGCAGCCGGGTGATGAAGTGGTGGTGAGCGATATGAGTAACTATAAGAACAAAAATAAGTTGAAACTGAAATGATAAAGGTTTATTTAAAGCAAGCCTGGGAGCTGCTGAAGCAGAATAAACTGTTCAGCATGCTCTACATCGTGGGTACGGGGCTGGCCATTGCCATGACGATGATTATGGCGGTGGTGTACTATGTGAAGATTGCGCCCATCTATCCGGAGACGAACCGCATGAATACACTTTACCTCAGCAATTCAAAATTTACGCAGGGCAGTGGCAATAATACCGGTACTATACAATGGGCTGTTTCCTACAAGGCATTGCAAGACTGGTTCTATCCCACGGAGAATGCTCTTGCCGTTTCTGCCGAACTGCATAATGATTTGTCGGAAAACAGCTATATACAGCCTGCCGACCGCAGCGGTGAGTTTCAGGTCAAGGTAAAGCTGACCGACCCTGCTTTTTTCAAGATATATTCTTTCCATTTTCTGGAAGGCAGCCCGTTCACGGCATCCGACTTGGCAAGCGGCATTTCCACTGCCGTCATTACCGATGATTTGGCACGCCGCCTGTTCGGTACGACGGAAGGAGTCGTAGGACACTCGTTCAGCCTGAACTATATCGACTACCGGGTTTGCGGGGTGGTGCGTAGTGCCAGCTATCTGACCTCTAAATCCTATGCGCAGCTCTACGTACCCTATACAATATCATCCGATTACAGCAGTCCTCAATTCAACATTCCCTATTTGGGAGCTTTCGGCGTTACCTTCTTGGTGAAGGACGGTAGGCAGGAAGATGCCCTGCGGGCAGAGATCAAGGAAATCTGCCGCAAGGAGAATCTGATGCATCCCGATGAATGGAAAGTGGATTTTTGGGAACAGCCCACTTCCCATCTGTTGAGTGTCTTCATGCCTTATGCAAATAAGGAGTTTGACCTTTGGGCCACGGTGCGCTATTTCCTGCTTGTCCTGCTCGTATTGCTGTTGGTGCCTGCCTTGAATCTGAGCGGCATGATATCGAGCCGTATGGAGGGACGCCTGGCAGAGATGGGTGTGCGGAAGTCGTTTGGTGCCGGACGCAAGATGCTGCTTTCGCAAGTGATGTGGGAAAACCTGCTGCTGACCATACTGGGTGGAGCAGTGGGGCTGCTACTGGCATGGCTGGCACTTTATGCGGGCCGCGAGTGGATATTTATGGTACTCGACGACTGGCCGGACGCGGTGCCCGAAGGAGTGGATGTCCGCGTATCGGGTGAGATGCTGTTTGCTCCGCTGGTTTTCCTCGCAGCGTTGGTGCTGTGCGTCGTGCTGAACCTGTTGTCGGCTCTTGTACCGGCATGGCATTCCTTGCGGAAACCGATTGTGAACTCACTGAATGAAAAACGATAAAACGGGAGGTTGGTATGTTTAAGTTAATATGGAAAAATCTTTGGGCACGCCGCCGCAAGAACGGGTGGCTGCTGGCCGAGTTGATATTGGTGAGCATCATCAGTTGGGTAGTATTGGATCCGGTGATTGTGGTGACGCACGACCGGCATATCCCGTTAGGTTATGATGCGGAGCGGCTTTGCCTCATCTCATTGGGTGCGTTGCAGCCCCAGGCACCGGGTTATGACGCCGAAGCGCAGGACTCTGCCACGCTGATGGACAACTATTATAACCTGGTGCGGTATGTGAAGGATTTTGATGGCGTAGAGTCGGCCACTCCCGTACTGGGATTCTGTTATCCCAATTCTCAGGGAAATTCGAATACCCGATATACCGCCGAGGGGGATACGGTTCCTTTATCCATTCTGTTGGTACATTTTCTGCCTCATACAAACTTTTTTGATACGTACGGTTTCCGTCCCGGCAAGGGGCGGACGCCAGGGCAGTTGTCCGACTATGACTATGCTCCGAATGACATTGTACTGACGGAGAATGCTGCCGAACAGTTGTTCCATACCAAGGATGCACATGGCAAGCGCTGTGTAACATACAAAGGTCGCGGAGATACATTGTACAGGCCGGTTGTAGGTACGGTAGGGACCATGAAAATGTATAGCGAGTGGCGTCCTGTTCCTGTTGCATTTGTGCCGCTGCTTACCATTGATACAAGCGATATTCCTGAAAGTGCCCATATCCTGGTACGTCTCAAAGAGGGTGTCAGCATGGAGCGTTTCCTGCACGCTTTCCGTCCTTGGATGGTGAAGGAGATGAGGCGGGGCAATCTGTTTGCGCGCAGTGTCCATTCCTATGAGCAGATTATAACGGAGAGCGAAGCCGGCAACTCCACCCCGATTTACCGGCGTAATCTGGCGATGGCGGCTTTCTTCCTGGTGAATCTTTGTCTGGGTGTCATCGGTACCTTCTGGTTGCAGACACGTACGCGGCGCGAGGAAGTGGGAGTGATGCTTTCGTTCGGAGCTACGCGCGGCAGCATTGTCCGTTTACTGATGGGAGAAGGAGTGGTGTTGACAGTTGTCGCTTCGCTGGCAGGCTTCCTGTTGTATTTGCAATATGCACTGAAAGAAGGGCTGGCCCAAGGACAGAATTGGGTGGAGAGCACAGAGAACTATTGGGTATCGGATTTTACTTCGCATTATCTGCTCGTGTCGCTCATTATCTTCCTGATACTGCTGGTGGTAGTTTTGGTGGGCATCTATATCCCGGCACGCAACATCAGCCGCATTCCACCTACGGAAGCCCTGCGTGACGAATAAATGAAAACGGACAAGGTGTCCATTATCGGACACTTTGCTGTGTACATAAACTACAGATAATCAGTAATAAACACTTTTGGCACAACTTTTGATTTCTTGAAACAGAAATTGTAGCGGAATAGAAACAGAACAGAATAATAACAATTAAATACTTACCATTATGATTAAGTTAACTGGCATCAACAAGATTTATCGTACAAACGAGATTGAAACCGTGGCATTGGAAAATGTAAACCTCGAAGTGAACAAGGGAGAATTCCTCAGTATCATGGGGCCTTCCGGTTGCGGGAAATCTACTTTGCTGAACATTATGGGTTTACTGGATGCACCTACCAGCGGTACCATCGAAATAGCCGGTACGAAGGTGGACGGCATGAAGGATAAGGAGCTGGCGGCTTTCCGTAACCATAAGTTGGGTTTTGTGTTCCAGTCTTTCCATCTGATTAACTCGTTGAATGTGCTGGATAATGTGGAGCTGCCTTTGCTATATAGAAAGGTGTCTGCCAAGGAACGCCGTCGTTTGGCGGAAGAGGTTTTGCAGAAAGTCGGTTTGAGCCATCGTATGCGTCACATGCCTACGCAGCTTTCCGGCGGTCAGTGCCAGCGTGTAGCCATTGCCCGTGCCATTATCGGCAATCCGGAGATAATCCTCGCCGATGAGCCTACCGGTAACCTGGACTCCAAGATGGGTGCCGAAGTAATGGAGCTGCTGCATCAACTGAACAAGGAAGACGGACGTACCATCGTGATGGTAACCCATAATGAGGAGCAGGCAAAACAGACTTCAAGAACCATCCGCTTCTTCGACGGACGTCAGGTGGAATAACCACTCCACTGCTTAGCAACTGTCAATAATCAACCATTAATTAATCAAAATGCAAACAATTCGCCAAGCCATTGCTCTTTTGCGGCAAAACCCTTTGCTAAGTACCATTTCCATTCTGGGTACTGCATTTGCCATTACTATGATTATGGCAATTGTCATTACCTGGCAGACGAAGTATTCGGATATTGAGCCGGAGGTAAACCGCAGCCGGTGTCTCTACATTAGTAAGATACATATACAAAACAAGGAGAATAAAAACTGGAATACCTTTGGCAGCTGTTCTCCGGCTTTCATGAAAGAATGCGTGCAGCCTCTTGAGAAAGTGGAAGCTTGTACATCGTTTACTTCGGCAGCAGTGGCACTGCTTTCCATGACAGACGGGACAAACCGTATGAAAGTGGATGTTGTGAACACTGATCCGGGCTTCTGGAATGTATTCCGGATGCAGTTCGTGGCCGGACGTGGATTCGAGGAAGCAGACTGGGGTGGCAAAGTACAGTCTGTTGTTATTTCAGCTTCTACTGCCCGGAAACTTTTCGGTACAACGGATGCTGTAGGAAAGATTGTACTGCTGAACCGTGATGAGGCGCGTGTTTGCGGAGTGGTGAAGGATGTTTCGGTGACAGCCAAGGATGCTTATGCACAAGTATGGAATTTATATCCGCGTTCGCGGCAGGATGCCACTTCCGTGTGGAGTTATTCGCGCGATTTTACAGTAGCGGCACTTGTTTCTTCTGTTGAAGATATGCCTGCCGTCAAGCAGGAAATCGAAAAGCGGGTGAAAGACGTGAATGCGGCTCTTCCCGAATTTCTGATTGATATCATGGAACAGCCGGACGGGATTGTGGAGCACGTCAACCATGTCTGGGCCAATATCAGTCCTGATTTGGCGATGCTGTATCTGCAATATTTCATTGCTGTACTCATCATTCTGCTGGTACCTTCACTCAACCTTTGCGGTTTGAGCAATAGCCGCATGCAGCAGCGTATGGGTGAACTGGGTGTCAGGAAAGCCTTTGGAGCGACGCGGGGTATATTGATAAGGCAGATTCTGAATGAGAATCTTGTATTGACCCTGTTGGGAGGTATCGTAGGGCTTGGACTTAGTTACTTGTCTGTCTATGGAATGCGCAACTGGCTGTTCATTAATGGCGATAATATCGGCACTTCCGGTGATTTCAATCTTAGCATGTCAGTGCTTTTCAGTCCTGTGGTTTTCTGTCTGGCTTTCCTTTTCTGTCTGATAATAAACTTGCTGAGTGCCGGAGTGCCTGCATGGATTGCTGCAAGGCATACTATTGTAGATTCGTTGAATGATAAATAACAAGAGGAATCATGAAATTTATATTGCATAACTTACGTATGATTTGGGCACGTTTCCGTAGTAATGGATGGGTGCTGGCTGAATTGTTCCTGGTATTTATCGTGATGTGGTTCTTGTGCGATTCGCTGGGATGTCTGAAATATACGTTCTATCGTCCGTTGGGTTATAACATCGACCATGTTTATCAACTGACTATGATTAGTGGAGGAGAAAGCAAAGATACCAGTATGACGCGTGCCGACAAGTATCTTGGCATTCTGGAAAAACTGAAAAGGGAACCTGCTGTTGAATCCGCTTGTCTTTGTTACTGGAGCCTGCCGATGAGTGGAAGCAATTCCTATAATTCGTTGGCTGCCCAAGATACTATCGGATTGAATGGACGTGGGATAAGAGCTACTGCCGGATATACTCAAGTGTTCCGTATGCATGAAGACGAGAAAAGGCCTTTTGCTGCAATGCCGGCAGACAACAATCATGTGATGCTGACTGAAAAGGCTTTCGATTATTTTAAGGAAAAGATTCCGGGCTTCTCGCTCGATACTCCGTTGAATTGGTATGGAGACTCTACACATGCTGTCATCCAGAGTGGAATGATAGAGAACATACGTTCTTACCGGTATGGCGAAGATGCAGAATGGTTTTTTCAGCGTCTGGATGAAAATCAGGTAAAGAACGATTTTTCAGATGAGTGGGCACAAATAGTCTTTCGTGTGAAGGAAGCGGCTGATTCTCCCGATTATCGCTATCGTTTTATTAAGGAAACGGCATCCCGGCTCGACACAGACAATATGTTTATTGCAGATGTAGCCCCGTATACCGAACAACAGTTGCAGTTTGAAGTGATGAGGGGCGACACGGACAAAGTGAATACACAGACGGTCGTTGTATTGTTTCTTCTGGTAAATGTTTTTCTTGGGCTGATAGGCACATTCTGGTTTCGTACCCGTCGTCGTCGCAGTGAGATAGCCTTGCGGCTTGCCATGGGCAGTACGAAAGGACAAGTGTTCCGTTTGTTGATGGGGGAAGGGCTGTTACTGCTGGCACTTGTCACCATCCCTGCAATGATTGTCTGCTATGATGTGGGCATCGCCGAATGGAAGATAGGACGAACCGAGCTGATATCGACCTGGCCGGTGGAATGGAGCTTTATCCGTTTTATGCTGGGGACGGCCGGTGCATGGATATTGATAGCATTAATGATAGTTGTCGGCATTTGGTTTCCTGCCCGTAAGGCCACAAAGATAGAGCCTGCCGAAGCATTGCATGAAGAATAAGAGAATCGTTTAATAATAAAAAATAGGAAGTTAAGATGATAAAGCAATATTTCACACAGGCTTGGGCACAGTTGCGGCAGCAACCGGTGATCAGTGCCGTCAGTATAGCCGGTACTGCGCTTGCCATCTTCCTCATCATGTTGGTGGTGATGATGCAGCAAGTGAAGGTGGTTCCGTTTGCCCCCGAAAGTAACCGCGACCGCTTTCTGCATGTCCATTATATGAGTATTACGAACAAGAGTTGGGGCGATGGAACCAGTAACGGACCGATGGGAATAAAGACTGCGCTCGAGTGCTTTAAATCCCTGAAGACCCCCGAAGCGGTAACGATTTATACTTGTATGGTGGTTTCTACTCCTGTGAGCCTGCCGGGACAACCTGCAACCGGTATTGACTTGTTGCAGACGGATGATACTTTTTGGCATGTATTTGATTTTTCTTTTGTCGCAGGGAAACCTTATGACCGGGCTACATTCGATGCCGGACTGCCCGTGGCGGTAATTACGGAAAGTGTAGCGCGCAGGTTATTCCAGACAACGGAGGCTGTGGGCCGTGAATTCCTCTTGAACCATGCTCCTTATACCGTGTCCGGTGTAGTGAAGGATGTTTCGACTTTGGCCAATACTGCCTATGCGCAGGTGTGGGTGCCCTATACCTCTACCGAGGTAACGAAAGATACTTGGAGTGACGGGCATATGGGGATGATGAGTGTTACCATCCTGGCAAAAAGCCGTGACGATTTTCCCGCTATTCGTGAGGAAACGGAACGTCGCCGTCAGGAGTACAATACTGTAATCGGTGAGGACGGGTACTCATTGATATACCGTAATCGTCCTTATGACCAGGAGAAGAATGCTGCAGGAATGGCTGCCAACATCGAACCGGACGTGGACCAGGCACGCAGACAGCGGCTCATCATTTTCATTATTCTGCTGATTGTTCCTGCCATCAACCTTAGTTCGATGACACAGAGCCGTCTGCGCCAGCGTGTGGCGGAGATTGGTGTACGCCGGGCGTTCGGCTCAACGAGGTTGGAACTGATGGGGCAGATTATTGCAGAAAATCTGGTGGTGACATTGCTGGCTGGGATTTTGGGACTGTTGCTGAGTGTAGCATTTGCTTATTTGGGAAATACACTGCTGTTTGCTCAGGAATTCAGCCAGACGCTGAGTCCTCCGGAAGTGGACGCGAGTATATTGCTGCACGGCTCGACTTTTGGCTGGGCGCTGCTATTCTGCTTTGTGCTGAACTTGTTGAGTTCCGGTATTCCCGCATGGCGCGCATCGAGAATAGGTATTGTAAATGCATTGGGCGGACGCTTGCATAAATAATCCATCACAGAACATTAATCGTTGAAGAAAAATGACTAAGAAACTTCTTACACAGATAAAAAATGAATGGCTTTCAAACCTATGGCTGATGTTGGAGCTGTTGGTAGTGAGCGTAGTGATGTGGTACGTGGTGGACTATCTGTACACTCGCGCCGCTACTTATCTGGAACCGAAAGGCTTTAATATCGAGCACTGTTACCTCATTGAATTGGGTGAACTGACACCCAAAAGTCCCGATTACATTGCCGGACATACCTCTCGGCAGACCCACGATGATTTAGCCGAGTTGCTGGAGCGTCTGCGCCGCCGGCCGGAGATAGAAGCTGTCAGCCTTTCACAAAACTCATATCCTTACAATGGAAGCAATTCGGGCATTGAAGTGAGCTATGATACTTTGCGCTCTCCCGATTGGACCATCCGAAGGTTGGTGACACCGGATTTCCCCCGTGTATTCCGTTATCGGGGCACGCGTGGAGAGACACCCGAGCAATTGGCTGAAATGCTGGAACGCGGGGATTTCATGGCTTCGGATAACCTTTTCCGTAAGTACGGCCGCCGGATGACCGACCTCGTTGGCCGGCGGTTCTACCTCTTTGGTGACACAACGAAGACCTACCGGTTGGGGGCTGCGCTGCAAAATGTACGCTACCATGATTACGACCAGGCACGAAGCTCATATTCCGTGATGTTGAAGCTGGATTCCTACTACGTCGGTCTCGAACTTTGTGTCCGTGTTCGTGAAGGGCAGGACAATGATTTCATTGAGAGGCTGAAGGCAGACAGTGAGGGCCAGTTCCGTGTGGGCAATATCTTTATCTCCGAGATACGTTCTTTCAAGGATATCCGCCGTAATTTCCAGCAGGCATGGACAAATGATATCCGTAACTATGTAATGGGTATGGGATTCCTGCTATTGAATATTTTCCTTGGCCTGCTTGGGACATTCTGGTTCCGCACGCAGCAGCGCCGTTCGGAGATAGCGCTGCACAAGGCGCATGGAGCGACAGACCGTGCTGTCTTCAGCCGGCTGATTTGTGAAGGGCTGTTGTTGTTGGCAATTGTCACTCCTGTTGCTTTGCTCATCGACTATAACCTTGCGTACATGGAGTTGAATTCCTGGAGAAATGGTACGACGCTGGAGTGGGGGCGTCTGCTGCTTTGTGCAGGCATCAGTTTTGCGTTGATAGCTTTGATGATTGTCATCGGCATCGGCATTCCTGCACGCAAGGCGATGAAAGTACAGCCTGCCGAAGCGCTGCACGATGAATAATCTTATCAACCTGATTCCTAAAATTTGATATAAAATGATACGACTCTACTTTCAACAAGCTTTCTACCATTTGCGGGAGAATCCTATTGTTACTTGGGTTTCCGTGATAGGTACCGCCCTTGCCATCTGCATGATTATGGTGCTTGTCATTACCCTGCAAGTGCGTATGACGGATTGTGAACCGGAGGTAAATCGCTCACGCTCACTCTATGTCTCTACCATGGCGATAAGATATAAAGGAACTGACAACGGAGCATACGCACATATGTCCGTACAGACCGGTAAGAGATGTTTTAAACAGCTTTCTACAGCAGAGGCCGTCACGCTTATATCTTTGCCGGAAAAAGTACGTGCATCGTTACCTGCAGGAGCAAAACTGACAGCGGATATGGTACAGACGGACGAACAGTTCTGGCACATTTTCCGGTTCCGCTTCTTGAGTGGCCAAGGTTTCAGCAAGGCGGATAGTGATGCCGGAATACCCTGTGCCGTTATTTCGGCTACCGTGGCACGTCGGTTGTTCGGCACTACGGAGGCAACGGGACAGACATTGCAACTGAATTATGTGGATTATCGTATTTCGGGCGTCGTGGCAGATGTCTCCATGCTTGCCACCTCGGCATATGGACAAGTGTGGGTACCTTATAACTCAACGGATGCAGCCGACATTGCTTGGCAGGAAAATACGATGGGGCAGATGAAGGCAGTGATATTAGCACATTCGCCGGCCGATTTTCCGGCTATCCGTGAAGAGGTGGAGAGGCTGCGTCTTGCGTATAATGCCGGTCTGTCTAAAACAGAAGTCTTTTATCGCGGCCAACCCGACGGGGTGTTTGCCAATCTATATCGTAAATGGGATCATATGCCGGATGTGAAGGGGATTGTTTTGCGCTATGTGCTTGTCATCACCATCTTGTTGTTGGTGCCTGCCATCAATCTCTCTTCCATGACCCTCTCGCGGATGCGGAAACGTATGAGCGAAATCGGTGTGCGCAAAGCTTTCGGCGCTACGGGCGGTGAACTGATAAGGCAGGTGTTTTTTGAAAACCTACTGCTCTCGCTGTTGGCGGGTATGCTTGGATTGGCTTTGAGTTACAGTGCTACTTTCCTGTTGAACGGTTTCCTTTTTGGCAATAGCGCCAATGCCTATTTAAGTGGAGACACTTCACTGACACCTGGCATGTTGCTTTCTCCATGGGCTTTTCTGTCGGCTTTCGGTTTCTGCCTGCTGATGAATTTGCTTTCAGCCGGTATTCCGGCATGGAGGGCTTCGAGGATGAATATAGTGGATGCAATCAATCAGAAGGAGAAATAACGTATGAAGAATATATTGGTTCAGATTAAGAATGAATGGCGCTCCAGTCTTTTCCTTTTCACAGAACTGTTGTTGGTGTTTGTTGTGCTTTGGTATATTGTGGACTGGACACTGGTTACTCTTCGTGTCTATAATGCCCCGATGGGCTTTGATACGGAACATTGCTATAATATTGCAGTCAGTAAACTTACTTCTAAGTCCCCTGTTTATAATCCCGATTTGACAACAGACGATGATATGCAGCATCTTGTAGAACTTGCCGAACGTTTGCGCCACCGTCCCGGTGTGGAGGCCGTGGCACTTTCCCAGAACTGTTTTCCCTATAATGATGGCAGCAATGGGCTCAATCTGGGGCTGGATACTATATCGGAGAATGTTCATCTGCTTTGGGTGGAACCCGACTTCTTCCGCGTGTTCCGTTATGGCAGTTCGGATGAGAAAATGTTGACCTGCATGGCTGCTGCTATACGGGATGGCCATCTGGTCGTTTCTTCCAATCTTTTTGCGGCCTATCCGGAATTGCACATGGACAATGCAGCTTCCTTGCAAGACCGTGAACTTGTACTGCTGAATTTCGGTAGTGATGAACGGTGCCGTGTGGGCGCTGTCGGTGCGCCTGTACGTTGGTCGCACTTCTACACTTCTTCGGAATGGGGTGGTGCCTATGCAGCTTTGCATCTTGACCTTGACAGGCTGAAAGAGTATGGAGATCCACGATATATCAATCTCAGCCTTCGTGTCCGTCCTGATGCCGATTCCGGTTTTATGGAGAAGCTGATGGACGATGCTGACCGCCTCTATCAGATAGGAAATCTTTATTTGCTCGATGTAACTTCTTTCAAGGACCTTCGCGAAATCTGCGAACGCGAGGACATGAACGAAGCCAAGTCCCAACTCTGTGTACTCGGCTTTTTGCTGATGAATATCTTCCTGGGTGTTATCGGCACTTTCTGGTTCCGTACACAGCAGCGTCGCCGTGAAGTGGCGCTCCGTATGGCTATGGGAAGTTCACGGCAAAAGGTTTTCTCGCGTTTGATGTCGGAGGGGATATTGTTGCTTACCCTTGCGGCTGTGCCTGCCGTCATTATAGCCTTCAATGTAGGAATAGCCGAATTGGTGGATGTTGAAAAGCTTCCTTTCGGCGGAGGGCGTTTTCTGGCGGCTGTAGCAGTAACCTGGCTGCTCATGGCTGTCATGATTGTGGCAGGTATCTGGTATCCGGCAAGAGGCGCCATGAAGGTGCAGCCTGCCGAAGCATTGCACGATGAATAAGTTTTTTTGAATAATCTGTGCTCATTCTCAATATAACTTGTATATTTGCGTAACGAATAAGAGCTCTTTCGGTGAGTATACAAAATCTATATTATGATGAGACGCCTTTCCTTTCTGTTGCTTATAGGCTTGTTGTGGTTGATGTCGGGAACACTTTCGGCTGTGGAACGTACGTATAATGTGCTTTTCATACAATCTTATACAAAACATACTCCCTGGCATAGCCTTCTGACAAAGGGCTTGGAGAATGGATTGGAAAAAGGAGGGGTAAAAGCCAAAGTCACTACTGAATATCTGAATGCCGATTACTGGGCTTTTGCTTCCGAATGCCTCATTATGCGCCGCATCTGCGAGCGTGCCAGGCAACGGAATACGGACCTGATTGTAACTACCAACGATGAGGCTTTCTTCACACTGGCCCATTGCGGCGATTCTTTGCCTTATCAGATACCGGTGGTGGTTTCGGGTATTAAGTATCCTGATGAAAGAGTCTTTGAGAGAATGCCCAATGTCTCCGGTTATGTCTCAAAGACAGATTTCGATGTCTTGTTGGATGCGGCTGTCCGGATGTTTCCTTCCCGCAGGGAGTTTGTCTGTTTGTCCGACAGTAGTTTTCTGAGCCTTAAAGGGGTCAGGGCTGTGGAAGATTCCTGGGAGCGCATAAAGAGCAATTATCCGGAACATGAGTTGAGGGTGCTGAACGTGCAGGCCAAATCCTTGAACTCAGTCATTACTTCCATTTGTTATGACTACAATGCCTATAAGCATATTGTCATTGCTCCTAAATGGATTCCTTTTCTTTCCTTGAAGTTGAAGGCTCCCGTGTTTACCAGCCAGAGCCTGGCTATAACGAACGGTGTCCTGTGTGCGTATGATGCTGCTCCCGGAGAAGACACTTTTGCCGCCGGCAAACAAGCTGCATATATTTTGAAAGGTAAGTCACCGGCTTCATTTGGAGTGAAGGACTTTGGAGGCGAGTTACTGTTCGATTACAAACAGTTGCAGTTTTTCCATGTGGATACGAGCCGTGCCAAGGACAAAGGCATCATTTTGAACGCACCGTTGATGGAGCGTTATCGTGCCTGGTTCATTCCTTTCTATTTATTGATTGTCGGGGCGTTGGTTCTTCTGATTGTTTGGCTTTTCCGTGCCAACCGCAGGGAGGCCCGTAAGCGTGTACAAGCCCAGACCCGTTTGTTGATACAGCATCGCCTGGTAGAACAGCGTGATGAGTTCGACAATATATTCTGTTCCATTCGCGATGGTTTGATTACCTATGACACAGACTTGCGCATCCATTTCATCAACCGTCCGTTGATGCAGATGTTGGGGCTTTCTGCCGAAACCTATACGGTTCGTTTCTATGAGGGGCAGATGGTCGGTTCCATTATGAAAATTTACATGAACGGAGAAGACATCCTGCGTGACTTGTTGGAGAAGGTGCGTACAGGAAAGAAACCGCTCCCTATTCCGGAGGAGGCTTTCATGCAGGAGAAACTTAAAGGAACGTATTTCCCCGTTTCCGGTGAAGTGGTGCCTATCTTTGCCAATGAAAAGATGACAGGGATGGCGATTGTATGCCGCAATGTCTCCGAAGAGGAGATGCAGAGGCGGTTCTTTAACATGGCAGTGGAAGAGAGCTCCATTTATCCGTGGCAATACAACATGCGTATGAACCGTTTCCACTTCCCGAGTGGGCTGTTGCATCGTTTGGGGTATATCGGTGATACAGATTTGCTGACACGTGATGAAATGGATGCTCTTATACATCCGGAAGATTTAACGCATACGCATGAGAGTTTCGATGCCGTCTTGTTGGGCAATAAAGCCAATTTACGGATGAGTTTCCGGTTGAAGAGTGCAGACGGGGGCTATGAATGGTGGGAGTTCCGCAGTACCGCTTATGGCGGCTTGACGGCCGATACTCCCTACATGGTGTTGGGAGTATGCCAGAGCATTCAGCGCTACAAGGATACGGAGGCTGCCCTGATTGCCGCACGTGACCGTGCCTTGCAGGCCGACAAGCTCAAATCTGCATTCCTTGCCAATATGAGCCATGAGATACGTACCCCTTTGAATGCCATTGTCGGTTTCTCGGATTTGCTGAAGGACTTGAAGGCGTTTTCTCCGGAAGAGGTCAGGCAGTTTGTTGAGACAATCAACATCAACTGTACGTTGCTGTTGGCGTTGATGAGCGATATCCTTGACCTATCACGTATTGAATCGGGCACGATGGACTTCAAGTTCGGAATATTTAATCTGACATTTATCATGCAGGAGGTTCATGAATCCCAACGTCTGAGCATGCCTCAGGATGTAGAACTTCGCGTAGAGCTTCCGGGAGGGAAAGATAAGTTGGTCATCACCGATTCCGTTCGTTTGAAGCAGGTGATGAACAACCTGATAAACAATGCCAAGAAATTCACGGCAACGGGAAGCATCACCTTCGGCTGTGTCACGAACCGGGAAGGATATACCACCATCTTTGTCGAAGACACAGGAAGCGGCATTTCAGAAGATGCCCAGAAACATATCTTCGAACGCTTTTACAAGGAAGACAGCTTTACGCAGGGTGCCGGCTTGGGACTTAGTATTTGCCAGACCATCGTAGAACGTCTGCATGGTTCTATCTCCGTTTTTTCGGAATTGGGAAAGGGAACGCGTTTCGAAGTGGTGATACCGGATGTAAACGAGTAATCATTCGATCCGTTTGCAGGCATTGGCTTGCAGGAACTCATCCAGTACATCCCCATAATTACCGTGCAGCATGATGTGGTGGTTGCCCAGCGGTGTCCTCAGAAAATAGTCGGCGGGAGTATTCATCTTTATCCGCACTTGGGTGCGGCACATATTGATGTAGTTTGTATTTTCAATGAGCGTGCCGGTACTAAGGTAATATTCGTCCAGACTTTCGCTTCCACATTTCACGATGGTTACATCTCCCGTCGGCAGGATTCCTTGAATGCCGATGCCGCTTTCCGTTTCAAAATGGTTGCGGATAATGAACTGCTCTGTTTGTGCGATGCCGATGGTGCAGTGTGCCAGTATGATTTCATTGGTACGGGCATTTATCATGGAAGGGTTGGCCATGAAGGAGTTCTTTCCTGTCAGCGCTTTTACGGCCAGCATGGTGAAGATGGACTGCAAATCGCCTTCGCATCCCGCAATGATTCCCTCATCGTTCAGCAAGGAGAGGGCGAGACAGCCGGTGGTTCCCGTTTGTTCTATCAGACGGAAGCAACTGAGGGTGATGGCGCTTAGGTGTTCTTCCTCCACGACCCTTTTGATGGCACGGTACAGCCGCATGGCCTTTATCATATCTTCGGGGCTTGCTTCACGGCAGGGCGG
>CAJJYX010000038.1 GCA_905197435.1 uncultured Bacteroides sp.
AGTGGAAATGTAATCGCAATCATTGGCGATGGATCCTTGAGCGGTGGTGAAGCGTTAGAGGGACTTGATTTTGCATCTGAGCTGCAGAGCAACCTGATCATTGTCGTGAACGATAACGATATGTCGATCGCTGAAAATCACGGTGGCCTCTACCAGAACTTAAAGCTCCTGCGCGAGACAAACGGACAGGCAGAATGTAACCTTTTTAAGGCGATGGGACTTGACTATGTGTATGTTCATGAGGGGAATGATATTCCGGCGTTAATCAAGGCGTTTGAGAGCGTCAAGGACAGCGTAAAACCAGTTGTGGTACACATTCGTACCTTGAAAGGAAAAGGCTACAAGCTCGCCGAAACACACAAGGAAGAGTGGCACTGGCATCTGCCGTTCGATATCGAGACCGGCGAGGTAATCGCAGATTTTGGTGGTGAGGATTATTCCAGCGTTACCTGTGACTACTTGATGAAAAAAATGAAAGAAGATCCAAGTGTTGTGACCATCACATCTGCCACACCGACGGTAATGGGCTTCACGGAAGATAAGCGAAAGGAAGCGGGCAGACAATTCGTGGATGTCGGAATCGCCGAGGAAACAGCTGTGGCACTCGCCTCCGGTATTGCGAAAAGCGGTGGCAAACCGGTCTACGGCGTATACAGCACATTTATCCAGAGAACCTATGACCAGCTGGCGCAGGATCTGTGTGTAAACGGCAATCCGGCAACGATTCTGACATTTTCTGCGTCCATCTATGGTATGAACGATGTCACACACCTCGGCATCTACGACATCCCTATGATGGCAAATATCCCAGGACTTGTCTACCTCGCACCAACGACAAAGGAAGAGTACCTTGCCATGTTAGACTGGAGCATCGCCCAGACAGAGCATCCGGTTGCCATCCGCGTACCTGCCAATGGGGTTATCCGCAGGGATATAGAGCCGGAGAAGGATTACGGCAAGACGCTGAACCGTTACGAGGTGTCCCATCGTGGAGAGAAGGTAGCCATATTGGGACTGGGCTCTTTCTATCAGTTGGGCGAAGCCGTGGCTGCCCGGTTGAAGGAAGAAAAAGGAATGGATGCCACGCTTGTCAATCCCCGCTACATCACGGGTGTGGACGAGGTCTTGCTTGATGACCTGAAGCAGGACCATACACTGGTCATCACTCTTGAGGACGGTGTGCTGGACGGTGGCTTTGGCGAGAAGATTGCCCGTTACTACGGTCCATCGAACATGAAGGTACTGAACTATGGTGTGAAGAAAGAGTTTATCGACCGCTATGACGTGGGAGAACAGATGAAGAAGAACCGGTTGACGGTTCCACAGATTGTGGAAGACATTTGCGAACTGATGTAGTCTTTTGTCTTACTCTCTCACTTCCTTCTGTCTCAGAAGGTAGAAACAAGATGTCGTACAGAAATTCCGGATGTACGGCATCTTTTCTATAAGTGCGGACAGCTTGCGTGGCTTTAATCCGAATTTTGTTTCGTAGTGGGGATTGATGAAGAAAAGCGTCCTGTCAACAATGGTCAGTGCTGCTTGATGGAGGAGTTGCTCGAAAGGTCCTATCGGCATTTGCGTTTTCTTGATGGAGAGCAATTCACCGATGCAGCGTTCGCTTTCACCTCCCCGTTTCAATAGAGCTTTATAGACCGGGTTTGGCAGTAGGTGTATAAAGGGAAGGCGAGAAATAACCTTGCTATGGCATATCTGTTGGTGCCCTCCGAAAGGCATTTGCCATGCCGGAAAGGCGATGAACAGCAACCCGTCGCTCCGTAAGAAACTCTGTAACTTGATTAAGAATACCATTTTGTTTTCTATGTGTTCTATCACGTCGTGGCAGATTACCAAATCAAAAGACCGTTCCATTCCTTCCAACATGAAAACATCCGAAACAATGAAAAGCCCGTCGACATGCCGTTCCTCAAAGAAGCGTTTCGCATCTATAATTCTGCCGTTGTCAATATCAACGCCGGTAGTGCGGCATCCCATCTCGGCAAAAGGCAAGAGATTCCCTCCATCCCCACATCCTATTTCCAATACTTTTGTGCCGGATATCTTCTTGTATTTACTTATATAAGGCATATAATACTTTTCACTTGTCCGGGCAAGTTCTCGAAAATAGAGGTAACGGTCTGTTTGTCTTTGTTGCATGGTTCAGTTTCGTTTATTGTGGGGGATGGAAGGAATACAGTTGTTTAGGCTATTTTATGATGTCAATCTCAAGTTGTGAGTCGGCTTCTACTGTAAAACTTTTGTCTATAATTACAGTCTTTGTGCCCATGAGTGACAGTTTGGCTTTGTTTGTTACTGTCACATCGGATACTTGGATTGTTCCACCGGATACCGTTTCGTTTGTGGAAACAGATTTGTTCTGGAAATATATTATGTCATCTGTTATAGAGCGTGTTGTCTGCTTTTCTACATCGTCTGATATAATATCAGAATCACTGCATGACATCAGGGTATAACACCCTAATGTCATGACTATATATAATAATGTAAATCTCTTCATAGATATTAATTTTTAGTTTTGATGATTATGCAGATAGTTTTTTCTATAATTGGATTATAAAAATATATGGTAATACTACCTAAATCATCAGATTAAAAATTTAAATGGGTTCAACAGATTGTATTTCGGTGAAAGGTTATTTGATAGACATTCTTTCACTGTTATCAGTTATAACTCTGACTTCAGGCCGAAAATTTATAGATGGATATTATAGACAATTATTTAGCTTTCAAGGTTGCTACTTCTTGCGAGAGGGCTTGCACGGCGTTCAGTAGCATTGGAATAAGCTCTATATAGTTTATTAATTTCTTCCCGTCAGGATCTGTGATGACTAATTCTGGTAATACTTTTTCCACCTCTTGGGCGAGCATTCCATATTCATTTGCATTGCCACCTTTGACGAAGGTTCTTGCTGCCGTCTCATTTTCATCCTTGAATTTGTATGAGTAGGTTTTCAATTGCATTAACTTAGTTAAGCAGTTGTCTAAGGGTTGAATATCCATTTTGGCTCTGGCGTCCGAATAGTTGTATACGTTTTGTACTTGAATACTATTGAACTTGCCTGTCTGAGTGTTGTAAAATACTACTTGGTCTAAATGACTTGCCAAACGGGTTGCCGCCGGTGAAACGTCAATCTGAAAGAATTTACTGCCGCCACTACATTTGAAATACATTCCGGAACCTTCAATAGTCTGACCATATACTCCGTATGGCGTAGTGTTTCCAATTGTAAGCTTTTTATTGCTGTCATACTTGATTTGGGCATTAAGACTTATTCCTAACATAAATAGAAGAGAAGTCACAAATACTCGATACGTAAAAAATGTTTTCATCTGTTTGTTTTTAAAGGTTAATAATTGATATATTGAACAGTACTGTTATTCTTACTATAGTGGTCGGCAAATAAGCCCTTATCTTTTACTGGTTGTCAATGGATAAAATCTCCGATAAAATCGTTCTTTCCGTCTGAAATGGAAATGGTGTATTTACCAGTGGCAAGTCCTTCTAAAGGAATTTGTATTTTGCTACCATCAATCATTATAAGATAATTGGTGTAGATTACATAGCCTTTTTCATCTTTGACTTCTACAAGGATAGAATAACCTTCGTCAAAAAGCATCAGAGTGAGTTCGTGAAGCTCGTCGTCAAAGGTGGCTTCGATGGGGCTGGTTGGCTCTAAACTACGGTCGCTGCTGTGACTTTTAAAGTAAATATGCCGTGGTTTAGCATTAGATAATAATGGAATAACCAAGCATACGCACAAGAATATGTTTTTTAGTTTCATTCTAAGCATTTGTTTTATTGTTAATGATACTGCGAAATTAGAGGAAATATGGTTTTATATAGTAGTTTTGCTCTGTTTTTAGCTATACAACCATGTGTTGAAAATCAGATGGTTACAAAATAAATCCTATACTGATACCTATACAAATAGTGATGTAATATGTTGACTATGAAAGGTATGCTTAATTTAAGAATATGTTAACCAAAATATGGTGCAACGTTTGCTCTTTGGGGAGGTTACTGCCCAGTTTTTGCTTGATTCGAGAACGTTTCATCCATATAGAAGAAGGTATGATACCCAACAATACGGCTTCATTATTTCCATCAAATCCCAAAACATGCAGGCAGCAATAACGCCATTCTTCTTCGGATAAACCGGCGCATTGTTCGTAAAGAGAGGAATGAAAGTTGGGATAGATTCTGTTTAATTCAATAATTAGCGTGTTCCAAAGCTTATTAGTCAATAATGGCTTGTTATTATTGGGTTGGAGCTTTGCTGATATGGATAAAAGTTTCTTGTATATCACTGAATTTTCTAAACGTAGTTTTTGTAATTCTTTGTATCTTTCTGATAGGAAAAGAATCTTTTGTTGTAGTTTTAGGTTTTCTTCCCGGTTTTCTTGTATGGTTTCCAAAGAGTGGCGTGCTTCGGATAATTGTACAGCCATTTCGATACACTCCTTATCCATGCTATTCAGTTTCTCTTCTTGGCAGTGCAGTTGCATCTTGGTGTGTTTGCGATAAAAATAGAAAACAATACTACTTATTATCAATATTGCCAAAGTGATAATAAAGAAGATGAGAAAACGTTGTCGGGCATTTTTCAGTCTTCCGTTTTCTTCTTGTATTTTAAGATGATTGTATTTCTTCTCTATTTCAAAGACGTTTGCTTTATTTTGTTTGATGGTTATGGAGTCGAATATGTCAAAACAAGTTTCATTAAAATGGAGTGCCTTTTTATAATCTCCTTCCGATTTGTAAATTTCAACATACAGCTCATTTAAGAGATAATTTAGTGAATCACGTAGGATCATTTTGTCTATTAGTTCTTTCGCCAAATCAATTCTACCGGATGCAACATAAATATCTACTAAGCCTATGGAATCTTTCATGCCATGATGAGCATCGAGTGATATGGCTTTTTTATAATATTCTTCAGCCAAATCATAACGCTTTTGTAAATCGTAAATATTAGCGTAGGCATTAGCTATATTATAATCCACTCTTTGGAGGTGCAATGTAGAGGCTATTGAGTCTGCTTTCTTCATTATTGCCTTTGCGTATAGAAATGAATCAATAAAAGCATATTCTGTAGCGAGATTTTTCATAGCGTAAACCTGACTTTTAAGATTACCAGCTTTGGTAAATAGAGAGGCGGCCTCTGCATATTTTTCTCTTATTTCATCAGGCATATTTTTGAAACTGTATAAGTCCGCCATATACGTACAAATATACCCCGCCACATTATATACCTTGTGCTCTTTGGCACAGTGCAGTGCCTCCGTATATGTCTGCATCGCCAAATCCCATTCTCTGTCTTCGGCGTATGCGCGTCCAAGGAATAGTCCCACTTCCGCCCGTTCTTTGGGTGAGCCGTGCTTGTCTATCCACTTCTGTGCCCGTTCCCATTGATGAATGTGGAGAGTATCTGCATGGGTGTAGTCCGTGGAACGGCCGCACAGCATGCACCACCGGGCAAAGTCACGATTGCCCAGTTCTTCGGGCTGTGGAATACCTGCAAGCATCCGGGAGGCGCTATCGGCATCGGTCGGCAGCAGGCGTTCGGCTGCATCGAGTATGGCGAGGCGACGCGTGGCTGTTTCGTCAGAACATCTTACTGCAAGGAGGCAGAAGAGAATGGAAAGGGGCAGACAGAGGAGTCGCTTCATAGTAGTTATAGTTAGTTTAGGCGATAAAGGTAGGATAAATAATATAAAAAAAAGAAAGCATGCCGATTTTTCAGCATGCTTTCTTTTTAAGTATTCTTTTTTAGGAATGCCCTTTTCTTATTTGATTCCCAGTTTCTTTGCAATATCCTTGGGCAGTGCATCCTTGTGTACAACGATATTCATTGTTTTATAACGCGCGAATGCCTTGGAAGCATACCATTTGCCGTCATATTTGCCGGCCTTTCCCCAAGAGTTCTTTACCATATAGTATTCGTTGCCTTCCTGGTCCTTGGCTATACCGTAAATCAGCATGCCGTGGTCGTCGGTTGTTTCCCAGTTGTCGTATGCCAGTTGGCGCTCTTCTTGTGTGCACCATTTTTGCGGTTGGGGCTTGGTGTTGAGTTTCTTCTCTTCGGGTTTCATCTTCAGCCAGTGTGCCATGTCCGAACCGCTCAGTTCCTGTATCTTTTCTACATCGGGCATTACGGCTATACCGTCGCGTGTGAAACCTTGCTCGCTTACATCGCTACCCCAGGCAATGGTGTAACCCTTGTCGATGGCGTTGTCGAACACCTGCATCAATTCGTCGATGGGCAGGTTGTAGGAAGAAGCCCAACGCCAGTTATCCTGGATTTCCAGAATGAACGGTTCGTAGAACGGATGGTGAGTGTAAGAAGTCAGTGAGACATAGTCATTGGCATTCAGTCCGGTAGATTCATAGAAAGATTTCGGAGTGTACTCCTTGCCTTTGTAGGTGAACTTTTCGGGACGTTTGCCCAGATAGATGTCGTGGATGGAGGCAATGGCTTTCTTCCAAAGCGGAGTCTTGTCCTTGTCGGCTTGCAGGCTGCGGAGGTTTCCTTTGGCAATGGCATTCACCACGGCATTGGATACGGCTGTCAACTCATTGTGGTTGCTCAACGTGTCGGCGTACATCACGCCCGGACGCATTTCGCTTTCGGGTACCAGACCGAAAGTTTTCATGCCGTATATCACGTCATAGAACGAACCGCCCTGTGAGAAAGATACGTCGCCATGTGTGCGCACTGCCTTGTCGGCACGGTCCAGGTAGGTGTTGTGCACGATGAACATTTCAGAAAGGTCGTACTCGCCCTTGCCCATACGCAGCAGCTCGGATTCGATGAATGCCAGTCCGGAGTAGCACCAGCATGTACCGGCGCGGCTTTGGTTTTTAATGGAAGTGATGGGATTCTCTTTTACGGTTGTAAAAATGAAACCCTCTTCTTTCGGAGTGTCTTGTGCCATTGCGTTTAAGCTTAGTAAACCCAATGCAGCCATGAGTATTGATTTCTTCATCATAATTAAAATATTGTTGATTTATAGTTGTAACCGCAAATATAGATAGAATATCGTAAACAAAAGCTATCTTTGGAGCGTTAATTCCAACACTTATGGAGAAAAAAATATGTATAGACAACCATAGCGGTCTTGTTCTGGAAGGTGGCGGCATGCGCGGCGTCTTCACCTGCGGTGTGCTCGACAACTTTATGGACCGCGGCATTCGCTTTCCTTATACCATCGGCGTCAGTGCCGGAGCCTGCAACGGGCTTTCCTATATGTCCGGTCAGCGCGGTCGTGCCAAGTACAGCAATATCGACTTGCTGGAGAAATACAATTATATCGGATTGAAGTATCTGTTGAAGAAACGGAATATCATGGATTTCGATCTGTTGTTCCAGGAGTTTCCGGAGCACATACTTCCATACGACTACGAGGCATACTTCCATTGCCCCGAGCGCTATGTCATGGTGACCACCAACTGCGAGACGGGCGAAGCAAACTATTTCGAGGAGAAGCGGAGTAAGGAGCGTGTCATTGATATTGTGCGTGCTTCGAGCAGCCTGCCGTTCGTCTGTCCCATTACCTACGTGGACAACATCCCGATGCTGGATGGAGGTATTGTGGACAGTATCCCTTTGATGCGTGCCCGCCGGGATGGCTTTACAAATAATGTGGTGGTGCTGACGCGCAATTATGGATATCGTAAGGAGATTCAGGGAACAAAGGTTCCACCTTTTATATATAAGAAATATCCGCTACTGCGCGAAGCCATCAACCGCCGCAGCATTGTCTATAACGCACAGTTGGAGCAGGTGGAACAGTTGGAAGCTGCCGGGGAAATCGTTGTTATCCGTCCGCAGAAGCCGGTAGTGGTAGACCGCATCGAGCGGGATATCAAGAAACTGACGGAGCTTTATGAAGAGGGATACCGGTGTGCGGAACAGTTTGAAATCCGGCTTTGATGATCTCTTGTTTCTTAAGGACAGGCATTATTTTAGACTGAATGTAACATTCGTAGTATGCTTTGAAACAAAAGAGATAGCCATGTACTGTTTGGCGGCGTATCTTTGCATGGTAGAAAGCATAACTAATTTAATACCAATAGAAACATGATTCATTTAAAAGACTTTTGGCGGACAATCGGAAGGGCGCTTACCGTATTTATATTAGGAACTACCGTGGCTGTCTTCACATGTCAGGCCATAAATCCTCCTTTCATGATTAAACATCTGGGTGACGGACAGAGCATAGTCCAAATTGACGAGCAGAAGAAGTTCTTGCTGTTGCCGGTGGAAGAGGCTTCTCCGGAGGCAAAATTGTATATGATAGCGGACAATGATGTTGTACGCAGTATGAACGTGCGATTGGCAGTCAATAAGGTTGACTATTTTGTCCCGGTCGATTTGACCGGCTTCGATAATAAACATCTCTCTTTCAACTTCCAGCTTATTCCGGATTCAGCCTTGTGCTGGGAAGAAATGAGACTGTCGGATGAATTCGATGTCTCCAACCGGGAGAAGTTCCGTCCGGCTTATCATTTCAGCCCGGCTTACGGTTGGATGAACGATCCTAACGGAATGTTTTATAAGGATGGGGTTTACCATTTGTTCTACCAACATAACCCCTACGGTTCCATGTGGGGAAACATGCATTGGGGACATGCCACCAGTACGGATCTCGTCACTTGGGAGCATCACGGAGATGCCATTTCGCCCGATGCGCTGGGAACAATATTCAGTGGCTCTTGCGTTGTCGACAAGGATAATACGGCCGGGTTCGGTGCCGGTGCCGTCATTGCCTTCTATACATCGGCAAGCGACCGCCAAGTGCAGAGCATGGCCTATAGTCTTGACAACGGAAAGACCTTCAGGAAGTATGCGCGGAATCCCATCCTTACTTCCACGCAGCGCGACTTCCGTGACCCTAAAGTCATCTGGCACGAAGATGCCAAGAAATGGATTATGATTCTTGCCGTAGGGCAGGAAATGGAGATATACTCTTCTGCCGACCTGAAGGACTGGACGTTGGAGAGCAAATTCGGTGAAGGACAAGGTGCTCACGGCGGAGTCTGGGAGTGTCCCGACCTGCTTGAACTGCCGGTTGAAGGCACGGAACTGAAGAAGTGGGTGCTCGTCTGTAACCTCAATCCGGGCGGACCGTTCGGTGGCTCTGCCACACAATATTTCGTGGGGACATTCGATGGAAAGAGATTTGTGAACGAGTCTCCCGCAGTGACGAAATGGATGGACTGGGGAAAAGACCATTATGCAACCGTCACTTGGAGCAATGCCCCTGCAGGACGTGCCATCGCATTGGCATGGATGAGCAACTGGCAATATGCCAACGATGTGCCCACCCGTCAATACCGCAGTGCCAACTCCGTGCCGCGCGACCTTTCGCTCTATACCTCGGAGGGTGAAACCTATGTAAAGGCAACCCCGTCTCCCGAATTGCTGAAACTGAGGGATAAAGGCAGCAAGAAGCGTGCTTTCACAGTAGACCGCACGTATAATCTGGACAAACTGCTGAATGACAATTCCGGAACGTATGAAATCGAAATGACTATCAGGAACAAGGATGCGGATGTGATAGGATTCCAGCTCTTTAACTCGAAAGGCGAGGAGGTGGAGATGTACTACAACCTGGCGGAAAAGACATTCGCCATGGACCGCACCAAGAGTGGCGAGGTGATGTTCGGCAAGGAATTCCCTGCAGTGACCGTGGCTCCTGTCGAGGGTGGCAATGAAATGAGACTCCGCCTGTTCATAGACAAGTCGAGCATTGAAGCGTTTGGCAACGACGGACGTTTTGCCATGACGAATCTCATATTCCCGTCAGAACCTTACAACCGCATCAGCCTCTATGCTAAAGGCGGAAGCTATAATATCACTTCGTTTACTGTGTACAAACTCGGATTAAAATAACAGATAATAATCTTCAGCATGGAAAATACTAAGAATTCATCCTTGGCAAAGCTCTTCCCCGTCATGCTTTGCTTCTTCGCCATGGGCTTCGTGGATTTGGTGGGCATCGCCTCCAACTACGTGAAGGCCGACTTGAACCTGACCGACTCGCAAGCCAACATATTTCCCTCCCTGGTGTTCTTCTGGTTCCTCATCTTCTCCGTGCCCACGGGTATGCTGATGAACCGCATAGGGCGGAAGAAGACCGTATTGTTGAGTCTTGCCGTCACTTTCGCCTCTTTGCTTCTCCCGGTTTTCGGAGACGGCTACGTGCTGATGCTGCTGTCGTTCTCGTTGCTGGGCATCGGCAATGCCTTGATGCAGACATCGCTCAATCCGTTGCTTTCCAATATTGTAAGTGGCGGGCGGTTGGCAAGTTCGCTCACCTTCGGCCAGTTTGTAAAGGCCATTGCTTCATTCCTCGCTCCATACATCGCCATGTGGGGAGCCACGCAGGCCATTCCGTCCCTGGGCATGGGTTGGAGGGTGCTGTTTCCCGTCTATATGGTCATTGCGGTGATTGCCATTCTTTGGCTGAGCGGCACTTCCATCCGGGAGGAAAAGGAAGAGGGGCGGCCTTCCTCCTTCGGAGAGTGCCTTGCCTTGTTGGGCAAGCCGTTTGTTTTTCTATGCTTCCTGGCCATTATGTGCCATGTAGGCATTGATGTGGGCACCAATACTACAGCTCCCAAGATTCTGATGGAGCGTTTGGGCATGACCTTGTCCGATGCGGGCTTTGCCACCAGCCTTTACTTTATATTCCGCACGGCTGGTTGCTTCTTAGGGGCCTTTATCTTGCAGAAGGTCGCTCCTAAAATATTCTTCGGAATCAGTGTGCTATGTATGTTGGTTGCCATGGCGGGGCTGTTTGCCTTTCATGAGAAAGCAATGATTTATGCATGCATTGCCCTCATCGGCTTTGGTAATTCCAATATCTTTCCGATCGCTTTTTCGCAGGCATTGTTTGCCATGCCGCAGAAGAAGAATGAGGTGTCAGGCCTGATGATAATGGGGCTTTTCGGAGGTACGGTCTTCCCTATAGCCATGGGATTGGCAAGTGATGCTGTGGGGCAAAGCGGAGCTGTGGCTGTGATGACGGTAGGGGTTGCCTACTTGTTCTTCTATATGCTGAGGATAAAACGATAATCTTTGTCCGCACCTTGCGGATATGTGTTCCAAGCTTGCGGACGCATGTTCCAAGGTTGGGAACGGTTGTTCCAAGGCTTGGGATAGAGCTTTTACTTTGTTCTTTGGAACTTTTCAATAGGTGGTTTGTACTTTTTTTGCCTATATTTGAGAACTTTTCTGCTTGTTCTTGTCGGGCGGAACAATAGGTCGCTACGTTCAGAATGACAGATATGTTACGAACTGATAATGGAATGCTTACTTCTAATTCAATAAACTAAATAATATCATGAATAAGGTAATTGTAGGAATGGGTGAGGCCTTGTGGGACTGCCTCCCCGAAGGAAAGAAGATAGGCGGTGCTCCGGCAAACTTTGCTTACCATGCATCGCAGTTTGGTTTCGACAGCCGTGTGGTCAGCGCCGTAGGCGCCGATGCAGACGGAGACGAAATTCTGGAAGTACTTGCCCGGAAGGGTTTGCACACTCAGATTGAGCGCGTGCCTTATCCGACCGGGACCGTGCAGGTGACCCTTGATGCCGTAGGGGTTCCTTGCTATGAAATAAAAGAAGGGGTGGCTTGGGACAATATCCCATTTACAGATGAGCTGAGACACCTGGCGCTGAATACACGCGCCGTATGTTTCGGCTCTTTGGCGCAGCGCAGCGAAACCAGCCGCATCACTATCAACCGTTTTCTTGATACGATGCCTGATATGGACGGGCAACTGAAGATATTCGACATCAACCTCCGCCAGGGGTTCTATACCAAGGAGGTGCTTTGCGAATCCATGCGCCGCTGCAACATCCTCAAGATAAACGATGAGGAGCTGGTGACCATCAGCCGCATCTTCGGCTATCCGGGCATCGACTTGCAGGACAAATGCTGGATTCTGCTTGCCAAATATAATCTGAAGATGCTTATCCTGACTTGCGGGACGAACGGCAGTTATGTGTTCACTCCGGGAGTGGTTTCCTTCCAGGAGACTCCCAAAGTGCCGGTGGCCGATACCGTTGGCGCCGGTGACTCGTTCACGGCGGCTTTCACTGCTGCCATCCTCAGCGGAAAGCCGGTGCCCGATGCCCATAAACTGGCTGTGGAAGTCTCCGCCTATGTTTGTACCCAAAGCGGTGCCATGCCGGAGCTGCCGGAGGTCTTGAGGGAAAGACTGGCATAGCGCAGCGTTGTGTACGGTAATAAACAGACTGTTTCGATTGTCCTTATTGAATAAAGGTACAAAGAAACAGTCTGTCTTTTTACATTTTCCACTATCTTTGCTCATCTATATCGGAGAGAACTCTCAAAACAATGCTGGATAAAATTCGGGCAGGCTCTAAATCAAATGGAAAAAGGAAGATGAGACAACATTACTTTCGGGCATTACTCCTTTTGTGCATTCTTTGCGGAGTGGCGGCTTCTTGTTCCCGTCGCGAAGTGCGTTTTCGTATCGGTGTGTCCCAATGCAGTGACGACGAGTGGAGAAGGCAGATGAACAGTGAGATTATCCGGGAAGCCCGTTTCTATGATGATGTACAAGTGGAGATACGGACCTCGAAGGATGACAATACATGGCAGGAAGAAGACATACGCTATTTTATCAATGAAGGAGTAGACCTGCTGGTCGTTGCGCCCAATGAGGCCCGCTCCATTGCGCCTGTCATAGAAGAGGCCTATGACCGTGGCATCCCTGTCATATTGGTGGACCGGAAGATATTTTCGGATAAATATACGGCTTATGTAGGGGCAGACAATTATGCAATCGGCAAAGAAGTGGGAGCTTATATAGGCAATTTGCTGCATGGCAAGGGCAATGTGGTGGAGATTACCGGGCTGTCGGGCTCCACCTCGGCCATGGAACGCCATGAAGGTTTCCTGTCGGGTATTTCCGCTTATCCGGATGTGCGGCTGCTGGGAAGTGAGGATGGTGCCTGGCTGCATAGGCAGGCGGGTGAGAAGATGGAAAAGCTGCTTGACAGTTTTCCTCGCATCGATGCAGTCTTTGCCCAGAATGACCGTATGGCCTCGGGCGCTTATGAGGCGGCTCTCCGCAAACATCGGGCTGGGAAAATGGACTTCATCGGCATTGACGCCTTGCCCGGCGAGCGTTATGGCTTGGAGGATATACTGGCTGGCAGGCTTACCGCTTCTTTCATTTATCCGACGGGAGGGGACCGGGTAGTACAGATTGCCATGGATATATTGCAGGGAAAGGAATTTCCCCGCGAAACGATATTGGGGACGTCAGTCGTGGACAGTTCTAATGCACCCGTTATGAAAATGCAGACGGTGCACATCAGCAGCCTGGATGGAAAGATAGAACTCTTGAACGGGGAGATGAGCCGTTTCCTTGCTCGCTATGACACACAGCAGGTTGTTTTGTACGGCAGCTTGTCTGTCCTTTTCCTATTGGTGGGTTTGCTGGTGGCTGTTTATCTCTCTTTGCGTGCCAAGAACCGCTTGAACCGTGAGCTGTCCATGCAGAAAAAGAAACTGGAGGAGCAGAAGACACTGTTGATACAGCAGAAGGGGCAGTTGGAAGTGCAGAAGTCGCAGTTGGAACAGCTTTCCCATGAACTGGAGGAAGCCACACATGCCAAACTGGTCTTTTTCACGAATATCTCGCATGACTTCCGTACTCCGCTGACACTGATAGCCGATCCCATAGAGCAACTTCTCGCTAACCGCAACATTGACGGGCAACCGCGCCAGCTTCTCGGACTGATGAAGAAGAATGTACATATCCTGCTCCGCCTGGTCAATCAGATACTTGATTTCCGGAAAGTGGAGAACGGGCGTATGGAGCTTCATCTCGAACCTTTTGATTTGCTCGACAGCTTCCGGGTCTGGAATGACTCTTTCCGCATGGCATTACTGAAGAAGCATATTGCTTTCAGCTTTGAGGCATCTCCCGGCACGGACTTCCGCATGATGGCGGATGCGGAGAAGATGGAGCGCATTTACTTCAACCTCTTCTCCAATGCCGTGAAGTATACGCCGGAGAATGGGAAGATAGCCATACGCCTGTCGATGGCGGAGCAGAACTATGGCCTGTCTGTTTTCAATTCCGGCAGCTACATTTCTTCGGCCGATGTGGAAGCCATCTTCGAGCGTTTCTACCAGGTGAGCGGCCATCAGGCAGGTACCGGCATCGGCCTTGCGCTGGTGCGTGCTTTTGTAGAGATGCATGGCGGCAACATTGTGGCACACAGTGACGGGAAGGGTACTACCTTCACCGTTACTTTCCCGAAACAGGATGTTTCGCAGTACCATCCCACCATAGTGACGTTGCCTGCCGAAGAGGAAGAGGTGTCGTCCACTCTGATAGACGCGGAAGTGCAGGCAGGGGAAGAGGCGGTTGAGGCCGATGGTCCTGCCGTACTGGTAATTGACGATAATGCGGATATCCGCAGTTATGTGAGGTCGCTGCTGTCGAACGAGTTCCGCGTGCTGGATGCAGCGAACGGGGCGGAGGGTATCCGGCTGGCCATGAAGTATGTGCCGGATGTGATTATCTCGGATGTAATGATGCCCGGCATGGATGGCGTGGAATGTTGCCGCCGCTTGAAGAGCGAGTTGCAGACATGCCATATCCCGGTGATTCTGCTGACGGCCTGTTCGCTGGACGAGCAGCGTATTCAGGGCTATGATGGCGGTGCCGATTCTTACATCTCCAAGCCGTTCAACTCGCAGTTGCTTTTGTCGCGCGTCCGCAACCTCATTGCAAACCGCCGCCAGTTGAGGCTGTTCTTCGGAGACAACCAGACCATCGGGAAGGAGGTCGTCAGTGATTTGGATAAAGGCTTCGTTTCCCGCTTCAAGGCGCTTGTCGAGGAGAAGATGAAAGATGCGGAGCTCAATGTGGAAGATTTGGGGCGGGACATGGGTATGAGCCGTGTACAGCTTTACCGGAAATTGAAATCACTCACCAACTATTCGCCCAACGAACTGTTGCGCCGGATGAGGCTGAAGAAGGCTGCATCTCTGCTGGCTTCCTCTGAAATGACGGTTGCAGAGATTGCGTATGAAGTGGGTTTCTCGTCGCCGTCGTACTTTACGAAATGCTATAAGGAGCTGTTTGGAGAGAGTCCTACTGATTTTTTGAAAAGAAGGGGATAGACGGTTGTGGATATGTGGAGGGTGAATTCTGAAACACAGGTCGGGTGGGAAGCATTCGCCGTGCGGTTCCCACCCGATGCATGTTTGTTTTACTTCCGTATCAAGTAATGCCGGGGCTTATTTCAGCATTTGAGGCAGGTTCTCCCTTCCCCAGAAGTAGTAGACACAGATTCCGATCCAGCTTGTGAGCAGGATGACAATTGCGACCAGGAGTTTCTTCACGCCGTTTACCGGCCATTTCATGATTTCAAGTACGGCTTTGACAGCAAGTACTATGCCAATAACCCAAATGATAAATCCAATCATAACTTGTGATATTTAGTGATTTAAATTAAAAACGAATAGAGGTTGCGTCCTGTTCGGGAGCAACCTCTATATTCTTTATTCAGTAATCGGAATTACTCTGTAACTTCAGCGCCCCAGTTTTCTTTGGAAAGACGCTTGTAGCTGTTGTAACGCCATTTAGCATTTTCTTCAGCAGCCTTGAACAGTTCGTCGGCCTCCTGCGGATATTGTTTCATTACGGATGCGTAACGAACCTCACCCTTCAAGAAGTCTTGGAATCCGCTCCAATCCGGTTCTTTGCTATCCAGCGTGAACGGATTCTTGCCTTCAGCTTCCAAAGCCGGGTTGTAACGCCACAAGTGCCAGTAACCACACTTGACAGCCTTTTCTTCTTCTGCCTGGCTCTTACCCATACCTGCTTTCAGACCGTGGTTGATACATGGAGCGTAAGCGATGATGAGTGACGGGCCGGGATATGCTTCTGCTTCGCGGAGAGCCTTCAGGGTCTGAGCCTGGTCGGCACCCATAGCGATTTGGGCAACATATACATAACCGTAAGTAGTAGCCATCAGACCGAGGTCTTTCTTGCGTACGCGCTTACCGGCAGCGGCAAACTTGGCGATGGCACCTACCGGAGTAGCCTTAGAGGACTGACCGCCTGTGTTGGAGTAAACCTCGGTATCCAGTACGAGGATGTTGACGTCTTTACCGCTTGCGATTACATGGTCGAGACCACCGTAACCGATATCGTAAGAAGCACCGTCACCGCCGATAATCCACTGGCTGCGTTTAACCAGGTATTGAGACAGGCTGGCGATGGTCTTGCAGATGTCGCACTTGTCTTTGGCGGCTTCTACCATCGGAATAATCTTCTCGGCCAATTCCTTGGTCTTGTCTGCATCGTGCATGTTGTCAATCCAAGCCTGGAATACTTCTTTGTATTCAGCCGGAGTTCCTTCTGCTGCAATGGCGGTTTCCATAGCCTTCACGATACGTGCGCGCATCTTCTCGTTGGCGAGTTCCATACCCAGACCGAATTCGCAGAAGTCCTCGAACAATGAGTTTGCCCAAGCAGGACCGTGGCCTTTTTCGTTCTTGGTATAAGGAGTAGACGGTACTGAACCGGAGTAGATGGAAGAACATCCTGTTGCGTTGGCTACCATTTCGCGGTCACCGAACAACTGGGAAATCAGTTTGACGTACGGAGTCTCACCGCAACCGGAGCAAGCGCCGGAGAACTCGAACAACGGAGTAGCGAACTGTGAGTTCTTCACGTTGGCCTTGATGTCGATCAGGTGCTGTTTGCTCTTCACGTTTTCAGTACAGTAAGTCCAGTTGGCAGCTTCCGGCAATTGGCCTTCGAGGTGCTTCATGGTCAGGGCCTTGCCACCCTTCTTCGGGTTACCCGGACAAACATCGGCACAGTTACCGCAACCCAGACAGTCGAGAACGTCTACCTGCATACGGAATGTCATGCCGTCGAATGCCTTGCCCACAGCCTTCAGTTGGGTGAAGTTGGCACCCTTCTGCTCTTCAGCGTCGAGGATGAACGGACGGATGGCAGCGTGAGGACAAACGTAAGCACACTTGTTACACTGGATACAGTTCTCGGCGTTCCATTCGGGAACGAATGCAGCCACACCGCGTTTTTCGTATTTGGCAGTACCTTGTTCCCAAGTACCGTCTTCGATGCCCTTGAATGCAGATACCGGCAACAGGTCACCGTCTTGTGCATTGATAGGACGAACCACTTCGTTGATGAATGCAGGGTCGTTGTTTTCTGCTTTGGCGTCATCTGCCAGGTTGGCCCAAGCCGGGTCAACGGCCAGTTGCTTGTATTCGCCGCCGCGGTCAACTGCTGCATAGTTCTTGTTGACAACGTCTTCACCCTTCTTGCCGTAAGACTTAACGATGAATTTCTTCATCTGTTCTACAGCCAGGTCAACCGGAATAACGCCGGTGATACGGAAGAATGCGGATTGCAGGATGGTGTTGGTACGGTTGCCCAAACCGATTTCCTGTGCAATCTGAGTAGCGTTGATATAATATACAGTGATATTGTTTTGTGCAAAGTATTTCTTAACCTTGTTGGGCAGGTTCTTGGCAAGCTCTTCGCCTTCCCAGATGGTGTTCAGCAAGAAAGAACCGTTCTTACGCAAACCGCGGGTTACGTCGTACATGTGCAGGTAGGCCTGAACGTGGCAAGCGACGAAGTTCGGGGTGTTGACCAGGTAAGTGGAACGGATCGGGCTGTCACCGAAACGCAAGTGGGAACAAGTGAAACCACCTGATTTCTTGGAGTCGTAAGAGAAGTAAGCCTGACAGTGCTTGTCGGTGTTGTCACCGATAATCTTCACGGAGTTCTTGTTGGCACCTACTGTACCGTCGGCACCCAAACCGTAGAATTTGGCTTCGAACATGCCTTCGCCGCCCAATGCGATTTCTTCTTCCTGGGGAAGAGAAGAGAAGGTAACGTCGTCCACGATACCGATAGTGAAGTGGTTCTTCGGCATCGGCATGGCCAGGTTCTTGTAAACGGCGAGGATTTGTGCAGGAGTAGTGTCCTTGGAACCCAAACCGTAACGGCCGCCTACGATAACCGGAGCATTCTCTGCACCGTAGAAGCAGTCTTTTACGTCGAGGTACAACGGTTCGCCGTTAGCACCCGGCTCTTTCGTACGGTCCAGTACGGCAATCTTCTTGGCAGTCTTGGGAACGGCAGCCAGGAAGTGCTTGGCAGAGAACGGACGGTAGAGGTGAACGGCAACCAAACCAACCTTTTCGCCATTGGCAACGAGGTAGTCGATGGCTTCGCGGGCAGCTTCCGTTACAGAACCCATGGCGATGATGACGCGTTCTGCATCTTCTGCACCGTAGTAATCGAACAAACCGTACTTGCGGCCTGTGATTTTGGAAATCTCGTTCATGTATTCCTCAACGATGGCGGGCACTGTCTCGTAGTAGCTATTGCAAGACTCGCGATGTTGGAAGAAGTGGTCGGGGTTTTCGGCCATACCGCGGGCAACCGGATTCATCGGGTTCAATGCACGTGCACGGAATTCAGCCAAAGCTTCCTGGTCGATAAGCGGAGCGAGGTCTTCGTTCTCCAGCATTTCAATCTTTTGGATTTCGTGAGAAGTACGGAAACCGTCGAAGAAGTTGACAAACGGAACACGGCTCTTGATGGTAGACAAATGAGCTACACCGGCCAAATCCATAACTTCCTGTACAGAACCTTCTGCCAACATGGCGAAACCGGTCTGGCGGGTAGACATAACGTCTTGGTGGTCACCAAAGATACACAATGCGTGGCTTGCCAGTGTACGGGCAGATACGTGGAACACGCAAGGCAGGAATTCACCGGCAATCTTGTACATGTTCGGGATCATCAGCAACAGACCTTGTGAAGCTGTGTAAGTGGTAGTCAGCGCACCGGCTTGCAAAGAACCGTGAACGGCACCTGCAGCACCGCCTTCTGACTGCATTTCCTGTACCAATACTGTTTCGCCGAAGATGTTCTTGCGACCTGCGGCAGCCCATTCGTCTACGTATTCAGCCATCGTAGAAGAGGGGGTGATGGGGTAAATAGCAGCTACTTCGGAGAACATATACGAGATATGTGCCGCAGCCTGATTACCATCACAAGTAATGAATTTCTTCTGTTTAGTCATAACTAAATTGAATTATTTATTTAAGTAAAAAAATCTCTTTCTTAATACAAGAAGCCGAATAGCCAAAGGGGTATCTGGTTGCCCCGGCCTATTTCCGCCTTCTGCAATACATAGGTCACTCCCGGGTTATTCTTTATCTTTGTTCCTTCCGGACAAATCTTGAAAGGCATCACCTCATCTACCATGAACGAGATGTTCTTGTCGCCTTTGTTCACTTTGTGGTCTTTCCACATCGTGTTGGCAAAGAAAGTGTCCAGTACATCCTCCTCTTCTACCTTTACGGGATAGATGGAATACACCAGGTTTGAATTGTGCATCATTATCTTCGACGGCTTTTTGGGGAATTCCTCTCCCTTCGGATATACCATATTGATGAGCCGTGCATCTGCCAGATACTTGATGTAGTTCATCACTGTGGCGCGGGATGTCTGTATGTCGTTTGCCAGTTGGCTGACATTCGGGGCTTTCGGCCCGTCTACGGCCAACAAATATAGCAATTTCTTTATCTTCGAAAGATATTTCAGCTCTATTTGCTTGATTAGAAGAATATCCACTTCCACCATCATGTTCATCGTTTTGAGCAGATTCTCCGAAAAGTTGCGCTTTTCAAGGAAGAAAGGATAAAAACCGTGGTGCATGTAGTCCTGCATATAGTCCAGTGGACGTACTTTGGAAAGGATTCCTTTGGCTATCTGTTCGTGGTTGCTCAGGATTTCTTCCAGTGGATAAGCATGGAATTTCATGCCGGTCTGCAGGTTCAGGTATTCGCGGAAGGAAAAACCGCGCAGGTTATAGCTTTTTACGATGTCGCACAATTCCAGGTTCTCCTCTTTCAGGCGCATCACGGACGAGCCGGTGAATACGATTTTCAGGTTGGGAAAACGGTCGTAGCACATACGCAGTTCCTTGCTCCATTCAGGGTACTTGAATACTTGGTCTATCAACAGTACTTTCCCTCCGCGGCGCTGGAATTCGGCGGCAAACTCCACG
>CAJJYX010000039.1 GCA_905197435.1 uncultured Bacteroides sp.
TCTATGGATATAGTTTATTAATCAAAAAAGCGTCTAGCTAAATCAGGAAAAGACATGCGGACTAAAAAAGCAACTTTTCTTAACGATGCTTTTATTAGCAGGAGTTTGTAATGTGTCAATTGCTATTCCCATCCAGACAGAAGTTACACAACAAACCCGAAAGGTGAGCGGAACGGTTATTTCCAAAGAAGACAATATGCCTGTGACAGGAGCTACTGTATTGGTAGAAGGAACCAGCATCGGAGCCATTACAGACATTAATGGGAAATTCACTCTGAACAATGTGCCTGCAGATGCAAAGAAGCTCAGAATTTCTTTTGTCGGATTAGTGACACAGACTCTGCCTATCCAGTCTGATATGACGATATTTTTGGAAAGTGACACTCAGATGATGGACGAAGTCATCGTGGTAGCTTACGGTACCTCAAAGAAAAGCTCATTCACCGGCTCTGCCAGTCTGATAAATGCGGACAAACTTGAAGCCAAACCGGTAACAACCATCACCAACGCGCTGGTGGGTGCCACATCGGGAGTACAAGTGACAACCGCAAACGGCCAACCCGGTTCAACGCCCTCTATCTATATCCGCGGTGTAGGGTCATTCGGAGCCAGCAACAGCCCGCTAATCGTTTTAGACGGCATGCCTTACGACAATTCTATCAGTAGCATCAATCCTAACGATATTGAGAGCCTGACAGTGCTGAAAGATGCAGCATCTTCCGCACTTTATGGTTCGCGTGCCGCCAACGGTGTGATTATGATTACCACCAAAAAAGGGCATAAAGAGAGAATGAGTGTCAATCTTAAATTCAACCAAGGTATAACTGCCAAACAAGGCAGCGACTACAAGAAGGTAGGAGTGAACGACTATGTAACGCTCTACTGGGAAAACCTGCGCAATCAATATGTACGGGACGGTAAAAGTTGGGAAACAGCAGGTGCAGAAGCTGCAATGAACCTATTCGACAATCTCTCTTATAACCCCTTCAACATACCACGTGACCAAGTGATTAGCAGCACGGGAGCCGTAAATCCCGACGCACAGCTTCTGTGGGCGGACGACACCGATTGGGAAGATGCCATTCAGCGCTTGGGCAGCCGTACGGATGCCTCGGTTTCTATCAGTGGAGGCACGGAGAAAAGTGATTATTTCACTTCCATCGGTTACACGAATGAACAGGGCTACATCATCGGTTCGCAATTCAAGCGCTACACGGCACGTGCCAATGTCAATTCACAAGTCACCCAATGGCTGAAAGTCGGGACCAACCTGTCGGCCAATATGAGTTATAGCGACGGCAATCAGAATGAAAGCCAGGGAAACAACATCAACCCCTTCCGGTTTGTACGCTACGTAGGTCCTATCTATCCTATCCACGCACACAATCCTGAAACCGGTGAATACTTAAGAGATGCCAACGGTGATCTGATTTACGACTTCGGAACCGGCTATTCCGTAAATGGGATAGAAGTTCCTACCCGTGACTACGTTTCGGGCAACAATCCCGCATTGGAGTTACAGAAGAATTATGACAGTAAAAAGCGGAATACCCTCAATGCAAAGGTATACGCCGAAGTCTCTTTCTTAAAAGACTTCAAGTTTACTTTCAACGGAGGCGTGGGAGCCAATTCCTATTTATCTTCTTCGGCATCTATCGTCTATCCCGAAAAAGGGAATACCGGTAGCGCCACGAAAAGCAATTCATTTACCACAACCTGGACTTTTAATGAGTTGCTGACTTATAGCAAAGTAATAGACAAGCACCATTTTGATATCTTGCTGGGACATGAAAGTTATGAATATGAGTACAATTATCTGACCGCTTCCATGAAGGAGCAGAAGTTTGACAACAACTATGAATTGGGGAACTATGCCAATTTGAATACCACCCCCAATTCCTATACCCACAAGTATGCTACAGAAGGCTACCTTTCACGTTTCAACTACGATTACAACAGTAAATACTTTGTATCCGGTTCTTTCCGCCGCGATGGGTCGTCACGCTTTTATAAAGACTCCCGTTGGGGTAACTTCTGGTCAATAGGAGGCGGATGGCGCATTGATAAAGAGAAATTCATGAGCAAATTCGAGTTCATTGATTTATTAAAGCTGAGAGCCTCCTACGGTGAAGTAGGAAATGATGACATTGGAGGCTATTATCCTTGGAGAGCTACCTATGAAAATGCCCAAAACGCAGGAGAAGCCGGATATATTCAAAGCTCACTGGGCAACAAGAATTTGCAATGGGAAGTATCACACAACTTTGACGTTGCAGTGGAATTTGGTTTCCTCAATAAAGTCAGAGGTAGCATAGAGTATTTCAACCGTAAGTCAAGTAATTTATTGTTCTCTGTCCCACTGTCTTTCTCTACCGGTATGGAGTCTCAGGATATGAATGCAGGAAGCATGTACAACCGAGGCATCGAAGTGGAAATAAACACCAATATATTCGACCGGAAAGATTTTACTTGGGATGTGAACGTAAACGCTACCCACATCAAAAACAAGGTTACGGATTTACCTGTCGACCCGTTCATCAGCGGCAAGCATAAAGTAGAAGAAGGGCATTCCCGTTACGAATTCTACCTGAGACAATGGAGGGGTGTTGATCCGGCAACCGGAAGCAGCCTTTATCTGCCTAATGAAACAGCTTTGAAAGAATCCGAGTCATTGGTCGATGTGAACGGAACCACTTACACCACCAATATAAATGAAGCGTTGGAAGATTACTGCGGTGATGCCATGCCTAAAGTAAGCGGCGGTATCAGTACCAACCTGACCTATAAAGGATTCAACCTTGCCCTGACATTTTACTATCAGTTGGGTGGCAAGATGTATGACACGGCTTATTCTTCCCTGATGTCACCGGGCACCGGTTCATTATCTTACTCCACCATGCATGTAGATATATTGAAACGCTGGCAGAAACCGGGTGATATAACCAATGTGCCCAGGGTCTCCAATGGCAGCGACGCCACTAACCTGACCGGCTCGTCTACCCAATGGCTTGTTTCTTCAAATATGCTGGAGTTGTCCACCATCAACTTCGGGTACCCCTTCCCTAAGACCTGGATCAGCCGTTTCAGCCTATCCGACTTGAAACTCTATTTCTCTGCCGAGAATGTATTCCAGGTTACAAAGAGACAAGGCATATACCCGCGTAAAAACATTTCAGGCTATGCCAGCAACGGAGATGTTTATCTGCCGTCCAGAGTATTTACAATGGGACTTAATCTGACATTCTAAACGTTTTATCCACTTAGAAAAGAATCGTATGAAGAAGATAATAATAATTGCAGCACTCTCTGCATCCATGATAGGGCTCTGCTCATGTGCAGACAGCTTCATGGAAACCAAATCCACGCAGACTGTAGATCAGTCGCAAATGTTTGAAACCACGGCCGGAGGAATGATGGCTGTCAACGGTTTGCACAAATTGATGTATACTCCCTCACTCTCCAGCTCGTATGCACAAGGAGGATTCCAGACTTTCATGATATGGATGGACATGATGGGAGAAGACCTGGTATACACCCGTGCCAATGCCCAATTCCAATCATCGGCAAAGTGGACTCTGCACCGCAACGTATCGTCCAGCCATTTGGAATATCATTATAAGCTGTTCTACAGATTCATATCCAATGCCAATATGATTATCCTCAACATCGACAATGCCACTGGCACACAAGAGGAACGGGATTATATCAAAGGCCAAGCTTTAGCCTACCGGGCTTTTGCTTACTTCAATCTGGTGCAATGCTGGGGAGAACGTTATAAAGCAGGAGAAAGCAATGAACAATTAGGCGTTATTCTGCGGACAGATAATTCGACAAACAACCTGCCCCGTTCCAGTGTGGAACAGGTATATGCCCAGATTAATGAAGATTTGGACAACTCCATCGAATTGCTGTCACACGTGACTACTTTAAAGAAAATAAACAAATCACATATCGATGTCCATGTGGCACGCGGTTTGAAGGCACGTGTACTGTTGACCCAGGGCAGGTGGCTGGAAGCTGCAGAAATGGCAAAACAAGTGGTTGAGAAGTCGGGTGCCAAACTGCAAGACGATACCTATACCACTCTCAAGAACCGCATGAGCGACCAGAGCAATACCGAATGGCTTTGGGGCAAGAAAGGACAGGAAGACCAGGCAGGTACACTGAAGGACTTCCATAGCTTTATGTCGAACAAGAATGTCAGCTATAACAAGAACACGCCACGCGCCATTTATAACTTGCTCTACAATAAGATTTCGGATACCGATGTACGCAAAACCTTATGGTTCCCTCGCGCACAAGATCCCAAAGCAACTCCCAAGCCTGTTGTTCCCACCGGCGGCTACATCCGTAACTACATGGCAAACAAGTTCTTACTGGCCGACGAGAATGCCAAGTGCGGCGATGTCCCCTGGATGCGCCTGCCCGAGATGATGTTGGTTGAAGCCGAAGGCTATGCCCGTGCCGGCAAATATGCCGAAGCAGCCGATGCACTCTATCCGTTGGCTCACCACCGTGACCCGGAATATCAACTATCTACCAAGACCGGAGAGGAACTGATAGAAGAAATCATGTTCCAAAGACGTATTGAACTGTGGGGAGAAGGATTCCGCTTCCTCGATCTGAAGCGCTTGAACATGCCGTTGGATAGAGGTCCCAAGCCCCGTACCGAATTAGGATACAGCGACGCTCCATGGAACAGCAACACCACCATGCCGACCAATGTGGATCCCGAAGCTTCTAATTACAATATGTACGACGCACACCCGATGGGTGAAGAAAACCGTTACAGAGAAGCCGGCCACAAGGAGTGGCAATGGGTGTTCCCCAAAGATGAATGTGCAGTAAACCCGGAATGTAAACAAAATCCATTATAATGAAAAAGATATCTTTTATATGCTTGCTGCTCCTGCTGGCAGCAAGCATCGCTGCGCAGCCGCAGCCCGAACAATACACCTACGATTTATCATACTTCCTGCCGGAGGGCAACTATACTTATGAAAAAAGCATCCCGACTCCCGAGAGCGTACTCGGTTTTCAACTTGGGCAGCAACACGCAGACTGGGGACAAGTCGTGAAATATATGGAGACTCTGGCTGCTGCCAGCAGCCGGGTCACCGTAAAGGAGATGGGACGCACCTACCAGCACCGTCCGTTTCTGGAAGTTATCTTTACCTCGGCAGAGAATCAGAAGAAGATAGACCGGATAAAAGAAGAACACTTCAAACTGAGTGATGTCAACCGGTCCGGTTCGTTGTCACTGAAGGATATGCCGATCGTAGTGAACCTCATTTACAGCATCCACGGAAATGAGCCTTCCGGAGTCAATGCCTCTCTGGCTGTTGCCTATTTCCTGACCGCTGCCGAAGGAGAGGAGATAAAGAACCTGCTGGACAATACAATCATAGTAATGACTCCCGGAGCAAATCCGGACGGAATCAACCGTTTTGCCTCCTGGGTGAACTCCTCCCGAAGCCTGACCGATGTGAGCGATCTGAATTCACGGGAGTTTCTGGAGCCCTGGCCTTCCAGCCGTACCAACCATTACTGGGCCGACTGTAACCGTGACTGGTTAATGGCACAACACCCCGAAGGCATCAACGGTCTGAACACCTACTTCGACTGGCTGCCCAATATCGTAGTGGACCAGCACGAACAAGGTTCTGCCCGCCCCTATTATTTCAGCCCCGGACATCCCAAACGCACACACCCGTTCACCCCTCAACTCAACCAGGACCTGACAGCCGAGATTTCTTCTTATTGCGCAAAAGAACTGGATAGAATCGGGACAGGATATTATTCGAAAGAAGGATATGACGATTATTACTATGGGAAAGGAGCTGCTTATGGTGACATTCACGGTTCTGTCTGCCTGCTGTATGAACAAGGAACATCCCGGGGGCATCTCAGAATGACCGTAAACGGCATCCGTTCCTTCGCATGGACCATCCGCAACCAAGCATTGGCATCTTATGCTACCCTGATAGCAGGATACAAAATGAAAGACCGCCTGCTGGCCTACCAGAAAGAATATTATGAGAAGACAAACGCCGATGCCAAGAAAGAAGCCGTCAAAGGATATGTATTCGACACGCGTGGCTCCAAATCCGTAGCTTTCCATTTTCTTGAAAACATGGCACACCACCGGATTGACGTATATCATCTGGCCAAAGATTTTTCTGCCGACGGCAAACAATTCAAGAAAGAAGATGCTTACGTTATTCCCGTAGAGCAAAAATACAGCATGATGGTAAAGACTCTGATGGAGAACAGCCTGGAGTATATTGACAGCACCTTCTACGACATTTCCACCTGGACCTTCCCGCATGCCTTCAATCTGAAATATGCTCCGGTGAAGAGCATTGCCGGACTGACAGGTGACCCAGTGACAGAAAACACCTTCCAGCCCGGGCAGGTCATCGGAGGTAAGAGCGACTATGGATACATTTTCGAAAGCAAGGAATTCTATGCCCCCAAAGTGATTTATGAATTGCAGAAGAAAGGTTTATATATCAATGTCAGCGGCAAGCCATTTACATTCCACTCCGGTGATGTAAAGAAAAAAATGGGATATGGAGCTGTGCAAGTCATGGTACAAAACCAGCCGCTTTCCCCGGATGAGATTTATGCCATGATGCTCAGCCTTTCCAAGGAAACAGGCGTAGATATTTATGCCGCCACTACCGGATTGATGGAAGATGTAGATTTGGCCAGTCCCTCCTATATGCCCATCAAACAACCCAAAGTCGCTATATTGGTAGGACGGACAATGGGCATCCCCGACTCCGGAGAAATTTGGTATCTGCTGGATAAACGGTTCCAGATGCGTCCTGTGCTGATAGAAGACAACACACTGACAACCAAAAAGCTACAGCCTTACAATGTCATTGTGATGGCCAATGGTGTTCCTGCACTCAGCAAAGCGAGCACCGCCGCCCTGAAAGAATGGATTGGCAATGGCGGTACTTTGATAGCCACAGGCAAGGCTTATGATTGGGTAAACGAGGCCGGTATCCTGGCTGTGAAAACCAAGAGTACTGCCATCAAGGCAGATTCAACCGCTTACCTCACTTATGAAGACAAGAAGACCTCCAGTGCCGGAAACACAATTTCCGGTGTCATCCTGAACTGCCACCTGGACAAAACACATCCATTGGCATGGGGACTGGACCAGGATGAGATAGCCGTAATGAAAAAAGGAAATATCATCTTCAAAAAAGATGCCGACCCATATATTTCCCCGTTGCACTATACTGCCCAACCTTTATTATCAGGCTTTCTCTCTGCAAAGAACCAAAAACTGCTGAAAGATACTCCCTGTGTTTTTGCCAAGCCTTATAAGTCGGGGTGCGTCATCGTATTTGCAGATGACATGAACTTCCGCTCTTACTGGTTCGGAACAAGCAAACTATTTATGAATGCCGTATTCTTCAGTGAATGCATTAAATAAAAACATATTTATGACAGACTTCACTCCCTGGACACTTTTTGTCGACGTAGGCATCATCTCTGTGTTGCTATTGGTAGGCAAACTCATGAGAGTAAAAATAAAGCTGATTCAAAAGCTATTCATCCCGCCCAGCCTCCTGGCTGGGTTTATGGGATTGGCTTTAGGCCCCCACGGTTTCGGTGTAATCCCGCTTTCCACTCAAACCGGAGTCTATGCCGGAATACTGATAGCCTTTATTTTCGGTGCCCTGCCCCTCACTTCACAAAAAGCGAAAGGCGACGGAGCAACAATTGGAAGCATGTGGGCGTATTCCCAGGCAGGAATGCTGCTGCAATGGGCTTTCGGCGGACTGCTCGGACTGCTTGTCCTGAACCGGATATGGCCATTGAATCCGGCATTCGGCATCACCATGCCAAGCGGTTTCTGCGGAGGACATGGCACTGCCGCTGCCATCGGGCAGGCTTTCGGGCAATTCGGCTATGATGAGATACTCACTTTGGCCATGACGGCCGCCACTTTTGGCATAGTGGCATCCGTTATCCTGGGATTGGTCATCATCAAATGGGGAACGAAGAAAAACTACACTTCGTTTCTTGCCAACTATGACGACCTGCCCCAAGAACTCCGCACCGGACTATTGCCGAATGAGAAAAGTGAAAGCATGGGAGAGAGTACTTGTTCATCCATCTCCATCGACTCGCTGACATTCAATCTGGTTATTGTCTGCACAATTGCCTTAGGAGGATATTGCATCAGCAAGGCAGTCTCTTACTTCATGCCGGGTTTCGAACTACCGGTATTCAGTTGCGCATTCGTCATAGGTATTCTTGCAAAAAGAATCTTCGACAAGACTAAAGTCAGCAAATACATCTGCCCGCAAACTGTAGGGCATATCAGTGGGACGTTTACAGACCTGTTGGTTGTCTTTGGCATTGCTTCCATCAAAATCTCGGTGGTGGTGGAATATATCATACCTCTGCTTATATTGTTAATATCCGGCCTGATAGTAACTCTGATATACGTACTCGTGATGGCACGCAAACTAATGAAAGAATGCTGGTTTGAGAAAGCCATCTTCACTTGGGGGTGGTTCATGGGCACCATGGCGATGGGCATCGCCTTACTCCGCGTGGTAGATCCCAAAATGCAGAGCCGCTGTCTGGACAGCTACGCACTGGCATACCTGTTCATTGCCCCGGTAGAGATTTCATTAATCACATTCGCTCCGGTAGCTTTCCTGAACGGATATGGGCTCTTATTTGCAGGCATTTGCCTGGTGGCCGGCCTTGCGGTATTGATGACAGCCTCTTTGAAAGGCTGGTTTATAAAAAAACAACGATCATGAAACGGATATACATTGTTCTAAGCTGCTTTTGTATTCTTCTGCTGGCAGCAAGCATGGAAACACTTTACGCCTGCACCTCAGCCATAATTTCAGGTAAGATTACCCCGGATGGGCGTCCTATCATGTGGAAGAACCGTGATACCAGCGACCTTCTAAACTGTGTACGGTATATGAAAGGAGAAAAATATAATTTCATAGCCGTAACCGGTTATGCCAAGAATCCCCGTTCCATCTGGATAGGGACCAACGAGGCAGGGTTTTCCATCATGAACACTGTATCCTACAATCTGATAGAGAAAAAAGAGGGAGAAAAGACAGGAAGCCGAAACGGAAGCCTCATGAGGCGTGCCTTGGAAATCTGTGCCACGGTGGATGAGTTCAAGCACTACCTGGATACGCTGACACGCCCTATGAAAGTAGAGACCAACTATGGCGTCATCGATGCCCAAGGCAACGGGGCCTATTTCGAGGTAGATTATACTCACTATACAGAATACGATGTGAATGATCCGTCGGTGGCACCTCACGGATACATCGTCCGTGCCAATTTCTCCGTGAGTGGCAAGCCGGACAAAGGCACCGGATATGTACGCTACCAACAGGCGGAACAGGAGCTCTTCACCGCTTCCGCCACTAAGGAGATTACCCCGGAATGGTTGTTCAGCCATCTGTCCCGTTCTTTTGCCAACCCGTTGATGGGAATCGATTTGAAAAGCGGACTGTTTAATAAACCGCAAACCAATGGTTGGTTTGTGGAGCAAGACTTCATTGCACGCAAGAAATCATCCTGTGCCGTAGCTATCCAAGGAGTGAGACCGGGTGAAGACGCTTCATTCACCACGATGTGGACCGTCATTGGCTATCCTCCCGTTACTCCCGCCGTTCCGGTATGGGTGAAGGGGGCAGCCGGGAAATTGCCCCGCTTGCTATCCGTACAAGAGGGTAAATATCATAGCCCGCTATGTGATGCTACGTCACAACTCCGTGGCCGGATATACAGCTACACGCGCGGCGACAATGCCGAAACCTACTTTAATTGGGAATTGTTGTTCAATAAAAAAGGGAACGGATACATGCAGTTAAACGAAGAAATAGAGCAGGAGCTGTTCAGGACACTCTACTCGAGAATAGAGACATGGCGCACATCACAGACACCGTCCACAGAGGATATTTACCGCCTTTATGACGAAAGCGACAGATTCATCACCCAAAAGTTCGATGAGATTTTCCGGCTGAAGCTGTTGCAACCTTAAAAGGCGCATATCTCAAAAGCATCGTTCCTACAAGAAAAAGACCGGGATATAACATAGCGTTTTGCTGAAAAACGCTATATTTGCCGATATGACAATAATGATACGGACATTATATCTTTTTCTTGTCCTACTGGGCTTATGCGCCTGCGTACACAAGCCCTATCCACAATCACTGATTACTGCGGACAGCCTGGCTGGCGCCAATCCGGATAGTGCCGTTACTTTGCTGAAAAGCATTGAAAACACAATGCCGGCCGAACCGGAAGCCGTGCAGATGTACTATCGGTTGCTGTGCATCAAGGCAAATGACAAAGCATACATGCTCCATACTTCGGACAGCTTGATACTACCCGTGCTACATTATTATATAGAGAAAGACGACGAACGGCATCTGCCGGAGGCTTATTACTATGCAGGACGGGTGTACCGCGACTTGGGAGATGCACCGCAGGCACTGGAGTACTTTGAAAAAGCTGCGAAAGCATTGCCCGAAGACGGAGGGTATAAGCTGAAGAGCAAGATTTACAGCCAGATGGGGACGCTGTTTTCCTATCAGGAAATCCATGACGAAGCAATGAAGATGTATAGGAAAGCACAGCTATGTGATGAAGTCTTAAAGGACAGTTCAAGCATGGTTTTTGTTTTACGGGACATTGCTTATGAATATCGTTGTTACGGACAGACAGACAGCACCTTATACTATTATCAAAAAGCATACAATCTGGCTACAGCCATACAAAATAGCAAGCTCGCAGCCATGGTGCAAAACCAGATGGCAAGCCTCTACGTTGAACAAGGGAAATATGCTTTGGCGAAAAAAAACCTGCAGCCTTCTCTTAACAATATGGATGAGCCAAGCAAAAGCGGCATCTTTTCTATAGCTTCAAAACTCTATCACAATAGCGGGCAACTCGATTCCGCTGCCTACTACTATCGGGAACTGCTGGACTTCGGCACCGTATATGCCAAGAAAGCCGCCCACCAAGGATTGGCAAAAATAGCCTTGGCATACGGCAACCTGCAAGAAGCTGCCCTGCACCTATCCCTATACGAACACTACATAGATTCCATCAACCAAATAACCGATACCGAAAATATTCGTCGCCTGAACTCCCTATATAACTACCAGATGCGCGAAGAGGAAAACAAACAGCTAAAAATGGAAAATGAACGCAAGCAGGCAGCCGTTGTCTGTATTCTATTAATCGCCATCTTGGCTATCTCAACCACCATATCCATCTATACACAGTATAGTAAGAAAAAAAAGGCTGAATATCAGATGCAAATAGGCCGGCTGAAACGACTGAAAGAAGAACAGTATCAAAGAAGTGCACAATTCATAGAAGAGAACAATCTGAAAATTGAAGAATTAGAAAAACAATTGGGTGAAATCAGCCAGGAGAATAGCACATTGAAGTCCCAGTTGCAAAGACAGAAAGAAATTATATTCAATACCAACAAGCAGGCAGAAATAGAATGGAACGAACAAGAGAAAGCAAAAGCCGCCTTTTTGAGGTCCGACATCTATAAACATTTCAGCACATTGGCTCATCCCGACACACAAAAGGAAGAGAGAAACGATGCCCCAAAAACGAAAAAAGCAAAAGACCAACTTGCCCAGGATTGGATTCTATTGGAGCAAGGCATAAACTCTGTCTACAAGAATTTCTCCGAGAATCTGAAGATATTACATAAGTTCAATGAACACGAATGGCATGTCTGCCTTCTCATCAAAATAGGAATACAACCCGTTGATATGGCCATAATCACTCGACATAGTGCAGAATCCATCACAGCCACCCGAAGAAGACTCTATGAAAAGGTGTTTCTTCAAAAAGGGGATCCCAAAAAATGGGATGCGTTTATCCTCTCACTTTAAGCAAGTTATACGTTTCCTGTAGTCTTTTTGTACACTCTCTGTATATAGCTTAGCTAAGTTGTACAGTTTTTGTACGCTCCACCGCTTGCTTGAAATACCCAAAAGGAGTTCTTTTGCGAACAGGAACAACAAAAACAAAAAACAATGAAGCAATTACTTTTCATTTGTACTTTCCTGCTATTATGCATAAAGACCCTGGCGAAGGAAGTCGTTATAGAACTTTATAGGAATTATTACCCAGAGGATAAGGCTAAAGATAATCGTTCCATCACCTTAGAGCCTACTGCTACTATTGACGGAAATACCATACGTATCTATTCGGATGTAACAATATCAGGATTCCAAATGTCTATAAAAGACAATCTGGGCAATATTGTTTATTCCTACAATGACATGACATCTTCACGATGCTATACTTTAGAAGTATATGACTTGCCCGAAGGAGAATACGTCCTTGAATTTAATATAGGGAAAGACTCCTTCTACGGCAACTTTATTATTAGCTAAAAATGATAGCTATCCAAATAATTATTAATTTAAAATGTAACAATTATGAACGAATTAAAATTCACTTTACCTCTTGAAATTATCCAACTCAAGGAGGAAGAAATGGCTCTATTAAAAGGAGGAGCCAATGAAGATGTTTACATGAATAACGGTTGTGATTGCAATTGTGGCGATTGCTGCAGCGCATCCAAACAACAAATACCACAACAGATGGAACATACTTAAAACTCTTAGAATGGCAGAATATTGCATAAAATAGCATGAACTAATTATCTATATTCTGCCTTTTTGTTAACTTTAAATTTGCATATACAATGAAAAGCAGTTACTACAATTTGTATACGCCATGCAATGCAGGCATACTATGGTTCAATACATACCATGACAACTATATGGTGACCAACTACCACACCTATGGCCTCATACAAAATGGAGAATATGACAAAATTAGTGCGACAACCTTAAAAACTTTACAAGAAAACGGCTTCATTGTAGAAAACGAAGTGGATGAATATAGCAATCTCATACAAGAATACCACAAGACTGAAAGTTCTGGTACTTTCAACTTAACTTTACTTCCTTCTTTAGACTGCAATGTAAGATGTTGGTATTGCTTCGAAAAACATATTGTAGGCAGCCATCTATCTTGCCAACAGCAAGATAAAGTATTCAGATATGCACAAAATATACTAAACAAAGAAGATATATCCTGCATACATTTTTCTCTGTTTGGCGGTGAACCAATGCTGTATTTTAAAGAGGAAGTTGCACCTTTACTGTTTGCTGTAAAAGATTATGCAAAAACAATAAACAAAGACATTAAAGTTTCCATCGTTACAAATGCAACTTGTATAACAGAAGACATCATTCCTACGTTGGCTGAACTAAATGCCACATTTCAAATAACCATTGACGGATACAGAGAAAAGCACAATTCTATCAAAAAATCCCCAGAATTTAAAGAAGGAACATATGATGTTGTGATGAAAACTATCCATGATCTCACCAATGCTTATGATTCGCATATCAATTTAAGAATAAATTTCGATAACCAAACCTTCAAACACCTGCACTCCGTCATCAATGACATACAAGATATAGACAGAAAGAAGATAAGAATTCATTTGGAGCGTGTATGGCAAACCTCTGTGTCAGATGATTCCAGTACAGGAACAGCTCTCAAAGAATTCATCAATAATATGTTACGACTAAATTTCCGTTTATCATACCTCAATTTCGGCAGAAGAAATTATTCATGTCTTATGGATTTAAAAAACAATGTAGTTATATCTTACAATGGTAATGTCTATAATTGTACTGGGAGAGATTTCACGAATGCTCACCAAGATGGTCAACTGACTTCGGACGGAAACATTGAGTGGAAACAAGACAAGTTGGAAAGAAGAGCCACCATCAAAACATACAGTAATCCTGCATGCATCCAATGCAAATTATTACCACAGTGCTGGGGACTCTGCAAACAAAAGATATTAGAACATCCCAATAAAGCAGAACAGATGTGTCCGCTAAAAGCAATGGAAATCACTTTGGATGAATACATTACATATCGTTTTAACAATGAATATATATCCCATAAAATATTTGGTAATGAGCAACCAGCCTCTTTTATTTAGTGTTGACAAATCATGAATAAAACACTCTTGATTATCCTTGCCATATCATGTCTGGGAAGCTACTCAGCCAAGGGACAAAGCCTTCGGCAACTTTCAGGCGTCGTAACAGATACCCTTGGAAAAGGAGTTGAACACGCAACCATATGGGTTCAAGCAGTATCCGACTCCTCTTCGCATAAGGCTTTCACAAACAAAGATGGGCAATACGTATTCGGGAAGCTACCGGAAAAAGAGTACACGTATCACATCTACCACGATAACTATCAAAGCACGAACGGCACCATCTACCTGAATGGCAATAAGGAATTAGAACATACACTCTATCCGGTCAAGAATGTGAATTTGGATAATATCATAATAACTGCAGACCGCAGCAACGTCATAAAGTCTAATGCCCAAAGCACACTTTTTCATCTGTCAGGAAATGCAAGGAAAGAGAAAAGCATTTACGAAGCCTTGCAAGAAATACCCAATTTAAAGGTGGATTTGTCCATGCGGAAAATAAAGACGGCTGATGAACAGAATGTAATCATATTGATCAATAATATGCAACGGGACACTTCCATAGAATCCATCGACCCGGCAGAAGTGGAAAGCATAGAAATAATGGATAATCCGCCGGTCAAATATCTAAAAGACGGATATGCAACGGTACTCAATATCAAACTCAAAAAAAGGAGTCAGACTTACCGGCTGCTGAATCTGTACAATGACATCCATCCAGGAATGGTGACAAACTCTCATAGTGGAAGTTTTGAAACCGGAAACGATAAATTCTCTTTCTATACCATCTTGTTCTGGTCGGGAGCCAATCATGAAAAAGGAACTGAATACGGAGAACAACATTACTCCGGAATAGACAAGTACTATAGCATAAATACCCGACACAATTCGCACAATGCCGCCTTTTACATAGGGGGAGACTTTGTGCCTAACCCTAAAAACTACCTTTCTTACAGTTTATATACCGATTATGGCAACACAAAAACAAGAAAACGGGGAGAAGGAAGTATCTCACAAAAAGAGACTTCCTATGAATATGATGTCCGGAGATTAGCCCACAATCGTCCCATTACCTATGCCGGGAAAGTATTGCACCAATATCGGTTGAATGAGAAAAGCCAGTTTGAAAGCACCGTCAGTTACAGTTATAGCCTCAACAAAGACAACAACTATAACCATGAATTTTCCGACAATTATAACTATTCCAATGAGAACCTCTATAAAATGATTTATCAGACCGGCAGTTACATAGCCGAATATCAAAAGAAATGGGACAACAAAAACGAACTGACAATAGGGAGTGACACTTACCATATAAATGGAAAATTGGACAACACTTCGAGCGCAGGCAGCAATACTTTCGACTACCGAAGTTGGAATGAATACCTGTATGCCACATACAGCAGTTCAAAAACACCTTTTTCGTATATGCTATCATTGGGATTGGATTGCCATTACAATAAAATAGAAGACATCAAGAATCAATACTACAAGATAAGAGTTTCGGGAAACGCAAGCTACTCATTCCGGAAGCATCATCTGCTTAAAGGCTACGTCAGGGGATATACATCCAATCCATCTATTTCCCTGCTGAACCCATACAATACTTCTACAGACAGCCTCCAGAGCATCAAAGGAAACCCCTACCTTGAACCAAGTTATACTATTGAGAGTGGAGTAGCCTACCGGTTCACCCAAGGAGCATGGTATATAGAACCCGACATCTGCTATGCCCGATATATGGATATATATGAAAGAATAGGCCTGAAGGAAGGAGAAGTTTATGCCTACACTTACGAAAACAAGAAAAGGGAATCCCAACTAATCGTTACGCTCAGTGCCAGATACAACATAAAGAATGTAGGGCACATCGGCTTGACTGGAAGATACCGTAGATGTTTTTTTGAAAACGCCACAAAAAGTTGGATAAGCATTTACCCCAATTGGCGTTTCTATTATAAAAACATTTCGTTGAGTGGTTCCATCAGCTTCCAGCCCTATTCTCATGAGGAATATTCCAAAAGGAAAAATTCCACCAATTGCAGAGCAGCACTTAACTGGAATATAAATGCCAACTGGAATGTGGGAATCGGCATGCGCTATATAATAGAACCTTATGAATATGCCTACTCTATTGACGATACCCGGTTGGATTATCACAGTTACGTGAGCTACGGCTACCCCAAACGGGACAAAATGCTTTACTTCACCGTTCAATATGTATGGAAACATAAATCCCCCAAAAGGAAAAGCCAATATCTGCAACAGGAAAAACCTAACATACAGCTATTAAAAGAATGATGAAATTTCCATTTCATAAACAGTATGACTCTATGCAGTGCGGTTTAGCCTGCTTACAAATGATATGTGATTTCTTTGGAACAAACTATTCTTTGGAAACAATATCCCGATACTGTTTTGCAACTACAGAAGGAACATCATTACGCAGCATCAACGAAGCTGCTTTAAAATTAGGCTTTCATACAATTATAGGAAAGGTTACAGTCTCCCAGTTAAAAGAAGCTTCATTGCCCTGTATCCTATATTGGAATCAGAAACATTTTATCATATTATATGATATAAAAAGACGAAAGAAGAAGAGTATTTACGACATAGCCGATCCATCAAAAGGATTGCTAAAATACACAGAAGAAGAATTTGAAGAGAATTGGCTTAATACATTTGTTAAAAATGAAGAAGCAGGCATTGCTCTCTTCCTCCAACCTACCCCTGCTTTCTATGAAAAGCAGGAAGAGCGTAAGAGCGAGAAGCGTTCCTTTGCATTTCTCTTCGGCTACTTCCGCCAGTATCGCCGATATTTCGGACAAATCATCCTGGGGTTACTGATTGGGTGCATCCTGCAACTCATCTTTCCTTTCCTTACACAAGCCATTGTGGACGTCGGCATCAAACACCGGAACATTAGTTTCATCTATCTGATACTCATCGGACAGTTGATGTTGACCATCAGCCGGACAACAGTGGACTTCATCCGCCGATGGATATTGTTGCACATCAGCATGAGAATAAACATCTCGCTGGTCAGCGATTTCTTCATCAAACTGCTGAAGCTGCCCATGTCTTTCTTCGACACCAAACTGATGGGCGACCTGCTGCAACGGATGAGCGACCACAGCCGAGTGGAGAAATTCCTCACCACACAGACACTCAGTGTGATGTTTTCACTGTTCAGTTTCATCGTGTTCGGCGCAGTGCTACTATGCTACAACCTCCCGATATTCTGCATCTTCCTGGCAGGAAGTATAGCCTACTCCGGCTGGATAGCCATCTTCCTGAAACGGCGGAAACAGATAGACTATCTCTACTTCGAGAAGCAGGCCAAGAACAACAACAAGACCTACCAGTTCATCACCTTCATGCAGGAGATAAAGCTGCAAGACTGCGAACAGCGCCGCCGCTGGGAGTGGGAAGACGTGCAGGCCGACCTCTTCGACGTGCAGATGAAAAGCCTGAAGCTGCAGCAGAAGCAGGAGGCGGGCAGCATACTCATCAACGAAGTGAAGAATATAGTGATTACCGTGGTGGCGGCAGCAGCCGTGATACAAGGAAGCATGACGCTGGGTATGATGCTGGCCGTGCAATACATCATAGGCCAACTGAACAGCCCCGTAGAGCAACTGATGAAGTTCATCTACTCGTTGCAAGACGTCAGGATAAGCCTGGAGCGCATCAACGAAATACATGAGCTGAAGAACGAGGAAAGCACGGAACGACAACTGACAGTGCCCGGCAAAGAGGGCAAAGACCTGAAATTCGAGAACGTCAGCTTCAAGTACGACCCGCACAATCCGCAGTGGACCCTGGAAGGAATAAACTTCACCATCCCCTACGGAAAGACCACCGCCATCGTGGGTGCATCGGGCAGCGGGAAAACCACCCTGCTGAAACTGATGCTGGGCTATTACCCCGTGCAGCAGGGAGAGCTCAGGATAGGAGATGCCAACATCGACCGGTATGACATGAAGTGGTGGCGCCGCAAGTGCGGAGTAGTGATGCAGGACGGGGTTATTTTCTCCGAGAGCATCGCCCGGAACATTGCCGTGGATGACGGAGAGATGAGCTTCGACCGCCTGAAGAATGCCGTAGAACTGGCCAATGTCAGGAACTTTGCCAAAAGACTGCCCTTGAGCTACAGCACAAAGATAGGGCCGGACGGGGTAGGGCTGAGCCAAGGACAGAAACAGCGCATCCTCATAGCCCGCGCCATCTACAAGAATCCGCAATACATCTTCCTGGACGAAGCCACCAATGCCCTCGATGCCGAAAACGAGCGCGTGATCGTGGAGAACCTGCACGACTTCTATCTGGGACGCACCGTAGTGGTGGTGGCACACCGCCTCAGCACCGTGAAGGATGCCGACCAGATTATCGTGATGGACAAAGGACGCATTGCGGAAATCGGAAATCATGCCTCGCTCGTAAAGAAGCAGGGAGTTTACTACAATTTAGTGAAAAACCAACTGGAGTTGGGAAACTAAAAACATATAGGAGAGCAAGCCATGACAGAATATGAAAACATAGAACTGCGCAGCGAGAAAGTAAGGAACATCATCGGCCGCGTGCCTCCCGAACTGGTTACGGGCGGCCCCGCCTACGTCATCTTCCTGCTTGTAGCTCTGTTTGTAGCAACCGCAGCCATTCCTTATCCCGAGAACATACGTGCCGCCGTCATTGTGACGCATAAGGACAGAGAGGGGGCACATGCCGAAGCCCTCATCCCCTACCGTTACATCACCCGGCTAAAGACGCACACAGAAATACAAGTAGAAATGGAAGGATATGCCGCCCAAAAGTATGGTTACAAGCGGGGAACAATCGTAGCCATAGAAGACAGCCTCATCAGCCGCAACGGCAACAGCTACTTCCGTGCCTACCTGACGCTGAAAACCCCGATGAAGTATGACATCAAACTGAACATGCAGGGCGTGGGCACCATTACCGTGGCCAACCGAAGCATCCTTCATTACATCATCTGGAAATAAGCGTCCGGAAACACCGGCTGCCTCGAGTCCCGGGAATCGGGCGCTACAGTTTTCCCCTCGAAAAAAGCGAAGCGAGAAAAAGGATTGTTTTCTCCCTTCCAGCCAACTTTTCTTCCCAGAATGTTGCATCAAGTGAAAGTTTATCTTATTTTTGCGGTTCGATTCCGCTGATACTGATCAAGATGATCAATCATTACGGATTTACGGAAATCTTCAAATTTCATATTCCATTTGAACTGATCCAGTTTCTGATGGGATCGATCGCCATCCTGATCTCGATCCCGATCAGTCTTGCGGTTTCGGTTCGGCTCTTAAAGGGAAAGGAGGAGTTGGCATGATCTTGATTCTTGGAGCAGTATTTGTGATTCTTTTTGTCTTTTTGGGCGGAGACCGGGGACTTCGTTCCCTTGGTGCGCTGCTTATCAATGTCGCGGTATTTTTACTTGACATCAAGGCACTTGAGCATGGATTTCCGGCATATCTGGTGACCCTTATCACCGTTTCGCTCATGAGCGTGACGATCCTGTTTGTACAGAATGGCTATAATCTGAAGACAAGGGCAACGCTTGTATCCCTCGCTGTGGTGACGGTGTTTATCTTTTTCCTTGCGCTTTTGGTTGCGCATGGTGCCAAGAGCAGCGGCTATAATGAGTTAAATATGTATGAGGATGAGACGGCGATGCTGGCAGGGCATGTGAGCATCAATATGACGGCGGCTGCGGTGGCGATGGTGATCGTCGGGATCGTCGGAGCGGTCATCGATGTGGCGATCGCGGTTTCAAGCGCGGTCTATGAAGTGAAATGCAAAAACCCGGAACTGACGGAGCGCGAGCTTCTGGCATCCGGTTTCCGGATGGGCGGAAATATTTTGGGAACTACGGTAAATACACTCCTGTTTGCGGGGCTTGGAGAATCGCTTCTCATGTATCTGGAAATGAAAGAGCTGCACTACACGTTTGGACAGTTATTAAATTCCAAGGCATTTTTCCAGATGCTGTTTCCGGTGATGATGAGTGCGGTCGG
>CAJJYX010000040.1 GCA_905197435.1 uncultured Bacteroides sp.
TAAATCATTAATACAAAAAGAAGTATGGAAAAGACTTGGAGATGGTTTGGCAAGAAAGACAAAATAACGCTTGACATGCTGCGGCAAATCGGTGTGGAAGGTATCGTTACCGCCTTGCACGATGTGCCCAACGGCGAAATATGGACAGAAGAGGCAATCAATGATTTGAAGCAATACATTGAGTCCTACGGCCTGCGCTGGTCGGTTGTAGAGAGCCTGCCCGTATGCGAAGCCATTAAATATGCCGGACCGGAACGCGACAAGTTGATAGAAAACTATAAAGTCAGTCTCGCCAATCTGGGTAAATGCGGCGTCAAGACCGTATGCTACAACTTCATGCCCGTCATCGACTGGATACGTACGGACTTGCAGCATCCATGGGCGGACGGCACCTCATCGCTCTACTTCGACCGGGTGCGTTTTGCCTATTTCGACCTCCGCATCCTCCAACGTGAAGGAGCGGAAAAAGACTATTCCCCGGAAGAGCTCGCCAAAGTGGAGGAACTGGACAAAACCATTACCGAAGCCGAGAAGGAAAGCCTCATCGACACGATCATCGTAAAGACACAGGGATTCGTCAACGGCAACATCAAAGAGGGCGACAAGAACCCAGTGAACATCTTCAAGAACCTGCTGGCCCTGTACAAAGGCATAGACCGAGACGCACTCCGCGAAAACATGCGGTATTTCCTTGCCGCAATCATGCCGGTGTGCGAGGAATACGGAGTGAACATGTGCGTACATCCCGATGATCCTCCTTTCCAGGTATTAGGGCTGCCGCGCATCGTCACCAACGAAGAGGACATCGCCTGGTTCCTGAATGCGGTGGACAATCCGCACAACGGACTGACTTTCTGTGCCGGCTCGCTCAGTGCAGGGGAGCACAACGACACTCGTGAACTTGCCCGGAAGTTTGCATCGCGCACCCACTTCGTGCATCTGCGCAGCACCGCAGCCATGCCGGGCGGAAACTTCATAGAAAGCTCACACCTGTCAGGACGCGGACATCTCATCGACCTCATCCGCATCTTCGAGAAAGAAAACCCGGCCCTGCCGATGCGCGTAGACCATGGACGGATGATGCTGGGCGACGAGAACAAGGGATACAACCCCGGCTACTCATTCCATGGCCGCATGCTGGCACTGGCACAGGTGGAAGGAATGATGGCAGTGGTACAGGATGAAATGAAAGGATAAAACTCTAAATAAAAAAAGAAAAAAGATTATGAACGAACAATTCAGTATTGCAGGTAAAGTGGCAGTCATCACCGGTGCAGGTGGTGTTTTGGGTGGCAGCATTGCCAAATGTTTTATGCAACAAGGCGCCAAAGTTGTGGCAGGGGACATCCGTCAGGAACAGCTGGACAAGCGTGTAGAAGAGTTGAAGACATACGGCGAGGACGTAATCGGCATTGTGGGTAACGTGCTGGACATCGCCAGCCTTGAGAAACTTGCCGACGACATTGTGGCAAAGTGGGGACGCATTGACATCCTGCTCAACATTGCCGGTGGCAATATGCCGGGTGCTACGCTAGCTCCCGACCAGAACTTCTTCGACATGGACGTTACCTGCTGGGAGAAAGTGACTAATCTAAACATGAACGGAACCGTTTATCCGTCTTTGGTATTCAGCAAGGTCATGGCAAAACAGGGTAAAGGGTGCATTGTCAACGTATCTTCCATGGCTGCTTACAGCGCCATTACGCGCGTTCCGGGTTACTCGGCAGCCAAAACAGCCGTTGCCAACTTCACCCAATGGCTGGCAAGCGAACTGGCTCTGAAATATGGAGACGGCATCCGCGTCAACGCCATTGCTCCCGGTTTCTTCATCGGCGACCAGAACCGCGCCGTACTCATCAACCCCGACGGCTCACTGACCGACCGCAGCAAGAAAGTATTGGCAAAGACTCCGATGAAACGTTTCGGCGACATCAACGAGCTGAACGGCGCCGTACAGTTCCTGTGCAGCGATGCCGCCAGCTTCGTCACAGGCGCACTGCTCCCCATTGACGGCGGCTTCAGCGCATTCAGCGGCGTGTAAGCAGAAAGTTTAAATAAGGTTGTGAAGCATAACAGCATAAGGCAAAGCCTATGTTGTTATGCTTCATTTTTTTCATGGCTAAATGTCTTTTTAGGATTCGTGTAACAGAACCTTAACACTTTTGAAAGCGTAATGTATACGCCGCGTATCAGCCGCGTAACATTCTCTCCTCATCTTTGCAGCGAATTAAAAAACGTACAAGAAAAAATGAGTATGAAGTTAGACTTGGGAAAGATTTTCTTCCTTATTTTATTCCTCACACTTTCCGTCATGGCTGCCATGGCGGGAACACTCAAAGGGACAGTCATCGACCGGCAGACCAAAGAACCGTTGACGGGAGCCACCGTGCAAGTGAACGGGACCATGCAAGGTGCCGTGGCCGACTTGGATGGCAACTATACACTGGAACTGAAGGACGGAATCTATACCCTCACCGTCCGTTACATCGGCTACAAAGACATCACAATGAATTCCGTAAAGATAAAGGGCGAAACAGTACTGAACTTCGACATGGAGCCCGACACACAAACCTTGGGTGAAGTGCAAGTCACCGCCAAGAAGAACCTTGAAAGCGAACGCGCCCTGCAGATGGAACGGCAGAAAGCAACCCTCGCCATCGAGAACCTCGGCTCCAAAGAGATGAACATCAAAGGCATCGGCAATGTGGAAGAAGGAGTAAAGAAAATAACAGGCATCTCCATTGCCAGCGCCGGGCAACTTATCGTCCGCGGGCTGGGCGACCGATACAGCACCACCACCCTGAACGGCCTGCCCATCGCCTCTCCCAATCCGGACAACAAACTGATTCCGCTCGACCTCTTCCCCTCCTCCACCGTGCAGAACATCACCGTCAGCAAGGTGTATGACGCCAGCGCCTTTGCCGATTACAGCGGCGCCCATATCGACATCAACACCAAAGAGAACATCACGGAAGACTTCTTCAACATCAGCCTCAATACCGGTGGCAAGTTCAACACTTTGGGGAAAGACCGATACCAGATGGATCGCGACGGTTCACTTTTCCGAACTCCCTCGCTGGACCCATCGGCACTCAGCATGAACCTGGCGGAATTCGACGAGTACGTCAAGACACGGAATATCTTCAACACCTCGTTTGCCGTAGAAAAGAAAAGCCCAATACCCGAACTTGGAGGGAACCTTGGCTTCGGAAAGAACTTCGGCATCGGTAGCCAGACCCTCAGCCTGCTGGCTTCCGTCAGCGCCAACAACGGATACCAGAATATGGACGACGCTTTCTACCGCACCCTCGAAGCCACGGGCAACGTGCAAGACGATTTCACCTACGACAGCTATGCCAATGAACTGAAGCTCGCCGCACTGGGCTACCTGGGATATACCTTGCGCCGGAGTGACCGCATCGGCTATACCTTCTTCTACGCCCGCAACGCCATCGACACTTACCAGCGGCGCGAAGGCGCCGATGCCGAAGGACACGAGCTCATCGGCAGCAACAATATCACCCACATCTACACACTGCAAAACCACCAGATAAACGGGCTGCACAACTTCGGAACAGACGATGCGTGGCAGTTGGCATGGGGAGGTTCTTACAGCAAAACCGGCAGTGAAGAGCCCGACCGCCGCCAAGTGATGTTCCTCAAAGGTGACGACGGCAGCCTCAGCCTCTTCAAATTGAACCGCCAGGAAACCATGCGCTACTTCGGCGAGCTCAATGAGGAAGAATGGAACGCCAACCTCTCCCTGAAGTGGCAGTGGAACGAAAACAACTTCGTCCGCCTGGGCTTCAACTACAAGGACAAGAACCGCGACTACATGGGCACCCGCTTCTACTACAACATCAACAAGCTGAAACCCACCATCACCGACATCTACGATACAAACGGCTTTCTGAACCAAGAGAACATTGCCAACGGCACCATCGTCCTGGAACGCAAAATGCAGCCCAAAGACAGTTACCTTGCCGGCAACGAAATCTACTCAGGATATCTGCTGACCGACTTCTATCCCATACCCGCACTGCTGGTAAATCTCGGCGTGCGCTACGAGACAAGCAAGCAGTGGGTGAAATATGCCACAGACGGCGGCGAGCGGTATGCAGAACGGCGCGACCTGAACAAGAACGACCTCTTTCCCGCCATCAACCTGAAGTACGCAGTCAACCAAGAGAACAGCCTGCGCTTCTCCGCTTCGCGTACAGTTACCCGACCGTCATTCATCGAGATGGCACCGTTCCTCTACGAGGAGTCCTACGGGTCGGCACAAATCAGAGGTAACGAAGACTTGCAGAACGGATATAACTTCAACTTCGACCTCCGCTACGAACTCTTCAAGAAGAACGGCGACATGCTCTCCGTAACGGGCTACTTCAAGTATCTGGACAACCCCATCGAACGCATCCAACGGCTGAAAGGAGGTGCCACGGAGCACTCTTTCCAGAATGCCGACAACGGCATGGCAGGCGGTGTGGAGGTGGAATTCCGCAAACAGCTCATCAGAGACTTGCGGCTGGGAGCCAACGCCAGTTACATGTACACCAACGTGAAGCTGCCCCAAGGAGGCGCCTACACCAACAAGGAACGTTCCCTGCAAGGCGCATCACCCATTCTGATGAACGCCGACCTCACCTACTCCCCGCGTTTCGGCGAAGACAGGCAACTCAACCTTGCCCTGCTCTACAACCTGCAAGGCAGCCGTATCCATGCAGTAGGCGTATCGGGACTGGGCGACGTGAAACAACAAACCCTGCACACGCTGAACTTCAGTGCCGGTTATAGCCTGAACAAGCACTTCAGCCTGAAGCTGCAAGTGAACGACCTGCTGAACCGCGATGTCATCTTCAAGCAAGACATTCCCACCACGGGACAGGAAATGGAAGTGGAGCGTTACCGGAAAGGGACGGGCTTTGAGGTAGGGATAAGCTATAGCCTATAAAGATATCAATCAAGAGAACCTATCTGGATGACAGATAGATGAATCGAATATAATAACTAAAAAACAATTGAAGCAATGAAAGCAATGAAATGCAAATTTTACTCTCTGGCCCTTGTAGCCGGAATGTCTGTCCTCACCGCTTGCAGCAACGACAACAACAATGGTGACAACAACGGCAATGGAAATGAAATCAAGAACGGTACGACACTGAAAGGTACCATCACCTCCGACGTGACGTTGGCCGCAGGCAACACCTACAAATTGAGCGGTGAATACATCGTAGAGGATGGTGCCACGCTGAATATCGAAGCCGGCGTGAAGATTATATCCATCTATGACGACATCGTGGACTATATCCTTGTGAAGCAAGGCGGCAAAATTAATGCTGTCGGCACAGCTTCCGCCCCCATCGTCATGACTTCCGAAAAGGAAGAGCCGGGAGCATGGGGCGGCATCCATATCTGCGGAAAGGCCCACACCAATGCCGAAGGCGGAAAGGGTAGTTCCGAGATAGGCGGTGCCACCTACGGAGGCAACGACGAAGCCGACAACTCGGGTACATTGAAATATGTACGCGTGGAATATAGCGGTTATGCCTTCGACAGCGAACACGAAGCCAACGGCATCACCTTCTACGGCGTGGGCAACGGCACCACCGTAGAGTATTGCCAGGCCTACAAAGGTTCCGATGACGGTTTCGAGTTCTTCGGAGGCTCCGTAAACGTCAGCAACCTGGTATCCGTAAGCTGTAGCGACGATTCATTCGACTGGACCGAGGGCTGGAACGGCACCGCCACCAACCTCGTCGCCTATCAGGAAGCCGAAGCGACCTTAGGCTACGACTGCGACTGCCTCATCGAAGCCGACAACAACGAAAACAACTATGCGGCCACCCCGATAGCCCACCCGGTACTGAAGAACCTTATCCTTGTGGGCAACAACTCCGCTGCCGGCAACCGCGGCATCCGTCTGCGCCGTGGCACCCAGGTAGAGATAGACGGCGCCAAAGTATGCGGCAAGAAGAACGCCGTCACACTGGAAAGCGAAGAGACCGAGAACGCCCTGCTGGCTGGTACTTCCAAGCTTGCCAACATGACCGTAAACTCTGAACTGAAGAGTGAAAAGAGCATCTATACCAACGACAACTTCGTGGCTGCCGGAAACACCATCGACACCAACCTAAAGTACACTTCATTTGACGACATCAAAGCCGAATGTGAATGGATGGCCGGTAACTGGGTGAAATAATCCATCCACTACCTATAGGGAAATACGGGACTCGGCAACGGGTTCCGTTTTTTTCTGTGCACTGCCGAAACACCAGGTTATAGTTTCTGTGTACCGGAGAAGGCAGAGTTCCCCGGTGCCAAAAGGAGTGTTCCCCGGTGTCGAGCCACTTGCTCCCCGGTGCCGAACCCCTTGCTTCCCGGTGCCGGAGAAATAGCCCGTTCAAAAGGCATCTGGAATGGGGTGCTCTTCCCCAAATGCCCTTTGGAAATCTTTGCCCGACGGTGATTGGAACACCTGCAAATCGAATTCGGGGATGATGGCCAGCACATGGTCGAACACATCGGCCTGCACCCCTTCATAGGGCACCCAGTCTTTTTGGGCACAGAAGAAGTAAAGCTCCATCGGGATGCCGTGATCCGTAGGCTGGAGCTGGCGCACCATGCAGGTCATCTCCTTGTTTACGTCGGGAAGGCTCTTCAGATAAGCAGTCAGGTAGGCACGGAACACACCCAGGTTGGTCTGGCGGCGTCCGTTGACAAGAATGGAGTTATCAATGCCATTCTCCGCATTGTATTTTTCAATCACTTCCTCGGTATGCTCCACATAATCTTTCAACAGACGGATTCTGCGATATTTCGCCAGCATCTCCGGCGTGCAGAAACGGACACTGGTCATGTCGATATTGATACTGCGCTTCACACGCCGCCCACCACTCTCGCGCATGCCGCGCCAGTTCTGGAAAGAGTCGCTGACAAGCAGATAGGGAGGAATGGTGGTGATGGTATTGTCCCAGTTGCGCACCTTCACGGTGTTCAGTGTCACTTCTATCACCGTACCGTCGGCACCATACTTGGGCATTGCAATCCAGTCGCCCACCTTCAGCATATCGTTGGCCGAAAGCTGCACACCGGAGACAAAGCCCATGATGGAATCCTTGAACACCAGCATCAGGATGGCTGCCGAGGCGCCCAACCCGGCAAGCAGGGAGAGCGGGTCCCGACCTATCAGCTCGCCCACCACAACAATGCCTCCCACCAGCCACAGGATGACCTGCATGGTCTGCAACATCCCCTTCAAAGGGCGGTCGCGGAACTGCTCCTTCTCGCTGTACACGCTATAAACAGCCTTCAGGAAAGAGTTGATGAAACTCAAGAAAGTAATGATGATGTAAATGAGGCAGATGCGACGAATGAATTCCATCGTGGAGGAACCGGATTCGACAAACGCCAACGGGGCAAATATATAGATGATGACGGGAGCCACCATGCGGCTGAGGTGCACCATCACCTTACGGTCGAATACAATGTCGTCCCAAGTAGCCTTGGTCTTCTTCACCAATTGCGCCACTGCCCTCAACAGAATATTCCGGCACAGGGCATCGGCCAGGAAAGCCACGGCAAGTATCAGTGCAAAGGCAATGAACTGGTCGAGCATGTCGGCCCGGGAAGGGGATATGCCCCAGGAAATCAAAAGTTCGTCTATCTTCTTCAATATCTCCATAATCATCTGTTTATCATAACGTCAATCTTATCTGCGTGACTGTTCCTCCCGCTCGAGGAACTCCCTGATGTCTTCTTTCAACCACTGGTAAAGATAAAGGTTCTTGTAGCCGCTGTTTTTTTTCAACATCACGGATACATTGACCTGGCTGTTCTCATACCCCGTCAGCTCGTTGCGGAACTGTTCGTCATGCTCGGCCAGGCGCTTTATCTCCTGCTCGCGTTCACGACGCAGCACCGTACATACCGGGATAAGGATTTTCAGCACTACACAATCCATGATATGGTGTCCTTGGATATAAAGATAGGTATTGTCCGGAGTCAGTCCCAAACGTTCCAACTCCGTGCCCAGCTGCTCCACCCGGTCGATGTAATGCGGAAAACGGGCTTGTAGTTCGGACAACTTAGCCGACACCGTCTTTTGCATTTCGTCCAGGCTGCGATAGGGATGCCGCAGGTTTATCTCGTGCAGACGCACACAGGCATTGAAGTCATACATCGGGAAGGTGTGCGTGTCGTGCTGGCGGTAGAACCAGACATTCCACAGAAACAACGGATAGGCTATCTGCGAATAACGCTTCAGAAAAGCGGGGAAGTCCAGGATGTGGCGGTCGTTCAGCGTGGCCTGCACACAGACTTCATGCAGACTGTCGGCAAAGCAGTGGAAGTTTTCGATGGCATAGCCGTAAGTCTGGAAGATATAGGGGTTCTTGTTTATCTTATGCGATACTTTGGTAGCACCTTGAAGCAGGAAGTCGTAGTCGCTGTCCACACACGCTATCAGGCTGCGCCCCAGTTCTGCCGTATTCAGCGTGTTCATCAGCACCATTTTCTTTCCCTTGGCCAGAGAAGTGGTGGAGGGAAGCATCACCTGGAAATAGCGTTCCTCAGTCTCGAACTCGGACAGCAATGTCCGCCAGAAAGCGATGTCGTCATAGCTCTCCACATACGCCACTATGCGCCTGCGTGCTTTCTTGGGAGACAACTTGCGAGCAGCATCCAGATAAGCAGAAGTCAGGTTATGTCTTAAAGAAGTTGCCATCAATCACTAACCGCTGTTGAAATATCGCTCACCTCTGTCACGGCATCCAGCCAGCCTTCCATAATGACGGCAGGCGAATGGGTGGTAAGGATAAGCTGTATATTGGGATTCAGGTCGCGTATCATGCCGATAAGTTTCTGTTGCCATTCGATGTGCAAGGAAGCTTCCGGCTCGTCCATAAAGAGCACGCAATGGTCATCATCGCGCACCAGTACAGTCAGCAGAATGACCAGCATCTGCTTCTCACCCGAAGACAGCTTGTAGGGCAACAGGCGTTCACCGTTCTGATAGAAAACGATGTCGTTGCTTTTGCGGTCTATCTTCTTGCCGGTATAGCTGAAAAGTTCGTCAATCATATCCTGGAACTTCCTCTTGGGCAAAGAAAGGGAGGAAGCCAGGCTGCGCTGCCCTTCATCACCGCTGAGCAGTTCTATCATCTTGTTGCCTATGTTCACCTGATAGTCCAGATAACGGCGTTGGAGCAGATAGAGCTGCCAGTCCAATTCCGACTTCACATTGGCATCGGCCATGCGCGCCGTAAAGTCTCCCATGATGAGGGGGCGGTCGTAGCTGCGGATTACGTCGTAGGGAATAAAGGTGGCTGAGGGATTATCGAAGTAAACATGCACGCCATTCTTCTCGTCGTTTTTCACTTCGCCCGATGTCTGCTCCAGATAGTTGACCGAACGGTTCAGGATAGTGGTCTTCCCCACTCCATTGATGCCGGAAAGTATATTGACGTCGGGACGCAGGTCCCAGGCAATATCGTACCGATGCCACAGTCCGTGTATCTCGATACGTTTGATGTAATTGGCTTGTACTTCCATGGTTTCTTGCTTTAATCAGAAGCAAATATACACGATAATCTCTTATTTCTGTTCCCCATGAGTCAGAAAAATCATATAATGAAAGATTTTCTCTTTTCAAAAAATAGTTGTTCTTTTGCACCCGCAAAAAACAAGAAAGTATGAATAAGAACATTCAAGGGCATCTGTTCGCCCTGACCGCAAACATTTTATGGGGGTTGATGGCACCTGTAGGCAAGTCGGCCCTGGTGGAATTTTCTGCATTGTCGGTAACCACATTCCGCATGGTGGGCGCAGCAGCCTGCTTCTGGCTCTTCTCCTTGTTCTGCAAGCGCGAACAGGTGGACCACCGCGACATGCTGAAAATATTCTTCGCAGCACTCTTCGCTCTGGTATTCAACCAAGGAGTCTATATCTTCGGGCTCTCCATGACTTCGCCCATCGACGCTTCCATCGTTACGACCACGTTGCCCATCGTCACCATGATAGTGGCTGCGCTCTATCTGAAAGAACCGGTTACCAACAAGAAGGTGCTGGGCATCTTCATAGGAGCCATGGGAGCCTTTATACTTATCATGAGCAGCCAGACCACCGACAATAACAACGGCAGTATCATCGGCGACTTGCTTTGCCTGGTGGCTCAAATCAGTTTCTCCATCTATCTGACCGTATTCAAAGGGCTGTCACAGAAATACTCGCCCATCACCCTGAACAAATGGATGTTTGTCTACGCCTCCATGTGCTACATACCTTTCTCATACCACGATGTGGCAGCCATACAATGGAGTGGAATATCTACAGCCGCTTTATTGCAAGTGGGATACGTGGTTGTGGGAGGAAGTTTCATTGCCTATATTTGCATAATGAATGCACAGAGACTGCTGCGTCCTACCGTAGTGAGCATGTACAACTATATGCAGCCCATTGTAGCCTCAACCGTTGCCATTGTTTTAGGAATGGGAATATTCAATCTGGAAAAGGGGATAGCCATAGCCCTGGTATTCTTAGGAGTGTACATCGTGACCCAAAGCAAATCCCGCAAAGACCTCGAGAAGGAAGGGAAAGCTGTATAAAACACAGCTGTTCTGTCAAAGCACCCCGGCACGCACCCGGCTCAAGGATTCGGGAGTCATCAGCAGATAGGATGCGATGTGGTTGACTGAAGCACGTTTGGCCACCTCCGGATAGTCCCTGACGAAGCGTGCATACCGCTCGCGTGAAGTTTCAAAACGCCAAGAGTCGGCTTTATATTGAGAAAGTATCAGAGAGCCCTCCAACAGACGACGAAGAAGACGAGCTATATGCAGATAGTGTTCGGAAAGTTCGACCAATCCTGAATACGGAATGCTCCAGATGACACCTTCCTCCAGGGATTCCAGTTGAAGGTTACTGCGGCGTCCGGTAAAAAGGCTGACGATGCACATGGCTCCGTCACCATCACAGGCAAAGTTTTCGGTAATGTCACGTCCTTCCTTGAAATAGAACTGGCGAAGCAGGCCTTTCTCTACAAAAACGACATCCCTGGCTATATCTCTCTCACCAATCAGCAACTCCCCTTTGTGTACCTCATGGCGCACAAACAAGCCGGCAATAAGTTCCAGCTCCTCAAGAGGGAGTTCATGAAGGCGGCGGGTAAACCGCCGCGCCACTTCCATGTTGTTTTCCTTAGTCATAGATAGAGAGAGGGATATCCGTCTTTATTTCTTCAATTCTGCAAAATAGGTGTCGAGCAAGTTCTTGGCAGCCACGAAAGAAGTCAGGTTACCTTGCAGCACTTGTTTTTCCTTATCGCCCAACATTGCTTCAATCTGCGGATTGTGGTAGAAGCTGTCACGAAGTTGCTCGTTGATGGTTTCATACATCCAATACTTACTCTGCTCGTTGCGGCGGTATTCAAAGTAGCCGTTGTCTTTCACAAAGTCAATGTATTTGTAGACCATGTCCCACACTTCCTTCACACCAAGGTTATAGAATCCTGAATAAGTCAGTACTTGGGGAGTCCAGCCACTCTCTGGAGCCGGAAAAAGGTGCAGTGCGTTACGGAACTGCGTTGCCGCCAGTTTAGCCCGTTCCAGATTGTCGCCATCGGCCTTATTGATGACAATGCCATCGGCCATTTCCATGATGCCGCGCTTGATGCCTTGCAACTCATCGCCCGTACCTGCCAGCTGTATAAGCAGGAAGAAGTCTACCATGGAATGTACGGCAGTCTCGCTCTGACCCACCCCTACCGTCTCTACAAATATCTTGTCGAAACCGGCAGCCTCACAAAGCACAATCGTTTCACGTGTCTTACGTGCCACGCCACCCAACGAACCGGCAGAAGGGCTGGGACGTATAAAGGACTTGGGATGAACGGAAAGCTTCTCCATACGTGTCTTATCACCAAGAATACTGCCTTTGCTACGTTCGCTGCTCGGGTCAATGGCAAGGACGGCCAACTTGCCGCCGTGTTCCTCCAGCACATGCAAGCCGAACACGTCAATGGAAGTACTTTTACCGGCTCCGGGCACCCCACTGATACCAACACGGATAGAGTTACCCGAATAAGGCAAACATTTCTCTATCACCTCCTGCGCCACGGTCTGATGTTCCGGCTTCACGCTCTCCACCAGCGTCACCGCTTGGCTGAGTATCGTAACATCACCTTTCACTATGCCTTCCACATAGTCTGACACAGAAAGCGCACGCTTCTTCCGCTTGGGAAGATTCTTCAGATAAGGATTGACCGATGAAGGCTGCTCAATGCCTGCGTTGACAACCAAGCCTTTGTATGCTTCATTATTTTCGGGATGTTCCATGGTTAGTTATGGGTTATGAGTTGTGAGTAAATAAGTTATGAAAGCCCTTAAACCTCTTATTGTTTCGCTTTAATATTGATTTCCACTTTCGGTTGCATCGGGTCATTGGTAATCATCAGCAAGCGCAGATGGCGGCGTTTCTTGCCTATATTATTCTTTACTACCGTTACCCGCAGGCGAGTGCTCTCACCCGGTTGCAGCACACTCTTCTTGAGATTAGCCCCCACTGCCGGATGAAATACCTGAAGCTTGTTTATCTGCAAAGGAGAACGCCCGGTATTGGTAATGGTAATGTCCTGACGCGCTTTTGACTTCTTGGCCAATATCGCACTCATGTCAATATCTTTGGTGGAAAGACTGATAGCCGGGGCATTCGCCTTTTCCGTCTCTGTCATTCCTGAGAAATCCGGCAAAAGAATGGCCGAAACGGGAATCTCGTTTTCGTCACCTACCTTGTCGCCTGAGAAACGGGAAAGGTAGACAGACGTCTGTGTCAATCCAAGATCGGTCAGCCTTTCCGAATTCAATGTAAGCGTAATGATTCCTTTTTCTCCCTTTTGCAGCACATTGGGCTCGACTTTTGTCTGCAGGTAGGGCGGCAGATGCATCAGCACCGGTTCGTATGGGCGTTCGGAAAGATTAACCACACCGATATGTATTACCGGCTGCTCACCATGCTGGACATCGGGAAAGTCGAGACTGTTCTTGTCAATGCGTATCTGCCCGATGAGATAAGGATGGGTCTTAGTGAAATCCTTGATTTCCTGAACAACCTCACCGTTGAATTTCAGATAAACCAAATTGGGCTGCGCGTTACTGTAAATGGCCACAGACTTCTGGAAATGTCCCAATGCCTTGGCATCAAAAGTTACATTCACCGTTCCTTTCGCTCCTGGGGCAATAGGTGTTTCAGTCCATTGGGCTACAGAGCAGGCACAATCCGGTTCGACCTCTGTAAGCACCAAGGGCCGGTCGCCCGTATTGGTGATGGTATACTGCACGGTGACGGGATGTTTCCATTCTATCTGACCGAAACTGTGCATCTCTGTATTTGAAGTAAAACGTGGTTGTGCCACGGCAACCACTACCGTGGCAACAAATACATATAAAGTTATCAATATCCGCTTCATCTGTTTTTAAATATCAGAGTTTCTTATTCTGCTGTTCTCATCCAATATTAGCTGGACAAAAATAAGAGTTTTCAATGAGAGTTCCTAAAATAGAAGAACGCAAATTGCAGAAACGCCGGAAATCTTCCTTTTAAAAGATTTCTCTCTGCAATTTGCGTTCTTCCAGAATACTTCCGTTACTTTATGACTATTGTCCCTCCCGCCGAATGTGAGGCATATTCCGGAGCATAAGCACATTGTATAGTGGCCAACCCGGTTTCATAAGTTCCGCTACGGGCTATACGGTAACTGTGCTCCAATATATAAACGCCTTTACCCAAATGGTCGAAGAAGAAATTGGCTGCGGCATCCTCCACCTCCGCATAATAACCGAAGCCATTGTTCCAACGATAGCCGGACAGCGCTCCTATAGGTTCAAAGCAAGCTCCACGTTGGTCTTTCAATTGGACAAAGTCCATGGCACGGTCCAGCCGGATAGTCAGACGGGCAACTATTTTATCGCCGACAGACAACCGGGCCCCTTCAGCAACCGGCTGCAAAGACTTGCTACCGTCAGCCGATACTCGCTCCACATAGAGCTTCTTCTCCACATTCAATTCACCGCCCTGCTGCTTTACATCAGATATGGGCGACAGGTATTGGGCATAAACGGCTCCCCATGCAATGCCGGCATCCCGCTTCTCTACAGTGACTGATTTAGCTTTCAGCTCCGGACTGCCCTGGGTAAAGGTTTCCTTGACATAGCCCAAACCCGGAACCGCGGTCTTTGCAGGTGACACTGTTTCCAGAATTTCACCGCCTAAAGTGATACGTACATCACCACGGCTTTCCAGCAAATTAGCACCTTGGCAAAGCAGTGCATAAACTGCATCGGCTGTAGCAACCGGAGAATTCCAACTGGTGGCCTGCTTCTGTTTCAGCAGCCAAAGCTTCATTTCCTCCACCAAAGCGTCGTTGCCACCTGCCATACGCAAAGCTTCCATTACTTCCACATGGGCAGGGACAGGCAACATACCCCAACTGTACGGATTGGCATGGAAAGCAAAATATGCACCCATCTCATCCGTCTGCACCAGATGTTCTTTGAGGGAAGCAATGAATTCATTCGCTTCGGTTATCCGTCCTGCCGCCTTTAGAATGATGGCAGACTGCGCTTTGCTGCTCATTGTTCCATTTTCAAGGTTAGCAGCCACTTTCGAAAGGAAATAGCGGTAAGCAGCCTGGTTCTCAGCAGGCACTTTTTCGCCACTGAGAGCAATCAGGTACAGATACGTCATAGCCGCTTCCGAGTTGCCAACAATTCTGGCACCGTTTTTCTCGGATTTACGGATATTACGATACTCTTCCAAAGCCTGCCGGTTCAAATAGCCGAAAGCTTTCTGTCGCACGGCGGCAACTTCTTCAGGCAGTTCATTCTTCGTCAGCAAAGGAAGACGAACAAGCAATTCTGTAATATAGCCGGTTATATGGCGGCTGCCGGACATCCCTTTATACCAGCTCCATCCTCCGTCTTCACCTTGCAATTCTTTCAATTTGGTAAAGGCGGAAAGATTACGGCTATTCAGTTGATTGATGTCAAACAGTGTGCCAATACGTGCTTGCTGTTCGGCTTCGGTAGTAGCTTCCAGTACCCAGGGGGACTCGCTAAGCAAGATATTCTTCACATCCTGGTTCTTCTCCAACCGGCTAAGGAAAGTTTCCTTTGTTCCACCGACAGCCTTCCAGCTATCGAACACGGCTTTGATACGAGGCTGGCTGTTGGCAATAAAGCCGGCCAAACTGTTGGCATACCAGGCTGTTGCCCAAGATATAGCATTGTCATTGACAGGCAAGCTCAATACCGGCAAGGCCTGTACGGCATACCACGCCGGATTTCCGGTAAATTCCACTGTCAGACGACGGTCTGTCGCCGTACGGCTGTTGCGATTGAAAAGGCTGTCCAATGAGAACGTACGGATTTCCTCGCCACGGATAGGCATGGCAAGCGTTTCCGTGATATATTCCTTGTTACTCAATACAGGCAATAGATGCTGCTCGCCATCGCTGAACGCACCTCCATCGGCAACCATACGGACACCCAGCAAATCATAACGGTCGGACACCTCAAAATGGAAGTTGAGGGCAACGCTTCTTCCCGCCTCCACTGAAAATTTCTGCCGTTGGGTGGAAATGACCTTCTCCGTCATGGGATCGAACAAAGTGAATACAGCAGCCCCTTTCACAACTTTATCCGTCAGATTGGCAATCGTGCCGGCTATCTGTGTTTTGTCCCCAACACGGACAAAACGAGGCATATTAGGAGTCAGCATAAACTCTTTGGCGGTAACGACAGAAGCATCCAACATCCCCGTCAGCATATCCTTGGTATGTGAGTAACCCCGGAAGTTCCAGCGGGTCAGGCTTTGCGGCATCATAAAGGAGAATGCAATCTCTCCTTGTTCATTGGTATGCAGTTGAGGGTAGAAGAAAGCTGTTTCGGCAAAGTTGGTACGAAGGCTCGCATCGGGTTGCAGTACTTGTTCTCCAACAGGCATAGCCTCTTCTTCAAAAGCCGCATCGGCTGCCATAGCGTATTCTTGTGATTCAACAGCTTTTCCGGCTTTTCGAGAAGCAAGCATCGGTTCACTTACACCACGTATCCGCAACCCTCCAGTTACTGAATTATTCCGGGTATTCCCATACCCCACCACAGTTGCTTCCTCCAAAAGCGCCTCATCTTCTACCATTACTATCCGCATCACTCCATCCATATAAGGAGAACAGAAATAATCGAACGACCATGCCGGAACCCTCCAAGCCTTCAACGGGAAATAAATGGAGGAATAATTGTTTCTGTAACTGCTTGCATTACGGAATGCACCATATAGATTATCCGGATAGAAAACCCGCAGCAACTGATTGCGGCTATAAATCTTATCCAATGAGGCATCATACATCGTTGCCAACATCTCGGCTGCAGCAGGTATGCCGTTGGGAGTCTTTATAACAAGTTTCCACTCTTCCTCCTGTCCGGGACGCAAACGGTCACGGAATACTTCCCATTTCATACTGAGGGTACGTTCCGGCTGCCGTTTTTTCAGATAAACCTGATGGCTGTACATTTCACCGTCTTTCACAAAATTGAAAAGCAGGGTAACTCCTTTGCCATACGCTTCTTTATAAGGATATTCCATGCGGATGATTGTATCATTCAACTGCAACACACGACTTTCAATGCGCTTCCTGTCACAGAAGACATCCATAAGCACATAAGTATCTCTATGGGAAGTACCCAACAAGAAAGCAGCAGGATGCTGCGCATCAAATTCGTCATTTTCCTTATAGTAGAAGAAGTCCGTAAATGCTGCCGGGCGTTTGTCACTCTTTGAAAAGAGCACGAAATTGTCACTGCCATATTCCCCATTATTCTCTTCACATTCCAAACTGTCGCGTACGGAAAGTTTCAAACGATAACTGCCCGAAGGAAGCCTATTCCAAGTCGAGAAATCCTGGAGCCGATTGGCAGTGAATGTGCCCTCCAATGCCACATCACCAAAAGACTGGGAGTCTCCTGCATTCTTCGCCCCGTCTGGTTCTGCAAATGGATAAAGGCAATAGGAGCCTTCAATGTTCTGAGGGACATCCATTATATTATTCACTCCAAAAGTAAAAAACATGCTGTCTTCCTTGCAGATATACCGGGGGAGGCGGACATCAAAGGAATAAGCCTTAGGACCTGCCAACAGATTATATGAGGCAGTCTGTGTTTCACCGGCCTCATCCGTTACCACAGCCTCCACATGATAGGTATACACGCTCCCATATTTGTCTGTATCTCCGTCCGGTGCATCCAAAGTCAAGGGAATAGCAAAATCACCGTTGACATCCAATTGTATGGTATCGGACAATAACGGTTTGTCCGCATTATTCCAATAGTCAAACCTCGGATTCTGACGGGTCACAGTATAGGTCAGCGGTACATCCTGCACCGTCATTCCATTAAAAGCTTTGACATTTCCTTTCAATACCACCTTTTCGCCTAATCGATATGCTTCCGAGACGGGAGTAAAGGTTATTTCGAAAGTAGGCCGCTTGTATTCTTCCACTCTGAAAGTTACGGTGGATTGAGGGTCTTTGGTTTGTATGCTGAACATCCCATTCAGACAAGCTGCCGGAAGCACAAATTCGGTAGTAAAAGAGCCGAAATCATTTGTCTGTACCTTCCTGGTGGCAAGTTCCTTACGGTTAACATCCAACAAAGCAAGCTCATAGTCAATCCCTTGCAACACATGGGCACTATCATTGTTCTGTATGTAAGCTATCCCTTTTACATGAACGGTCTGTCCCGGGCGATAGAGTGATCGGTCTGTCAGCAAAGCCATCTGCTTCCAATCGGTATCCTTGATACCAGCATAAGAGCGATTCATGTAAATGTGCTGCGGCATCATGGCAGTGTCCTTGCCTTTACGTGCCACATAACTCCGGATTCCGTCTTGCCAAGGCAATAGAGCCTTTCCACCGGCATCAGTCAACACCTCTGCCATCACTTTCCGGTTCTTCTCATCATAAGAAGAGTAGAAACTCACCTTGGCATCAGCAATCGGTTGTCCACTTCGAGCATCCAATGTGGTCACTTCCATGCGGTTGTCTCCCAAGTTCAATGTCAACACCTTAAAGCGGGTAGATACCAAGAATTCGTCGTCTGTACGGGCGGTTGCGGCATCCGGCACTACCTGGACAATATAGACTCCCGTCTCCTGAGGTATCACAAACTTGAATACCGTATCAGAGGAGAGATAAGGGACATCTTCCGGCAATTTGTCTTTACCCGGCAACGGCTGCAAATCGAAGTGAGTGGAAGAAAGTTTCCGAGCAAACTTTTTATAAGTATCCTTATTTATGCCATGATCCATCCAAGGGACTTCACTTAAAGTAGTGGCATATAAGTTGAGAGTAAACCCTTTCAAATTACAGTACTGCAATCTCATGTCCACCGAATCACCGGGATAACCGCTTCCATTCATTGTCAGAGTAAATTCAGGCTGCAAGATCTGTTCACGGATATTTCTCAATTCATTGATGCGCTTGTACGCAGGATAGCGTTTCAAACCTTCTGCACAGACCTTCAACGCCTCACCGGCACGCATCGGCTCTGAACGACGCAAATAGTCGGCTTTATGTATGTAAACCTCTGCACAAATCTCACGTGCACCATATTCCTTTATCAGTTTATCCAAAACTTCAAGATATTCCCGATTAGCCTTTTCCCGGCGCATCCGGAAAGTAGGATAAGGCTGCCGGCTGATGCCGTCGGCCAACTTCCAACTCCAATAATCAAGCGAACAGAGCAACAGGGCATTTTCCGAACCGGCACGATGACGATAAGCATTCATCATATCCTGATAAACCCTCTCGATACGGGCTTGCACCAAAGAATCCACGTTGAAACCATCAAGCTGCCGATAAGTGTCAATGGCACGGCTCACCAACAGATGGTACATATCGTGCCCATAGAATCGGCTGCCGTCTTCCAACACCACAAAAGGCACATATTTTTCGGCGGATGTATCGAGCAGACGGATAGAATCTTGTAAAGATGCACGGATATACCCGTCTATCTTGTCCACAAACTGGCTGATGCTCCACTCACGGACATCTTCCGGAACCTCATCGACATCCAGCAAGGTACGCGACAACAAGGTACGACGGTCCTTTTGCATCAGCTCGGCATATTCACGCGCCAGCAAAGAATGCAAAATGGCCTTGCTCACCGGTTCCTTCTCTGATTGTGCCCAGGATTCCATATACTTCAGGCCGGAATAAAGACTATCCGGAGTCAGCTCCTCCTGATAAGTTTCCCTACAGATGTATGCTTTCAACATCTGCGGGGCATTCTGCTCCTGCCTGCCTTTCCGGTAGATTTCATCGGCCAGCTTTATCACTGTCTTGGGCAGGCTTTTCTTTTGAGCCTGTTCTACCTGCTTCCATAATTTGTCATACGTCTGCGCATGCAATGCCAACGCTCCGAATGTAACCAGCAGCAATATGCTACAAATTCTTTGAATTGCTTTCATTGATTATTCGTTTGTTAGTTTTTGTATTAACAACAAAGGAAGTGAATAAAGTTTAAACAAATGTACTTTTGGATATAAAAAATCTTATTCCACGCCTATAAAAAGGCAAGGGATATGTTTTGAAAACATATCCCTTGCCTTATACTTAAATGTCAGTGTGCTCACATTTGGAGGCTATAATATTTCATTGCCTCCATCCAATTCTTACCAGCTGCGGTAAGAATGCGCTTAAATGAATTTGCAATCTTCTTTTTCATAATCTTAAAATTAGACTAATACCTAAACTGAAGTTTGACCTGAAACCGGCCAGACTCTTACATTTTTACTTTTTCAGGGTGTAGCCCATTGACAGCGCTTCGTTCCTGCCGACTTCAGCGAGAATGCGCCTTACTGATTTCATAATCTTTTCTTTCATAACCTTAAATTTTAAACTAATACCTGAAAACTAAAATCCAATACTTCAACAAAAGGGGGAGAATGCTTAAAGCATTACATAACCCCAAATGTTCTTATCGGCTTCACCGACATGCTTAAAAAAACTCTTTAACATTTTCATTTTGTTAT
>CAJJYX010000041.1 GCA_905197435.1 uncultured Bacteroides sp.
AGCACACAGAGGGTACCTTAAATTGAGAGGGGAAGGCCCATGCCAAAGCTGCATTTTTATTTATTTGGGTAAATCCTTTGGAAAGCTTATCAATATGATCATATCGAGAATCTCCACATGTTACCACTTTATTTTTTGTATGCTTATCATCGCAATCGTGATAACGTATTACTACCTGCATCGTACCATTCCAACTTCCACCATAAGACGGTGCATAATCTACATGGTCCAGTAAGAACACACCTCCTGGATAAAATTGGCTTGCCTCTGTCAAACAAAATTTGAAACGTATATTACCATTGCCATCTACAAAAGAATCTCCGGTATTACCAGTTTTTTTAGAATCCTGCCTTGTATCTTCCGCATCCATATTTATTTCCAATTCCTTGTAGACACCACATGACCCAACTTTAAATACCCCAACAACATCACAAGTTGTATTATAAAGTGTCCTCATGACTTTTTGCTTTGCAATGGCAGGATTATTCATCAACTGTGTCATATACTCATCCACTGTAGTCTGAATAGCTTGTTCGTCGGCTATTGTCTCGACTTTCAATGAATCTGTTTCATTGATGGCAGCTCTGGTCATCAATTCATAATCCTCAGCTGCCTTAGCGAGCTCTGCATCATTCTCCAACAAATCATAGCTATTACTACATGAGCAACAAGCGAGTACACCTAAAAAGACAAATAATAAATGTTTCTTCATTGTTTCTTGAATTATAGCGTTAGTAAATAAAATGCAAATAGACACAGCAATAGCAGCCCTTTTGTCTTCACAATCAATTAATTCAATGACTATAGGGCAAAGGACGACAACTTTTCCACATCGACAAAGGAATAAGTGGTAACAGAGGTAACAAAGGCAAGTAACAAAAGTAACAAAAGCAAAATATATCACTGAGTATCAGTAATCAAAGATATGAAAGAACTGTTCGGCATCAACTTTACCCTTGATGCGGTTTTTCCTTACTTTTATTGCATCTGCGGAAACATTTGTTATATGCAGAATGACATCTTTGGAACAGTAAAGCAGAGATAATACACAATACAGCAAGTCGTCATTCGTCAGGCTGGGGTAACGTTCCTTCAAATCACCCATGACATTGGCAAATGATTTCCGGATATCACTTACAATCATTGCACGGTAAATATCTGCCATCTTAACCTGCATGGCGGGAGTGGCTTTTTTCAGCTCATCCAGTTTTTTGCTTCCCGCCGTTGCCTCAAACAAAGACAGGCAAATCCGGAAACGCTCTTCTTCCAGTTTCTGCAGTTCTACATTCCTGTCATCGGAAGGCATTTCAGTAGCTTCGCTCAAGAATATAGCCTCGGCACGGTTTTCCATCAACCGCTGCTGCAAAGCCACATACTTTTTTCTCCTGCAGCCATCAAACCACAAATAAAGAATAACCAATATCGCTGCCAGAATCAGAAAGGCGACAATCAAACCTCCGACTATCCAATTTTTCTCGACGGACAATTCATGCTTATGAAGTTCCACCAAATGATTGTCCATCAGTTCATCAAGCTCTGCACGGCTATTCATCGCCTGGATAGAATCATAATAGATAAGAAAAGAATCGGCATACAGAGCAGCCTTTTTCCACGACTCCATCTTCTTGTATTCCTGAAACAAGCTGCCGTAAGATGAAGCTTTCACATATATATCGGAGGATTCCGCACCTATCTTCCAATAATAAATGGCAGAATCGCTTTGGTTCAGGTCTCCCAAAATATCCCCTTTGGTAGAACAAGCCGACGTATAGTTCTTTTGGGAAGATTGGTATGACAATGCTTTCGATATATAAAATTCAGCATCAACATACCTGCCTTGCTCATTATAAAGCGCAGCTACATCGCTATATACGGTAAACAGCAAATCGGAATGCCGAAGAGCGGAAGCCATTTCCAATGCTTGCCGATAATACACCAAAGCACTGTCCAATTGAGACTCTGCCAAGAAAGTATCTCCGATATTATCCAAAGCGTAGCAAGCCCGGACAGAATCTTTACTCAGGCATAAGGCATATCCTTTTTTATACATCTCCCTTGCTGTAGGACGCAGTTTCTGCCCATTATAGCAATCCCCAAGACGGCTGTACAGCATTGCCAGAAACGTAGAGTCCTTGCTCCCCAACATCAGCTCCAGCGACTTCAGATAAAGGTCTACCGCCTTCGGAAGCTCTTTATTCTCCGCATGGGCGCATCCCCAATGAAAGTACTCTTGCGCCAGCCGTTCTTGCTCTCCACCCCTCCGGTTATAGTCTGCCGCCACAGGCAGGGGGCGTGCAGAAGTGACCTCCTCCTTGCACGACCGGCATAAAACAGAAGCTACTAAAAAGAAAGAAAAGGCTGACAAAAGGTGTCTCATAGGCGCCCTATATTCGTTGATGTTCACAAAGGTACACTATTTAAGGAGATTACCGTACACATTCCATGCACATTTTTACCGGGAAACGCCGAATGCAATGAAAACACGAAAGCCGCCTCTTCTGCATATACCGGTATTCCGGAGATGCAGAAGGGCAGCCTTCTATATAAATAGCCGTAAAGCTATGCTGATTATAAACCGAATGCGGCTTTCACCTTGTCCACGTAGTCCAGCTTCTCCCAAGTGAAAAGTTCCACCTCTACATCTTTGTTGCCCTCGTAGCGGCTCTTGAAGTGCTTGACGACGGTCTGCGGCTCGCGACCCATGTGTCCGTAGGCAGCAGTTTCCTGATAGATGGGGTTGCGGAGCTTCAGGCGGTCTTCGATGGCCTTGGGACGGAGGTCGAACAGCTCATCAATCTTACGGGCAATCTCGCCGTCGCTCATATTGACATGGCTGCGGCCATAAGTATCTACGAAGATATTGATGGGGCGTGCCACGCCGATGGCGTAACTTACCTGCACCAGCATTTCGTCGGCCACGCCGGCAGCTACCAGATTCTTGGCAATGTGACGGGCAGCATAAGCAGCACTGCGGTCTACCTTGGAGGGGTCCTTTCCGGAGAAAGCGCCGCCGCCGTGGGCACCCTTGCCGCCGTAGGTATCTACGATAATCTTGCGTCCCGTCAGTCCGGTGTCACCGTGAGGGCCACCGATTACGAACTTGCCCGTAGGATTGACGTGGTACGTGATATGGTCGTTGAACAGTGCCAGCACCTTTTCGTGGTGGATGGAAGCAATGACACGCGGCATCAGAATCTCGATTACATCGCGGCGGATTTGTGCAAGCATTTCCTCATCGGCCTTGAGCTGTGCGGCCTCGCTGTCGTCGGCAGGCTGGATAAAGTCGTCATGCTGGGTGGAGACTACGATGGTGTCGATGCGCACGGGCGTACCGTTGTCATCATATTCAATGGTCACCTGGCTCTTGGCATCGGGACGGAGGTAGGTCATCACCTTGCCTTCGCGGCGGACGTCTGCCAGCACTTGCAGGATGCGGTGCGCAAGATCCAGCGAAAGCGGCATGTAATTCTCCGTTTCGTTGGTGGCATAGCCGAACATCATCCCCTGGTCTCCGGCACCTTGCTCCATAGGGTCTTGGCGCTCTACGCCGCGGTTAATGTCGGGGCTTTGCTCATGGATGGCACTCAGCACACCGCATGAATTGCTTTCAAACATATACTCGCCTTTTGTATAGCCGATTTTCTTGATTACTTCGCGTGCGATGAGAGGCATGTCAACGTACGCTTTGGTTTTCACTTCTCCAGCCAGCACTACCTGACCGGTAGTAACCAGAGTTTCGCAAGCTACTTTCGAACTGGGGTCGTAGGCCAACAGTTTGTCAAGCACAGCGTCCGATATTTGATCGGCCACTTTGTCGGGGTGTCCTTCAGACACCGATTCGGATGTGAATAAATATCCCATTTCAATTAAGAATTAAGAATGAATAATCAGAAACGAGGGGTGAGGGATAAGCACGTGAGTAGATGCATCCGGCACAAACAGGCCGTCAGAAAGGATGTGTTTTAGCATTTTTTTCTGTGGTTGCAAGCTACTCAAATCTCTCCACGTATCGTTTTCGGGCACAAAGATAAAGAGAAAATTAATACGTTGCACCACTGATTACAGAGATTAACACTGATTGAGGATTTTCTTTATCCCGTTCCTGCCTCCAAAGGAAGGCGCCTGGCCTGCCGTCCACAAAAGGACTGCTCGTCACATTCGGGATAGTCCCCCCCATAAAAACAAAAGTACACCGATATCACATCGGCGTACTTCCCTTTGTATAAACAGCTTTCGTATTGTTAACCTTATTCCTTTATTTCAAGAGATTTCTGTAATAGCTCTCCACATCGCTCCACTTGTAGAAGGGGAACATATCCGTCTGTACCGGAATGTGCACTTCGTTTTCATTATGCAGTATCTTCACCAGAATATCGTCCGCATTTCCCTTCTCATTACGGAAAAATACAATCTGCACATTAGCGGCCATAGGAACAATCTTGAAATCGCTCCACACCTTATACACCTCGGATGGATTGCTGACAGCAACATTACAGTCCTCTATCTGCATCAAAGCCACCAGAGGAATCACGTTGCCATCGTGCCCGAAACGCAGGGTAGCGGCAATCCCCCCCTTACGGATAGCCTCATCGGCACTATCCAGGATATTCTGCAACAATGACTTGGCATTGGCCACCACGATTCCCTTGCCGTCGGCATGGTTGGCATTGCCCACATAAAAGCGGTAATTGATGCACTGCCACAAATCAAACAGTTCCTGCGGCTCAAAGATATCATAGAAAGACACCTCAGTCTCTGCATTCTGCATATCACTGGCTACCCAATACAAGCCCCACATGGTTTCCTTTGGATTCACTCTCTTCAGAATGAAGTTCCTGTCCTGAAACAGAGAAGCAATCAACCGGTCCGGTTGGGTATGAGCTTCTTCAAACTTACGGTATTCTTCCGCCCACGGCCCGTCTTGGGAAGAAGTAAAGCGGTTGGACTCATCCGTATGGTAGTTCAGATAATCCATATACTTCGGGCTCGCTTCGTAAGAGATGCGCAAAGCCGGATTCAACTCCTTCAGCCGATCACCAAAAGCCACCATGCTCATGGCGCAACGCAGCACTACCGTGGAACGGGCCGAAATGGCAGGACTGCCTTTGAAGGCCTCGGGGAAAGAAGCATACATCCGTTCGGCGATTCCGCGATGCTGGCGCACTCCTAAAGGAGTCAGGTCGCCGCCATGACCTTCCGCTTCCTCCCATACCTTCAACAAACGCCGGTAGGTGTCTTCTCCCAATTCGGAGAGAGCCCCCTCACGGTGCGCCTCTTCAAAAAGGTCTATCAACCACTTATAGTCGCGGTCAGCAATCAGGTAGCGGGAACCATGACGTCCGTAATGGCTCACATAGAAAGGCTTGTAACCTTTAGGAGCCTTGGTCTGCGGGGCAAAGTCAAGTGGGTAGGCCCAATACACGCCACCGGTTTTCTCAATAGTAGAAAACATTTCTTCTTTGGTAGTCTGCGCCCCGAGAGAGACACAGCACAACCACATCAAACTACATAACAGGATTTGCTTCAGTTCCATCATGATTCTAATTTATTATTAATACCCGTCATTCTGCTTCAAAGCCGGATTATTGGTCATTTCACTTTCCGGAAGAGGGAAAAGCTTGTACTTGTCATCTATATCCTCACCCAGGCGGACACCATTCTTCCAATCCCAGTCATTGCCTTTCGTATACTTGCCGAAACGAATCAAGTCTGTACGTCTGACCAGACGCCAGCTCCTTCTGGCGCTCGCTCAAGATAAGGTCCAGCGTAAGCTCATTGAGGCTGACAGCTCCCGAAACATCGGAACGGACTCCGCTTTTGGCATACTTGCCGGACATATAGGCCCTCTCCCTGATTTCGTTGACATAGCCCAAGGCCTCCGCATCGGTGCCGCTTGCTCCGCGCAGGATAGCTTCGGCAGCCATCAGGTAGGCATCGGCTGTGCGGAACAGCGGGAAGTCAATGGAGGTATAGGCTTCGCCCGACGCACACAGTTGGTCGTCCTTCGTCACATTTCTCCACTTGATATAACCGTAGCCGTAAGTAAACAGGCTCGTCATATTCATATTTGCATCCCAAGTTTCTTTCACCTGGTTGGGAAGGGCGGTCATAAACTGGGCACGTTTGTCCTTCTTTCCGTTTCCCCAAGTGTCGTTCACGTCAAACCTGATGTCGTCTGCGTCAAAAGCGTCCACCAATGTCATCTTGGCGCGGACATTACCCCAGCCTCTCGACCCTACTCCGGTATTGTACAATTCGTCCATCGGACCGTTTACAAAGGCTTTTACATAGAAGTTGGTACCTGCCGAACTCTGGGCATGCAATCCGTCCTGCACCAAAGGCCAGATAATCTCCTTGCAAGTATTATTATCGGCCAGGAAGATTTCACGATAGTCGGAAGCCAGCGGATAATGACCGTCCGTAATGACTTTCTTGGCATAGGTGTAGGCCGCTTCGTATTTGTTTTCATTGATCCAGGTTTGTGCATTGAGATACATGCGTGACAACAGGAACCAGTCGGCCACACGGTCCACACGGCCATATTCATTCTCACCCGGTGCTTTCAGCTCATTCTCGATGGCAAGCAATTCGCTTTCCGCATACTCGAATATCTGTTTGCGGGTATATTGAACGGGGATTTCCTTCACGCCGGTATACTCGTCCACGTAGGGCACGTTGCCAAACAAATCACAAAGCATGGAGTAGCAATATGCACGTATCAGACGCGCTTCGGCTCTATAACTGATGTATTCGTCCTTCATCTCGTCCCAAAGTCCGCGCCCCTGCAACTTACCTTCGGTACACTCCCGCAGCAGTTCATTGCAATAGGCTATACTCATGTAGAGACGCTGGTAAGTCCAGGTCACTACCGATGCATTGGAAGCATCCCATTGCAGGTTCAGGCACTTGCGCAGGCCGTTGGAGGAAGAGGGCATCAGGAAATTATCCGTAGACAACTCCTGAAGGTAGAACAGCAGACGTACGTAACCGGAATATCCTTCATTGGCGCCTTCCAGGTCACCGTTTCCACCATCACCTCCTTGTTGCCCCGTCAGAATCAGCGAAGCATAGCACTTGGCAAGCACACCCGTGTAACCGTCCTTCGTCTTATATACTTGTTCGCTCACTAATTGATTATTATCCAATGGCATGGTATCCAAATCACCCAGGCAGGAGACAAGGCTGATGCCCAAGAAAAACAGGGTGAATAAACAGGTATTTATCTTTTTCATATAGTATAGTTTTAATCCGTTAGAAATTTAAGTTAGCACTAATCGAGAACACACGCGGACGGGGGTATACTTCCTTGTCGATACCGCTGTAAATTTCCGGATCGATGCCCGAATAACCGGTGAAAGTAGCTACGTTCTGGACACCAAAGGTGAGGCGCAGGGAGCTTGACTTATCCCACAATTTCCGGAAGGTGTAACCCAATGAAATGTTGTCGATGCGGAAAAAGTCGCCCTTCTCCAGGAAGTAGTCCGAATAGAGCTGTTGGTTCTGGAAACCGCTGTCTCTGGTGGAGCGCAGGATATTGGAGAAGTTGCCTTGGTCACTGTAAACGGACTGCAGATATTGGTCGGCGGCTACATAATTGTAGACATAGCTTCCGAATGCACCGTGACCGCTGACAGCAAAATCCCAGTTCTTATAACTCAACTGCGTATTGAATCCCAGATAGGACTTGGGAAGCGCACTCTTGTTGGTGGCATACTTCGTCTCCGTGGCAGACAAGGAACCGTCGGGCTGAACATATTGTCCCTCGATAGGCTTACCGTCTGTATCGTATGCTTGTTTAGCCAGGTAGAAAGTATAGGGGCGCTGTCCCACCATGAACACCTGCACCGTCTTTCCCGTACCCGAGATGGCACCCGTCTGTACGAAGTTGGCATCGGAATCAATCACATTCAGCTTGGTGATTTCAGAATCGTTCCAAGTGTAGTTCATGCCTACCGTCCACTTCCAGTCCTTGGTATGCACAGGCACGGCATTGATGGAGAATTCAAGCCCTTTGTTATCCATTTCGCCGATATTCGTAGTGAGCACGGAAGAGTAGTTGGTACCCGAAATCACGGAGATTGTATTCAGCAAGTCCTTGGTATGCCGCTGGTAATAGTCTACCGAACCGTAGATGCGGTTGTTGAGGAATCCGTAGTCCAGGCCGATGTTGTAAGTCTCGGTGGTTTCCCATTTGATATCCGAATCGTAACCGTTGGGACGGTAAGTACTGTACCATTTGTCGCCGAACTGATAGCTGGATTCAGGGTAAGATACAGTAAAGGTTGTCATGTAAGGATAGTCGTTCAGGATATCCTGCTGTCCGGTCTGGCCGTAGCTCAGGCGGAGCTTTAAATCGGACAGGATTTCCGAATCTCTGAGAAATGCCTCCTGGCTGATTTTCCATCCCAAAGCAACGGAGGGAAACAACCCCCAACGGTTGCCCTTGGCAAAACGGGAAGAGGCATCCGAACGAAGAGTGGCGGTAACCATATAACGGTTATCATAGGAGTAGTTCAGGCGGCCATAGAATGAAAGCAGGTAATACTCCGATTCATAATGATTGGGCGAGAACAGTTCTTTGCCTTCCGGTGAAAGGGTGGTGGCGTCGAACTTCTTCCAGAAGTGCTGCCAGCCATACCCGCCCATGGCGCTGAAACTGTGTTTCTCGTTGAACACGTGCGAGTAGTTGGCATACAAGTCCAGCAGATAGTTACGCTTGTTCTGCTTGGAGTCGTACACAAGTCCCGTACCGTCTTTCATATTGGAGGTGTACATCATTCCGGCAAGTTCGGGAACCCGCTTTGAATATTTGCTTTGAAGGACATCGTAGCCCAGGTTCAAGTTCAACTGCAAGTCCTCAAGGTGATGCACCTTATAGTTGAAGGCTGCGTTGCCGATGGAACGGGTCACTTTGTTGCTGAGGTTTTGCAGTTCGAGCTGTGCCACCGGATTGTCTGTCTGGATTGCCATCGGCGAGTTGCCGTTCATCCAGATGAAGTAACCCAGCCCGGGGTCGGTGGCGGCAGTGGCGCTGCCGGTCATGACAGGACGTGTAGGGTCATAACGAAGAGCATTATTCACTACGCTTTCATCTATCTTGTGATTGTCCTCGTAAGACACTTTCAAATTCAAATCCACTGAAAGGTGCTTGTCGAAGAACTTGGGCGACACGCCGCCGTTAAAGGTATATCGCTCATAGCTATTGGTGCGGATAACACCGTTTTGGTTGGTATATCCCACCGAAAGGCGGTATGGGGCATTCTGCTTGATTTTTCCCGAAACAGAGAAGTTGTGCTCCTGCCCGAAAGCGGAACGATAGATTTCATCCTGCCAGTCGGTGGAGGCTGTGCCCAATGTCACAGTGCTCGGAACGCCGGATACGGTAGGAACGAACTTGCGGAACTCGTCTGCCGAAAGGATATCCAGTGTTTCGGTAACGGTACTTACCGAAAGGTTGGTCGAATAATTAAAACGCAGTTTGGCATCATCTCCTTTCTTGGTGGTGATAACAATCACACCGTTAGAGGCTCTCGAACCGTAAATGGCCGTGGCAGATGCGTCTTTCAAGACTGTAAAGGTCTCTATATCATTGGGGTTGATACCACCGATGACATTGCTTCCCCCTTCGATGGTGGAGTTGTCCACGGGTACGCCGTCAATCACAATCAGCGGGTCGTTGGAAGCGGAAAGTGAAGCGCCGCTCCGGATACGGATTGTTGCGCCCGCTCCCGGGGCACCGGAGCTGGTCACTACGTTTACACCCGGCACTTTGCCCACCAACGCATCTTGGGCAGTGGTACGCAGCCCTTTGTTGAAATCATCGGGCTTAATGGCCGTCACCGAACCGGTGGCGTCGGATTTCTTCACACTGCCGTATCCGATTACAACCACATCTTCCAGCACCTCACTGTCTTCTTCCATCACAATCTTCATGTTGGAAGAGACAGGCATTTCCACGTCTTTATAGCCTATATATTTAATCAGCAGGACTGCCTTGGGGCTTGAAACAGTGATGGAGAAGTTACCGTCCACATCGCTGATTGTACCGTTCGTCGTTCCTTTCTCCAGGATATTCGCACCGATGACGGGCTGGTTCTCCCTGTCGAGAATATTACCTTTCGCGACTGTTTTCTGTGCAGAAACACCCACACTGAGAATCAAAGCAAACAGTACGAGCACATACCGCCACCTACTTCCAAAAGTCTTAGGATTTGTCTTGTTTTTCATAATGGTTTTAAATTAGTTAATATAAAGTATAACAAGGGTATCATTAGAGATACGGAATACATTCAATAATTCAAGGTTAACTGCTCCGGACAAGGGGAAATCAGAACATGAGCAAAATTACCTTTAAGGATAGCGTAAGGCAAACGCACGAAAGGAAAAAGTAAGAAAATGAAGAATGGGTAAAAAGATAAGTATCTATCTGCCAGACAATTTCACAAATAGGAGAAAGAAAAAAAAGTAAGAGTAAAGGAAGTATTATCCCTACTTGCAGATGGCTTTTTCATGAGTCGCAGGGACAAAACTATCCATGCCAATATCCCCTTTTCAGGAACTACAGCTTCTGAACCTGGACGGCCAGGTCTTTGCCCGGAATGAAGGCTTTATTACGCATCTTCATACGGTAATTGTAAATCGTCTGTAAAGAATAGTGCAGGAAATTGGCAATCTTCGAGTTGTCGTTTATACCCAGACGGATCAGGGCGTAGATACGCAGTTCGGGAGTCAGCAACTCCCCTTCCTTTACCTTCACCCGTTCTTCTTCTTTCAACAAGGCATTGAACGAATCTACGAAATCGGGGAAAATGGAAAGGAAGATCGTATCGAACTTATTGATAAAGAGCTTGAAGTCTTCCGAAGTGGAGGACTGGTTATTGAGCATTTTGGAGACATCGGCCATGGAACCGGTGTTCACTATCTTCAGCAATGCCTTGCGATTATTCTCTTGCTTGTAGATATATTCGGAACAGATGTTGAACAACAAGCCAATGTATTCTTCCTTGATATGATTGGATTCCTTGATTTCCCCGTTCATCCGTATTAGATTCTCCGTCATCTCCTGCAGGCGGATGTTCTGCTCGGCAAGCGACTGCTTCACTTTCAGCAGGTTGCTGTTCTTCTTACGGATAAAGAAGAACGCCACAACCAGCGTAATCAGCAGCGCCGAAAGAATCAGAAAGAAGAACAGCACCCGTTCTTCATCCATTTTGACACGGGCATCATTGGCAGCTTTAATGATGGGAAGGTATTCGGCAATGTCCACAATGCGGTAGCGCGCCTTGCCGAAGTTGACATCTTCCAGCGAACATGAGATGTAATTGTATGCCCGGGCTATATCACCTTCCTGGAACAGAAGCATGGCCAAGCGCTGCAAGGACATATAGACTTTCTTGGCATTGGCAATGTCTGTTATCGAGGCTAAGATAAGCCAGTGCCGCGCCCGGAGAGTGTCTTGTTTTCCCAAGTAAAGCTCGGCAAAGAGATATTCCATTCTTGCCTTATCCGGATTGTCGTCCGCACATCGGGCATAGTAATCCTGCAGCAGCCGAATGGCCTCTTCCCACTCGCCCAGCATGCCCAGCCGTCCGCACTTGTTGGTAATATAACTGGAAGAAGCAGGGTCACTGATGGCTACCAGCGTATCTTTATAGGCTTTTATCTCACGCCAGTAGTGCTGCTTTCTGGAGGCGTCTATCTCGTCGTTATAGCAAGAGAGGTAGATGGTGTGTGGTACAGGTAATAGAAATAGGTGTCTTTCAATACCTGGTCCATACGCTTTACTTTGCCGAGCTCAATCAGGGCTTTTTCATGTCTGCCCATCTTGTTCAGCACATCGGCAACATTCATCAATCCCTGGTTGATGAGTTCTTCATCCTTCAGTTTTTCTGCCAGGCGGAGCCTCTCCTTCGCCACGACCATGGCGGTGTCAATACGGAAAGAGCGGTATTTGGCAAACAGATTGCCCAAGATGTCAAACTGTAGTTTATCATCTTCCGCATAGGTCAACGTACGGCGCAGGTCTGCAATCTCTTTTTCCACTTTCCGTTGGTAAACTTCACGCTGCTCTATCATCCCATCCAATTTCCGGAGCAAGTCTTCATCGTCCGTATTGTCCGCAACCATGCCGGAACAAATGCAGGAAAGAAACAGAAGAAGGAAATATGTCTTGTATCTTAGCATTGACTCTCTGGTTATAAACTCGAAACAAAGATAATGAATTATTTCTACAACAGCTCTTGTATTGTCTTCTTAAATACCGGATGCACCACCCCGGGAGCAATCTCCGCCAACGGCTCCAGCACGAAACGGCGTTCCTGCATCAACGGATGGGGAAGTTGCAATCCGGGAGTATCCAGCAAGACGGGAGTACCGTCATCGGCAAAGCAAAGCAGCAGGTCGATGTCTATCACACGGTCGCTATACACTGCATTGACTGACTTGTGTGTACGCCCCATCTCACGCTCAATCTTCTGCGTCGTTTGCAGCACTTCCAAAGGTGTCAAAGCGGTCTTTGCGCAGAGGGCGGCGTTCAGAAAGGTATTGTCGGAGGAAAAGCCCCACGGGGCGGTAGCATAAAAAGCAGATAGGGAAACCACTTCCCCTATCTGCTTTCTTATCTTTCGGACGGCCGTGCGGAGGTTCTGCTCCTTATCGCCGAGATTGGTGCCAAGACTGAAATAAACGGTCATAATTACCGGTCTGTAATCAACATCGCGTCTCCATACGTGCCGAAACGGTAATCTTCCTTCAGCGCCACATTGTATGCCTCCATCACCTGTTCGTAACCGCCGAAGGCGGCAACAATCATCAGCAACGTGCTGAGGGGCATGTGGAAGTTGGATATCATGGCATTGGCCACGGTAAAATCATAGGGCGGGAAGATGAACTTGTTGGTCCATCCCTCATATTCCTTCAAATGGCCGTCGGTGCTGACGGTGCTCTCGATGGCACGCATCACGGTAGTACCTACGGCGCAGACTTGCCTGTTCAGGTCTTTGGCATGGTTTACAATCTTTACGGCCTCCGCATTCACAATCATCTGCTCGGAATCGGTCTTGTGCTTGGTGAGGTCTTCCACATCAATGTCGCGGAAGTTGCCCAGGCCGGCATGCAGGGTGATATAGGCAAAGTCGATGCCTTTGATTTCCATGCGCTTCATCAGCTCACGGCTGAAATGCAGGCTGGCAGTAGGCGCCGTGACGGCTCCTTCGTTGCGCGCAAAGATAGACTGGAAACGTTCGGCATCCTCGGGCTCTACGGGACGGTTGATGATGCTGTGGGGCAACGGCGTCTCGCCCAGTGCGTAGAGGGCCTTCTTGAACTCATCGTGCGGACCGTCGTAAAGGAAACGGAGCGTACGCCCGCGCGAAGTGGTGTTGTCGATAACTTCCGCAACCATGGAGTCGTCATCACCGAAATAGAGCTTGTTGCCGATACGGATTTTACGGGCGGGGTCCACCAGTACGTCCCACAACCGGAGCTCTTCGTTCAACTCACGCAACAAGAACACTTCAATACGCGCACCGGTCTTTTCCTTGTTGCCGTACAGACGGGCAGGGAAAACCTTGGTGTCGTTGAAGATAAACACATCTTTGTCATCGAAATAGTCCAGAACATCCTTGAACATCTTGTGTTCGATCTCGCCCGTCTTGCGGTGCAACACCAGCAGACGTGACTCGTCTCTGTACTTCGTGGGATGCAAAGCTATCTTCTCTTCGGGAAGCTTGAATTTGAATTGCGACAGTTTCATAATAAGTATATGAGTTATAAGTTATGAGTTATTTGTTATTTATTTCAGTCTGTTTTCAGTCATAAGGCGGCATGAGCTTTATGACTAAAGCTCTATTTCCTGCGCGTCTATCCACTCTTTGAAATCGAGGGGATTGAGGCAGTCTTCCAGCCGGACGTCGCCCACGCGGGTACGTTCCAAAGCCGTGAGGTGGGCGCCGCTGCCCAGCGCTTCGCCGATGTCACGTGCCAGGGCGCGGATATACGTTCCTTTGCTGCACACCACACGTACCTTTATCCACGGTTCGGCAATGCCCAGCCCGTCGCCCAGCAGCTCTATCTCGTCGATGACCAGCAGTTTGGGTTTCAGTTCCACCTCTTCCCCTTTCCGGGCAAGGTCGTAGGCACGTTTCCCGTTCACCATGCAGGCCGAAAAGGCGGGAGGCACCTGCTGTATCTCGCCGACGAACTTCTTCAGCGTCTCCTCCACCAGTCCGCGGGTAATGTGCTCCGTGGGATAGGTGGCATCTATCTCGTGCTCCAGGTCGTAAGAGGGGGTGGTGGCGCCCAACCGGATGGTGGCGACGTACTCCTTCGTGTGGTACTGGAATTCTTCGATCCGTTTCGTGGCCTTGCCCGTACAGACAATCATCACCCCCGTAGCAAGCGGGTCGAGGGTACCGGCATGGCCTACTTTCAGCTTTTTCATCTTTATCCGCCGGCAGATGTGGTAACGCGCATGCCCCACAACCTTGAACGATGTCCATCCCAGCGGTTTATTGAAATACAGGACTTCTCCTTCTTTAAAATTCATCCGTATCAGTTTATCCGTTAATCAAGCTCACTGCCAGCGTCGCAGCACCGGCTATCGCACAGTAGATGGCAAAATAAATCAGCTTGCCCTTCTTCACGATATTTATCATCCACTTGCAGGCCAGGCAGCCCGAAACAAAAGCAGCCAGGAAGCCTACCATCAGTGAGAGTGCCGGGATATCCCCTGCAATAGCCTCACCCTTCATCATCTTCATTCCGTCCAGCAGCGCCTCGCCCAGGATGGGGGGCATCACCATCAGGAAAGAGAACTGCGCCAGCTTCGCCTTGTTGTCGCCCAGCAACAGACCGGTGGCAATGGTGCTGCCCGAACGGGAAAGCCCCGGAAGCACCGCACATGCCTGTGCCAGACCGATGATAAAGGCATCCTTCATGCTGATATTCTCCTTCTGCCTCGGCTTATAATAATAGGAGAAAGTGAGCAGCAACGCCGTCAGCAGCAGGCAGCAGCCCACAATGACCAGCCCCGAACCGAAAATCTCCTCTACCTCATCCTTGAAGAATACCCCCACAATGCCGATAGGTATCATGGATATCAGGATATTGATAACATAGCGTGTCTCTTCGTTCATCTGCCACTTGAACAGCCCCTTGAAAATCCAGCCTATCTCTTTCCAGAGTATCACCAGCGTACTGAGCACCGTGGCCACATGCACCACTATCGTAAATGCAAGATTCTCCTCTCCCTCGATGCCGAACAATGCCGAACCGATGGCAAGATGTCCGCTGCTGCTCACCGGCAGATATTCGGTCAGTCCTTGAATCAGCCCAAGGATAAGCGCTTCAAACCATTCCACTTTATAAGTTATGAGTTGTTATAAGTTATGAGTTATTGGGGGCGGCTCACTGCTCCTTCGTGCCGCTGCTTTTAGGCTTGCGCAGCACGGCATATATCATGAACACAAACCCCAGCAGGCAAACCACCGGGGCCACCTTGATACGTCTCACACTGAAAATGTCCGGCTCAAAGGTTGTCGGGGTAGACACGGGCCCGGTCATCAGAAGAAAACCAATGATAACCACTGCCATGCCGATGCCGAGCAGTATAAAATTGGTCTTATCAAAAGCGAATCTCTCTTTACTCATCTATCTATTTATTTACTATTTGACGATTTACTATTTGGCGCACTGCAACAGCAGCACTTTTCTCTCTGTGCACTTCTTCCGATTACCTCATCAAGCTATAGTTCCGAGTGCAGCCGAAGGCTATGCCTTAGTGTAAGCAACCCCTTACTTATGACGGCATGCCCGGAGCGTTATATATAATACAGTGTGCTTGCTTTCATCTTCAGGTACTTGTTGATGGAAAGCAAGGCGCACAGCCACGTAATGAGCACCCCGAACACCAGCACGGAGACAGACACCAGCAACATGACGCGGGGTGTAATCACCCTGACCAGCTCCGGTTCGTAGGACACCAGCCAATAGGCGGCTCCCCACAGAATGCCGTCGGCAATGAAAGCCGCCAGCACGCCTATCCAGAAATTACGCCGCAGGAACGGACGGCGGATAAATGCCCAGCTTGCCCCCACCAGTTTCATGGTGTGGATGAGGAAACGCTTGGAATATATCGCCAGGCGAATCGTGTTGTTTATCAGCGCAAAGGAGATAAACGTCAGTATCACGGCCAGTCCCAGAAGCATCAGGCTGATGTTCCTTATATTATCGTTCACGGCATCTATCAGGTCTTTCTGATAGAGCACTTCCTGGATATTGGTATTCTTTTTAATCAGCTTCTCTATCTTGGCGATGCTGTCCGAATTGGCATAGTCGGAATGCAGCTTAATCTCGATGGAAGCAGTGAAAGGATTATAGCCGAGGAACTCCTGCGGGTCCGTACCCATCGCCTCGGTCTGTTCGCGGAGCGCCTGCTTCTTGGAAATGTACTCCGTCTGCTTCACAAAAGCCTCTTTGTCCAGCCGCTTCTGAAGCTTCAGGATGTCGCTTTCCTTCATGTCATCACTGACAAGCACGGAGAAACTGATGTTCTCCTTGACATACACGGAAAGATTATGGGCCGCCAGCACAAAGAACACAACCAGCCCCAACAGCAGCAACACCAGCGTCGTACTGATGCTGGACGTAATGAACTGCATGTCAAAATAGGATACCGAGTTATTCTTTGCCTTCATTATAAATTATAAGTTACAAGTTACGTAAATCCCTAATCATTAATCCCTAATCCCTTTTTCTCCCCCCTTCTTCCTGAACACATAAATCATGGAACTGCTGCGTTCTTTCTTCACCAATGCGCTGAACCATGCCAGTGTGCCCGTAACCATTCCCCGCAGGAAAGCACACGAATGCCTCATGTGTTTTTCCGTCAACATGGAGACGTAGAAAGCGTCGAACGGCATGGGATGCCGCTCGGCCATGATGAAACCATGCTTGGAGCCGAATTGCTGGATGGTGTCCGGCGTGAAGTGCCACAAATGGCGGGGCACATCGTAGGCGGCCCAGTAGGCTCCGTATTTCTTTGCGTCGAAAGAGGAGCAGTTGGGCACGGCCACAATCAGCACCCCCTTTTCGGTCAGCAGGGAGCGCAGGGTCTCCCACGTTTCGTTGAGGGGTTCCAGATGCTCCATGACATGCCACAAGGTGATGACGTCGAAACTGCCCGGTGCAAAATCTTTCAATGCCGTATGGGGCTTCACATCCAGGTTGAAGTGTTCTTTGGCAAAGGCACGCGCCTGCGCACTCTTCTCCACAGCCTCCACCTGCCAGCCGCGGCGCTGCATGGCATCGGCAAAGTAGCCGGTCCCCGTGCCCAAATCCAGCAAGCGGCCCTCCTTGCGGTGTGCCTCACGCGCCACAAGGCGTGCCTTGCGTCCCAGCATATAATTGCGCACCCAGTGGTACACGGAGTTCATCGCTCCCTTGCGGGTATCGGAATGTGAGATGTAATCAGGGGTTTCGTAGTAACGTCCGATCTCGGCCTCCACGGGAAAGTCTTGCGTGAAAAGGAAGCCGCAATCCCGGCAGCGGCACAAGTGGAACATTTCGCCCGAGGCATAATGGTCTACACATGTCAGGGCACGCTCCAAATGCGTTCCACCACATAACGGACAAGCTTTTATAGTGAGTTTATTCATCGAACGTTCTGCCAATAAGCAAGTGCAGCCCGGACCGAACAGGCCGCACCACACCTAAATTTGGTGCAAAATAACAAATAAAAAGTGGTTTACAGGGTTTCCATTAAGGAGATTTAAGAAAACAAACGCTTGCGACAGACACAGGTGTCCGGCGCGACAAGTACAAGTGTCTGGCACGACAGACACCAATGTTTGTCACGACAGGCACTTGTATCTGTCGCCACCAACACCGGAGTCTGTCAGACTGTTCGATATCAAGCGGACAACTGTCCGATAATGAACAGTTACCAGAAACGATTATCAACTGATTATCAGCAGTTTAATTCTTTGGCACAGGAATTGACTATCATTAGGCGAAGGCGTTCGAGAAAAAAGACAAGCCGAGATGCAACTTTTCAATCAGAAACAACGTCTATTAAAGAAACAGAGTAAATAACAACAATTAAAAAATAATGATTATGAAAACTACAAACTTATTCAAAACAGTCGCATTCGTTGCAATGGTCATCGCAAGTGTTATGAACACAGAAGTAAAGGCACAGGAAAACAACTTCATCACCAATGAAGAAGTGAAAGACGAACTGGTAGTCGCCAAGACCATCTTCAAACAAGACGGCGCACAACTTTACCGCCACATCCGTTACGAATACTCTTATGACGACCAGAAGCGCCTGACCTGCAAGAAGGCCTCCAAATGGGACGGTGTAAAAGATGAATGGGTGCCTTACTTCAAGATGACATACCAATATGACAATGATGAAATCATCATGTCCTATGCACGTTGGAACGAGTCTCACAAGGCATACGACAAAGACATGAAGAAAAGCGTGTATGAATTGAACGATGAAAACATGCCGGTGGCTTACAAGCTCTACAAGCAGGATGCGCAAAAGTCCGAATTGACTCTGGTAAGCTACAACAAGACCGACTATGTAGCAAATATGCTGGCTATGGCAGAATAAGATTCAACGTTTATAATATGAAAGAGGGCGTGCCAAGAACTCTGACAGACATATCACCCTGCCCTGTCCGAGTCTTGACACGCCCTCTTCTTTTTTTACTGCATAAACATCATAGGGGGCTGCACCGTCTTATCCCCGTCAGCCTGCCACTTCTTCTCCTTTCAGCGTGGCCGAACTGGATTCGGTAATCTTCACCATCACAAAGTCGCCCACACGGTGCGAGCCACGGTCAAACACCACCACACGGTTTTGCTCCGTACGTCCGAACAACTGGTCGCGGCTGCGTTTGCTGACACCCTCCACCAGCACCTCGTAGGTCTTGCCCACACACCGGGCATTGGCCTCGGCAGAAAGGCGGTTCTGCAAAGCAATGATTTCATTCAGACGACGAATCTTGACTTCTTCGGGCACATCGTCCGGCAGATGCTTGGAGGCATGTGTGCCCGGACGCTCGGAATACTTGAACATGAAGGCGGAATCGTATCCGCACTCCTCCATGAGCGAGAGGGAAAGCCGGTGGTCCTCCTCCGTCTCACTGTGGAAACCGGAGAATATATCCGTAGACAAGCCGCAATCGGGGATGATGCGGCGGATGGCTGCCACACGGTCCATATACCACTCGCGGGTGTACTTGCGGTTCATCAGCTTCAGGATGCGGCTGCTTCCGCTCTGCACCGGCAGGTGGATGTGCTTGCATACATTGGGCATGTCGGCGATGACCTGGAGGGTTTCGTCGCTCATGTCCTTGGGGTGCGAGGTCGTGAAACGGATGCGCACGCCCGGCGCCGCCTCTGCCACTGTACGAAGCAGCATCGGGAAGGTAATTGTCTCTCCGTCCGGTTTCTCAAAACGATAGGAATTGACATTCTGCCCCAGCAGGGTGACTTCCTTGTAGCCCTTTGCCACGAGGTCGGCCACTTCATTGAGGATGCTTTCCACATCACGGCTGCGCTCACGGCCACGGGTATAGGGGACGATGCAATAGGTACAGAAATTGTTGCACCCGCGCATAATGGACACGAAGCCGGAAATGTGGTTCCCGCAGATACGCGAAGGGATGACATCACGATAGGTCTCCGTGGTGGAGAGCTCCACATTCATCGCTTTCTCGCCGGCCTCTACCGACGCCACCAGTTCGGGCAGGGTGAGATAGGCATCCGGCCCCACCACCAGGTCCACATGATGGTTGGTTATTAAATCGTCCTTCACGCGTTCGGCCATACAGCCCAGCACGCCTACTATCAGGCCGCGTTTCTTCTTCTTGAGCGAATGGAAGAATTCCAGCCGGTTCAGAATCTTCTGCTCCGCATTGTCGCGGATGGAGCAGGTATTCATAAACACCGCATCGGCTTCCTCCAAGGTATCGGCCACCGAATATCCCGCCATCTGCATGACGGATGCAATCACTTCACTGTCGGCCACATTCATCTGGCAGCCG